>VAZG01000484.1 GCA_005885285.1 Alphaproteobacteria bacterium | reverse complement strand
GGCATCGGGGTTGAAACTAGCCCATGATCGAATATCCGCCATCCACAGGGATTGCGGTGCCGGTGACGAAGTCGGATGCGGGTGAGCTGAGGAATACTGCGATGCCGGCGAAGTCGGCGATCGCGCCCCATCGCGCCGCCGGCGTGCGCGCCAGCACCCGTTCGTGCAGGCCGTCGATCTCGAGGCGCGCGCGCTTGGTGAGATCGGTATCGATCCAGCCCGGCAGCACCGCGTTGACCTGGATATTGTCGGCGGCCCAGGCGACCGCGCAGGAGCGCGTGAACTGCACGATGCCGCCTTTGCTCGCCGCATAGGCCGGCGCAAAACTTGCGCCGAAGATCGACATCATCGAGCCGATATTGATGATCTTGCCGTGGCCCGCGGCCTTCATCGCCGGATGCGCCGCCTGCGAGCACAGGAACGCGCTGGTCAAATTGGTCTTCATCACGCTTTCCCATTCCTCGATGTCGAGCGCGTGCGGGGGTTTGCGGATATTGATGCCGGCGTTGTTGACGAGAATGTCGATCCGGCCGAGCTCACGCTTGACGCGCTCGACCATGGCGGCGACGGCGGCCTTGTCGGTGACGTCGGCGATGACGGACATCGCCTTGCCGCCGCTCTGTTCGAGCTCGGCGACTGCCGCGATCGATTTCGCTTCATTGCGTCCGACGACGGCAACCGCGGCGCCGGCCTCCGCCAGCCCGCGTGCCATGCCGAGCCCGATGCCACCATTGCCGCCGGTGACGATCGCGACCTTGCCGCTGAGATCAAATGGTTTTGGTGTCATAGTCCGATTCCCGTTTCTCTCGTCATGCGCGGACTTGATCCGCGCATCCATCCTTCTTCAAAAGGCGATGGATTGCCGGGTCAAGCCCGGCAATGACGAATTCACCACGCCGGCCTACCGCTTGCTCTGCCAGATCAGGATCAACCCGAGCGCGGCCAGTGCCGCGCCGTAGCCTGCCCACTGCATCTGCCGGATCATGAAGCTCGATTGCGGCCAGTTGATTACACCCAGACCCTGACCGATCCAAAGGAGGCCAATGGCAAGCGCGATGAGGCCAACGATCAGCAGCGCTCTCGGCATCCGCATTTCCTTCCCTAGCGCGCAGTGCTATCCAGTTTCGTAGGGTGGCGCAAAGGCGCAGCTGTGCCGTGCCCACCATCGAAGTTGCAATCTGCATTGACACGGGGGGCACGCTTCCACCTTTGCTCGTTGAGCTCCGTCGCTTTGCCCACCCTCCGATTCTGCGCGTGTTTCGGCCGGCCGTCGCCCGCATTGTTCGTGGCCGACCACGGGGTCAAGATCGATCCAGATGGAGTCACCGGCCTGCGGACAGTAGTTACCAGGCTTCGTTGCCAACGGGCGGCCCCCAATCGATCTCTCCATGACGGTTGTCTGGTGTTATGCCGGCAATCAGCTCGTCGAGATTATAGCGACGCTTGCGCCGCTGCGACCGCAGGGTCTCGATCACCAGCTTGCCATTGCTCACGGTCATTTCCGCGGCCTTGCCGTCGCCGGCACCGATTTCATCGGCGAATGCTTTCGGCACTCGCAGCGCAAGGCTGTTGCCCCACTTCTGAAATGCCACCTTCATGTTTCGGTCTCCGACCTTGAATCTACAATCTACAATGCAGATACGGCCTCGGCCGCAGTCGCTCAATAGAATTCGAGACAACAATTCAGGACGAACAAAAAAGCCCCGGCCGAAGCCGGGGCTTTTAAGTTATCCACACTCAGGGAGGAGATCAGTACTTCGCAACCACCGGGCCGCCCCAGTTGAAGCGGTAGACCAGCGAGGTGCTGATGGTCTGGTTCCACGGCTTGAAGGTCACCGAATCGCCGGTGATTCCGCCGCCGAAGGCAGGGGTAAATGTCTCAGGCAGGGTGACACGACCATAGAAAGCTGCGCGATACTCGGTCTTCATGAACCAGCCAGGCGCGGAAATGCCGAAGATGTTCAGATTGTTCTCCACGCCGCCACCAATGAACCACCCGTTACGATTGAAGGAGGGGGTTGTGAAAGCGACCGGACCGCCGGCAGCCGCCAAGGTCGAGAAGCTAGCGCCCGACCACTGCGAACCGGAGTAACCGCCGTTGACATATGACAGCACATTGGGCGCGACCAGATAACCCAGTCTCAAGCCTGCCGCATAGCTGTTGCGAAGTTTTTCCTGGCCTTCAAAGGCAACGGCGGGATCGCTGATCGAGCCACGGATACTTCCGAACTGCCCGTCACCGAAGATGCCAACAACCCAGCTCGTGTTGAACTGCCAATCATACCCGGCGCCGACCGTTCCATACCAGCCACTACCGCCCATACGCTGGTCACGCGTGATGGCAAGCCCGCCGGGGTTTGTCACCACGTTGCTGTCGGCGTTCCACAATCCGCCGCCGGCGCCGCCGAAGATGTAGAAGCCGGTCCAGTTATAAAGAGGCGCCATGGGCACCGGAGCTTTGGTGTAGGGCCGAGCTGCGAGATCGGCCGCCGAGGCCGATCCGGTGAAAGCCGCTGTCGCGACGAGTGCAAGCAAAAGCTTCTTCATTTTCTATTCCTCAATATGCGTTCGGACCGCGTGACAGGGCGCGAGGGCACCGATTCCCCAATCCCATTGAGCGGACTATAGACGGCTGTGCCCAAAATGCTGTTGCCCGGCCAACACACCCGTCGGAAAACGGGGCAGTGAGGATTTTCGGCCACACGGGTTAAAAACGCCCGAAAACCAGCTCAAATCACGCCTTTTACGGCCGGAAAGATCAATCTCGCGTGACAACCTTGGCGGTTAGCCGGAGAGACGCCACAGCCTAGACGTCCAGCAGGTCCTCGCTGGCGA
>VAZG01000483.1 GCA_005885285.1 Alphaproteobacteria bacterium | reverse complement strand
GCGATCACGTAAGTCCTGTCGGGAACCTGTTTCGTGTGAAGCGTCATCTTGTCATTGACAGGAGAGTTGGTTGCGAACACGGCGGCGCCGGCCCGGATCACACATCCCTGTTCAGTGCTAATTTCGACCCGGTCGTCAGTCTCGTTATGCGCGACATAGGCCGTGTCCGCGTAGAGCCGGCCGCCGCGGGCGAGGATCGCTCGGGCAAGTCCGGCGAGGTATTTGGTCGGGTGAAAGCGCCCCTGGTTGGAGAACCGCAATGCCCGACCTGTATTGATTCCAGGAACGGGCGCGCGATCCACCCAATCAATATCGACGTCGATCTTGCGGCAGGCCTGATATTCCTCTTCGAGACCTGCGCGATGGCTTTCCTCTGCCGCGAAAAGGAAACCATCGACTCGCGCAAAATCGGCGTCGAGGCGTTCCTCTCTGCAGATGGCCTCGATACGGTTCACGGCCGCGACTTGGCTGTCGTAGTAGATACGCGCCTCATCTTCACCGCGCACGCGGATGAGCTCGCAATAGAAATCGTCGAGTTCGGTCGCAAGGTGCGCGGTAGTGCGCGCCGTCATTCCGTATCCTATCTTGCCGCGATCAATGACGATGACAGAGCGGCCGAACCGGCTAAGCTCGTAAGCCGTGGACAGCCCAGCGATACCGGAGCCGATCACGACCACGTCACAAGTCTGGTCGGTCTGCAGCGGTGGCGCTTTGATCGCCGGGGCATCTTGAAGCCAGCAGGACATGCTGCGTTCGTCGGCGACATTCATGGCGCGCTCCTTGTTGTCTCGCCACGTAATCGCTCCGAACATCGGAATGTTCCGGGAGCGCAAAGTATGAGGAGCAGGATCGGTTTCACCCTTACCCGGGGCTCCCAGAGGCATAAATTTACCGGGTCGAACGGCAACAAAAAGTGGAGTTGCCCGTTGGTGGTGAATATGTGGCGTTATTGCCCCGAACAGGCGAGGAGCCTGCGATGGTAGTCGGACTGCATCCCACGCCTTCCCGTGGGAGTTTGGACGATAATGGCCGCGAGCGACGCAGTTTGCTTGTCAGCGGAACAGGTGCCGCTGGAATTCTGGCTGGCTTGGGATTGGCGCTCCTCTGGTGGCGCTTATTGGGGCGCGAGCGGACCCCCGAGGCTGCGGCCCATGTGCCGGCACGAGAAACGCCGGCCCGAGAGCAAGCACTTGACGGAGGCCATGTAACCAAAGCAGTCCGCTTCTCGCTTCTTTATGTGCTACCACCGATCTGGCTGGCTTCTTCCTTAGGTGATTGGGCTTGCCATCGATATTCGCGGATCGAGAAAACCGCCGGGGTCAAAGAATCGGTAACCCATTTACTGCTCATGGGAGAAATGGCGCTACCCGTGCTGGCGACCGTGTTCCTCGAAATCACGAGCCCGGTCATCCTGATGATGGTCGCCGCGCTCCTGGCACACGAGGTGACCGTCTACGGGGACCTCCGCATTGCGACCGCCAAACGTGAGGTCACGCCAACCGAGCAGATGGTCCACAGCTTTATGGAGATGATACCCCTTGTCGGCATCTGGCTGGTTAGCGTGCTGCGGGAAGACGAACTGCGCGCTCTCCTC
>VAZG01000045.1 GCA_005885285.1 Alphaproteobacteria bacterium | reverse complement strand
CGCCCCGAGCGCACCGGCACATGAAAGGAATGATCGGCCGCTTCGACCAGATGCAATGTCGCGCGGGGCTTGAGCTTTTCGGCGACAGGCTTGAGCAGATTAGGCTCCGCGAGCTTGTCGTTGCTGCCCTGCAAGAACAGCATTGGCACATGAACTTCGGTGAGATGATCGGCGCGATCGGTCGAAGGTTTTCCAGCTGGGTGCAGGGGAAAGCCGAAGAACGCTAATCCCCGCACGCCATCCAAAGGCTGTTTCGCCTGCGCCTGCGACGTCATGCGCCCGCCAAAGGATTTGCCGCCCGCGATCAGCGGCAGGCCGCCGCAACGACGCGCCGCTTCCTTGACCGCGGCGCGCACCGCGGCGTGCGCCACCGCCGGCGGATCGGGCCGCTTGCTGGCTTTTTCCATGTAGGGGAATTGATAACGCAGTGTCGCGACGCCACGTTCGCCAAGGCCAACAGCCGCCGTCTCCATGAAGGAATGGCTCATCCCGGCACCGGCGCCGTGCGCAAACACAAAGCAGGCGCGCGCGTTCGGCGGATGAAGCAGCAACGCCGAGACGGAGGTCGATTTGCCGACCTCGATCGCAAGCTTTTGCGGATTGGTCTGTTTCATCGGATGCGAAACCCAATGAACATTGGGCTAAACTGGCGATCCCGGCATGACTCGAACATGCGACCTGCGGTTTAGGAAACCGCCGCTCTATCCAGCTGAGCTACGGGACCGTCGTGATTTGCGCGACCCGCGCAAGACTTGTAGCCAAGACTTGTGGCCAAGACTTGTAGCAATGGCTGCCTTGTAGCAATGGCCGCACCGGCTAGCAACCTCGATGCAAGCAAACGATGCAAGCAAACCAGGGACGAGCCTTCCCGTCACTCGTGCGCAACGCCGCGGTCCTCATTGAGAACCACAGGCATCCAACGGTCCAGCCGCCGCTGGCGTCTTGCCTCGGCGTCCTCACCCTCGTAGCTGACCGGGGTTGCCGATCTCGTGGCAAGCAGCGGGATCTGCAGCCCGGCGGCGTTGATCGTTGCGAAGTGCCGGCCTTCGTGCTCGATCACGGCGGCAACATAAACCCCGCAACGGGAGCACAGGAGAAAGTCCGCCGTCGCCTGGCCAAACCGATAGCGCGTCAACCGCTCCGTGCCAGAGATACTGGCTTCACCTGCCGGATCAGCGAATGTCTTCGCGCCATGCCGTCGGCAAAAGCCGCACTGGCATTCGCGCAGCACGATCGCCTCCGGCTCGACTTTCGTGCGGATCGCAACGTCGACCTGTCCGCAGTGACAGGAACCAGACCATTGGGGCATTGATCTCCTCCTCACAGGCAGGCGAATCAGCCGACGCCGGCGTAAGAGGGTCTATCCGCGTAACCGGCGCACTTCATGATATCTAAGCAAACGGCCCTCGCGCGCAATATCGCCACAAGCAACGGCGGCTGAGTGCCGCGGCTCGCGCAAGAAGCGCGCGTCACCGAGACCGAAGCCCAGCTCGCGCAGCAGCCCCAAGGCAACAACAAGGGCGACGATAAGGTCGGCGATACCATCGAACTCGCAGTCGAACGCGCGGCGCTGCTCGGCGCCCTCACCGATCGGCGACAAGCCGATGGCCGCGCTGGAAGGGATAAGAGACGCGCTCGGCCTCGATGATGCCGGCGTGGACTTTGCAGTCTGTCCCGACTGCGACCTGCTGCTGTTTGAGGCCAACGCGACCATGGTGGTCGCGCTTTTGCGGCGATCAATCGCATCGCTGCGTCAAGAAAAAACGCCGGACCCGCTACGGAAAATTGTCCGGTTCCGGGGTTGCAGGCGGCCCCAAAATGGCAACAATCCGCGGCAATTGTGTTGGTGGAACCTGGCCGGGGACAGCCTTAAGTGATTCGATCGCGCATAGCCGCGCTGCTTGTTGGTGCGACGGGCGCCCTTGTGGTGCCGTCGCACGCGCACGCCCAATGGTGGAACCGCGGCCCCGTCGATTTCGAGGCATGCGCCGACGTCGCGGAGAAGTTGCCCACCAAGGAAGAGCGGACCTCGGCGCTCGCCGAATGCAACGCGAAATTCGCCGGCCGCCGCAAGCCTGGCGGCGGCTACACCTATTATGATTTCATGCAGGACCGGACCTTCGACATCGCGGGCCCGAATCCGACGCCGGAAGAGCAGAAGCACATCGACGAGCAATATACGCTCTATCTCGAGAAACAGCGGCGCAACAGCATCGCGGCGGCCTTTGCCGCAAAACAGCAGCAGGTGCAACAGGTGCAGCCGGTCTCGCTCCGCAGCGAATCCGTGCGCAGCGAATCTGAAAGAGTGCCGCTGCCGACCAGGCGGCCGAAAGCGGCGAACTGCGCGAAAAATTCATTCTCGTGCGAATGGCCGCGACTTTCGGAAGGGCTGAACGGGCTGAAGAAGCTGTTCACGTCGACGCCGAGCAAGGCCAAGCGCAGCTAAACGTCAATCAGCGCGCGCCGTCGTGGATGCGTTTCGGATGATGCCGAGAGTGGAAAGCGCGCGGGGCCGGCTGATAGACCGTGGGGGCCGTCCTTGATTCCTGCAGCCGCGCGTCGTAACCCGGCGATGGCGTCACCGTTGGCGGCACCGCATGAGCCGGTGCGATCCAAGCCAATCCCCCAGCCATGATGACGGCCATGGCCGCATAGATCCCCTTCATCTCGCCCTCCGACCTCGCGGCCTCGATGCATGCGACCGCGCGTTGAGTAAATTCGCGCCGGATCGGTGCGATTTCAAGGCAATGACCGCTTTATTGAACACGTTACGGCCGAACCTGCGCTGGCGTCAGTGCCGGCGAGCCCTGGCCTGCGGCCTCGGCCTGCCGGATCAGCCCGACGACACGGCGTGACAGCGGCGCCTTCAGGCCGTGCCGGTCGGCAATCGCGGTAATGACCCCTTGCAGATAATCGATTTCGGTGCGGCGTCCGCGCTGCAAGTCCTCCCACATCGACGAACGGGCCGCCGGGTCGATATGCATGGTACGCCCAAGCAATAGGCCGAAGATGCCGTCGGGCAGCCGCAGCAAAGGCGGCATCCAGGCGGGCGGGATCGGCGTCGGCGATACCGGCGAAATTCCCTCCGCCCTTATCGCCGCGAGCCCTTCCGCCATTTGATCGGCGAACAGCACGCGCCATGCCCGCTGCGCAAGCTGCTCGCGCAGCGGCAGGCCGGACAGCGCGTTGAGCGCATTGTTGAGGTTGACGATCAGCTTGCCCCATTGCACGCCGACGATGTTGCCGGTAGCGCGCATTTTCAGGTCGGGGACCGAAACCCTTTCCGCGGTCAAGGCTGCATCCTGCTCGACATAGATATCGCCCGAGGTCGAGCGATGAAACCGTCCCTCGCCAAGCGCGACCACATTGAACGGAACCATCGCGCCCAACACCCGCCGCCCACCGAGCCGCTCGCGCAAGGTCGCGACATTGCCGATGCCGTTCTGCAAGGAGACGATGATGGCGTCGTCAGGCGCATGGCTTGCGAAGGTATCCGCCATGCCGGCGGTGTCGGCGCTTTTGACCGTCACCAGCACCACGGCGGCATCCTTGAAGATTGAAGGATCATCCGACAGCGAGAGCGCGCTCGCGGCAATCGTTCGGTCAAAGCCGTCGAAACTGGTCAGTCGCAGGCCGTGGGCCGCAATTTCGCCGATCACGCGCGAGCGCGCCAGCAAGGCGACCCGATGGCCGCCGGCCGCCAGCATGCCGCCGACAAAGCAGCCGATGCTGCCGGCGCCCGCCATGACGATCGGTCGGCCCGAATTCATTGCGCCTTCCCTCGCTTGATGCAGCGCACCGATAGCAGAGCCCGCGTGCGCTGCCTAACGCGCAAATCCGGTCCGGCCGCACCTCGCAACCTGGCCTGCAACCTCGCCTTGTAACCGTCATGGGCCGCCGTTATCCTTGCCGCCGGGCTGGTGCGGGAGGAGAGAACCATGGGTTTACTCGACGTACTGAACGGCATGCAGCAAGGCCCGCGCGGCCCCTCTAACCCGAGCGCGCAATCCAGCGGGGGAATGTCGCCGATGACGATGGCGATCCTCGGCCTGCTCGCCTGGAAGGCCATCAAACATATGACCGCCGGCCAGAGCGGCGCGCCGCCGCAGCCGGCGCCCTCGCCTGCCGGCGGCGGAGCGAGCGGCGGCGGTCTTGGCGGTGGTGGCGACGTGCTCAAGCAACTGCAGCAGAGCGGCCAGGGCGACAAAGCCAATTCGTGGGTCGGGACCGGCGAGAACAAGCCGATTGCACCGGGCGATCTCGCCAACGCGCTCGGCGCCGACCAGATCAACACGCTGGCCTCGCAGAGCGGATTGTCGCGCGACGAATTGCTCAACGGCCTCAGCCAGTATCTGCCGAAGGTGATCGATCATCTGACCCCGGAGGGGCGGTTGCCGTCTGACAGCGAGGTGTCCACCCGGCTCTGATCACGGCGTCAACGCCTGCCTTTGCACCTGTTTCTTTAAAGGGAAAGGACGACCACCATGAGCGGCATTGTCTGGGTCATCATCGTCGGCTTTGTTGCCGGCATCATCGCGCGCATGCTTTCGCCAGGGCCAAACAACCCGAGCGGATTCATCCTGACCACCGTGCTCGGCATCGTCGGCGCGTTCCTGGCGACCTGGATCGGCCAGGCCATCGGCCATTACGGTCCTGACCAGGGCGCGGGCTTCATCACTGCAACCATCGGAGCGCTGATCGTGCTATTCATCTGGAACCGGCTGGTAGCGAGCGGCGTGATCTCCGATTTCAACCGGTGACGCGAAGCGTCATCCCGGGCGATGCGACAGCATCGAACCCGGGATCTCGGGATTCCGGGTCTGGTCCCTTCGGACCATCCCGGAATGACGTTGCTACGAAATCAGATGCATGCCGGCGTCCATGCGCACCAGTTCGCCGGTCATGTTGCTGGACGCGGGGGAAGCGAGGAAGCACACGAGCTGTGCGATATCGTGCGCCGATGAGGCGACCTTGAGCGGCACCTTCGACACCACGGTGTCGCGCACCTGCTTGGCGCCGGCCTCGCCCCGGCCCTTGGTGAACCATGGCGTGTCGATATAGCCGGGGCACACGGTGTTGACGCGGATCAGAGGCGCCAGGGCGCGGGCCAGCGAATAGGTGATGGTGTTGAGCGCGCCCTTGCTCGCGGCATAGGCCACCGACGAGCCGACACCGCTGATGCCGGCGACCGAAGATATGTTGACCACCGCTGAGGCCCGGCCCGAAGCCTTGGCGGCCGTCTCCAGCAGCGAACGCGCGGCGCGTATCATCTGGTACGGGCCGATGGTGTTGACGCCGAAAATGCGCTGGAAATCCTCGGCCGAAAGCCCGTCGAGATTGTCATGCGCCATGTGCTTGGTGGTGCCGGCATTGTTGATCAGCGCGTCCAGTCGTCCCCATGGCGCTGCTGCGGCCACGATCCTCTTGCAGTCCTCGTCGCGCGAGACGTCGCCCTGCACGACCACCACGTCGCTCCCGGCCTTGCGGCAGAGATCGGCGGTCTCTTCGGCTTCCTTCTTGCTGTTGGAATAGTTGACGACGATGCGCGCCCCGCCGCTGGCGAGGATGGCCGCGGTCGCAGCTCCGAGACCCGATGCAGAACCCGTTACGATCGCGCACAAACCATCCTTCGACATCTGCATTTCCTCTTATTGTTTTGATCTGGCCCGTTATTGCAGGTGGCGCTTTACCATATCGCGCGGCTAAGGGGCTGCAAATCCGACAAACTCCGCTATGCGGAATTAATTCGCAGCCCGCATGCCCCCCTGCGGACAGCGCTTGTCACGGCTATGGCTTTTGCCCATCATAAAGCGCAAGAAAACATAAAGATCGCAGCTCGGGCCCGGCGGAATTACCGGACCTGAGCCAATTCAATATCGGGGAACGCCGTGGCGGAGAGTGAGAATATCGTCGTTGCGACCGCGGAGAAGATTTTCGCTGATCTCGCCGACGCCCAGACCATCAATCGCGACAAAAACGGCGCGTGGAAAGCGCCGCTGTGGCAGGCGTTGACCGAAGCCGGCCTGCCGCTGTCCTGGGTGAGCGAAGACTGCGGCGGCTCGGGCGCGAGCCTTGCCGAAGGTTTTGGCGTGCTCGGCGCGGCCGGGCGGTTTGCGATCGCGGTGCCGCTCGCCGAAACCATGCTGGCGGGCTGGCTGCTCGCGCAAGCCAGGATCTCCTCGCCCGAAGCCGAGATGACCGTCGCACCCGCTGGCCCCAAGGACCGCATCACGCTCCATGCCGACGGCAGCCTTTCCGGCCGCGCGCGCGGCGTGCCCTTTGCCAAGGCGGCCAAGCACATCGCGGTGCTTGCAAGCGGCAGCGGCGGCTTCTCGATCGCTCTGGTCGATGCCGTAAAGGTGCGGATCGAGGCCGGCCTCAACCTCGCTGGCGACGACAGCGATGCCGTGAGCTTCGATCATGTGCAGCCCGTTGCGATCAAGCCCGCGCCGAAGGGTTTCGACCAGACCACACTGATGCTGATGGGCGGTGTCGCACGCTCCTTGCAGATCGCGGGCGCGATGGAATCGATGCTCGACATCAGCGTCCGCTATTCCAACGAGCGCGTCGCGTTCGAGAAGAAGATTTCGAAATTCCAGGCGGTGCAGCACAATCTGGCACGGCTGGCCGGCGAGACCGCCGCCGCCATGACCGCGGCGAGTTCGGCCGCCGACACCATCGCCAATGCAGCTAGCTTTGACGACGCGGTTTTCCTGGAAGCGACCGCCGCGAAGATTCGTTGCGCGGAGGCCGCGGAAAAGGGCGCCGCCATCGCCCATCAGGTGCATGGTGCGATCGGCTACACGCTCGAACACATTCTGCATCGCTTCACGATGCGCGCGTTGGCGTGGCGCGACGATTTCGGTTCCGAAAGCTACTGGGCAGTGGAACTGGGCAAGCGCGTTGCCGCGCGCGGCGCCGACGAATTGTGGCCGCTGGTCGCCTCGCGCTGAGAGTGCCTAGTTCATGAATACGCATCATTCCGTACCGCACTTTCAGATCTACCTCTCCCATGGGGAGAGGTCGTATCGCATCGCCAGATGCGATACGGGTGAGGGGTTACAGCCTATCGATGGACCGTACCCCCTCACCCCAGCCCTCTCCCCACGGGAGAGGGAGCCCACTTCCGCGGCCGCAAGATTGAACCCTCTCCCTGGAATGCAACCACGATGACCGCAGCCCTCCGATTCGATCCCATCCGCCTGCCCGCCGAATGCGAAGTGTTGCGCAAGGAAGTGCGCGCTTTCCTCGCGGAAGAAGTCGCGAGGGGCACCTTTGATCCGCACAGCCCGCAGGGCGGCGATATCGACGTGCCCGGTTTTTCCAAGCGCGTCGGCGAGCGCGGCTGGATCGGCATGACCTGGCCCAGGAAATACGGCGGTCATGAGCGGAGTTTTCTCGAGCGCTACGTGGTGACCGAGGAAATGCGGGTCGCCAACGCGCCGACGCGGCGCTTCTTTGTGGCCGACCGGCAGAGCGGCCCGGTGCTTTTGAAATACGCCCCCGAGCACATCAAGATGGACATCCTGCCGCGCATATGCCGCGGCGAGGTATGTTTCTCGATCGGCATGAGCGAGCCCAATTCCGGCTCCGACCTGTTCGCCGCCAAGACCAAGGCGACCAAGACCGATGGCGGCTATTTGATCAACGGCACGAAAATATGGACCTCGGCCGCCCATGTCGCCAATTACATGCTGGCGATCTTCCGTACCTCGCCACCGACCAAGGAAAACCGCCGCCACGGGCTGACGCAGTTTCTGGTCGACATGAAGACGCCGGGCATCAAGGTCAATCCGATCGGTCAACTGACCGGCAAGGCGGACTTCAACGAGGTGGTGTTCACGGACGCTTTCGTGCCGGACGATCACGCGCTTGGCGAAATCGACGGCGCCTGGAAACAGGCGACCAGCGAACTCGCCTATGAACGCAGCGGGCCGGAGCGCTTCCTGGAGACCTATTACGTGCTGACCGAACTGGTGCGCGCGCTGGGCGAAGCGCCGGATACGCGCGGCGCCGAGGGCATCGGACGATTGGTCGCGCAGCTTCACACCATGCGCCGCATGTCGGTGTCGGTGGCGGGCATGCTGCATGCCGGCAAAGAGCCGGTGGTCGAGGCCTCGATCGTCAAAGACATCGGCACCGTGTGGGAACAGCAATTGCCGCAGCGGGTGCGCGACCTCGCCGCCTTTGTCGAGCCAGACGCCTCCAACCACGAGATCCTCGACACGGTGTTGCCGTTCGCGATGAAGGTCGCGCCCAAATTGACGATCCAGGGCGGCACCACGGAGGTTTTGCGCGGCATCATCGCGCGCGGGCTCGGACTGCGTTAATTGCTTGGAAGGTTGGGCCGCGAAGACTTTTAACCTCTCCCTTTGGTAGAGGTCGATATTCGAACGAAGTGAGAATATCGGGTGAGGGGTTATGGTCCCTCGATAGACCGTACCCCTCACCCAGCCCTCTCCCCATGGGAGAGGGAGTCCTGGTATCGATGCGGCAAGGCTTCAGTTCAGCGGAGACAAACATGAGCACATTCACGGATATCGGCGTCGAGAAGCACGGCCATGTCGGCCTCATCGAAATCCGCAAGCCGCCGCTTAATTTCTTCGATGTCGCGCTGATCAACCAGATCGCGGACGCGCTGGAAGAATTCGATCGCGATATCGAAATCCGCTGTTCGGTTCTCGCCGCACAAGGCAAGGCATTCTGCGCCGGCGCCAATTTCAACGATCCGGCACGCCAGGAGCAGGAAGCGCGCGCCCAAAACGATCCGGCGTCCAACCTGCCGATCAACCACCTTTACGTCCAGGCGGTGCGAATCTTCCGCAACAAGAAGCCGATCGTGGCCGCGATCCACGGCGCGGCGATTGGCGGCGGATTAGGGCTTGCGGTCTCCGCCGATTTTCGCGTCACCTGCCCAGAGGCGCGGTTTTCGGCGAACTTCACCAAGCTCGGCTTCCATCCGGGTTTTGGACTGACGGCGACGCTGCCCGAACTGATCGGCAAGAACAATGCCGAGCTGATGTTTTATACCAGCCGGCGCGTCACCGGAGAAGAAGCCTATCGCTGGGGCCTTGCCAATGTGCTGGTGCCGCAGGACCAAGTGCGCAGCGAGGCCATGAAGCTCGCGCAAGAGATCGCGGAGTGCTCGCCGCTCGGCCTGGTCTCGACCCGCGCCACCATGCGCGCCGGCCTCGCCGAGCGCGTGCTCGCCGCCACCAATCACGAACTGGTCGAGCAGACCAAGCTGCGCGCCACCGAGGACTTCAAGGAAGGCGTCAAGGCCACCACCGAGCGCCGCGTCGCCAATTTCAGGGGGCGGTAGTCTTCGTCCGTCATTCCGGGACATCGCAAAGCGATGGACCCGGAATCCAGAAGTTGTGGCGCAAGATTCCGGGTTCGCGCTAACGCGCGGCCCGGAATGACCGATTATCTTTTCCTCACCACCAGCGCATCCACCACCGTCACGCCGTGCCCGATCGGGTGCACCAGCACCGGGTTGATCTCGATCTCGGCGACGTCGTCGCGCAACTGCGCGGCCAACACCGAGACCTGCGCGATCAATTGCGATAGTGCGGCAATATCGGCCTTGGCCGCGCCACGAAATCCATTGAGCAATGGCGCGGCTTTCAGCTCGGCCAGCATTGCGGAAGCCTCAAGCGCGCTGACCGGCGCGGGGCGATAGATCACGTCACGAAACAATTCCGTGGTGATGCCGCCAAAGCCGACCATGATCATCGGACCGAAGGTTTGATCCAGCATTGAGCCGACGATGATCTCGACGCCCTTTTTGGCCATCGGGCCGACCAAGACGCCCTGGATCGCCGCCTTGGGCCTGTGCTTCTGCGCGCTTTCCAGCAGCTCCCGATAGGCCGTGAACGCCTCGCCCTTGCTGGTGATATTCACGCGGACGCCGCCGATCTCGCTCTTGTGGGGGACGTCCGGCGACTGGATCTTCATGACCAGCGGAAAGCCGGATCGGCCGATCGCGGCATCGAGCGCGTCGCGTTCGCGCACCAGCACCTCGTCTGATAGCGCGATCCCGGCGGCGCGCAACAGCGCCTTGCTGTCGGCTTCCGAAAATGCCGGCGATTTCAGATGCGCGGTTAGATCGAGCGAGGGCAGCACCGCATTGTCCGCCGGCGGCGTCGGCTTGAACTTGGCATATTGAGCGAGCTGGCGCATCGCGACACCGACATGCGTCAATCCCGACAGCACGACGACGCCCGACTGTGCGAGCGCCCGGCGCGCGAAATCGGACGGCAGCGTGTAGGAATAAAACACGACCGGCTTGTTCTGGGCATCGATGACCGGCTTCAATTCGGCCTCCTTGAACGGCATCCTCGTGTCGCTTGACAGCGACAGCACCACCAGAATCGCATCGACCTCGCTGGACACATCGAGGAGGTCGATGCTCCTCTGCAAGCCACCAGAGTGCACGCCTTGCGCGGTGACGTCGATTGGGTTGCGCGTCGCGCCATAGGACGGCAGCAATTTTTTGATCTCGGATTGAATGCCTTCCGACAATTCAGGCACAGCCAGGCCCTGCATCGCAACGGTATCCGCGCCCCAGATGCCGGCGCCGCCCGACACCGTGATGACCGCGACGCGATCGCCCCTGGGCAGTGGGTTGGTCGCTAGCACCGCGGCGATCGTGACGGCCTCGTCGAGGTCGTTGGAGACGATGAAGCCGTACTTTGCGAATACCGCGTCATAGGCCGCCGACCAGCCGGCCATGCTGGCGGTGTGGGAGGCGGCGGCACGCCCGCCCGCGCCTGAACGTCCGACCTTGATGACGATGACGGGCTTTCGCATTTCCGCGGCGCGCCGCGCGGCAGCGAGGAACTTGTCCGCGTCGCGGATACCTTCGATGAACAGCAAGATCACATCGGTGGAAGCATCCTGCACCATATAGTCCAGGAATTCGCCGGCGCCGAGATCGCTCTCATTGCCGGTGCTGACGACATAGCTAAGCGCGACGCCAAGCGCTTTCGCTCGGTGATAAAAAGCAAATCCGATACCGCCACTTTGCGCGACGATGCCGATCCGCCGCCGGGTCGCGACCAGCGGCGCCACGCCCGGCTGGACGTCGACGGTCGGGCTGAAGGTTGCGGCGACGCGCTGGACCTGGCTGTAGAATCCTTCCGCGTTGGGGCCGGAAATCCGCATCCCGGTCTTTTTGGCCAGGCTTGCGATCTGATCCTGCATCGCGGCAGCATCGCCGCCCTCTTCGGCAAAGCCCGAAGAGATGATCACCGCGTTCTTGACGCCCGCGGCGGCGCATTGCTCCAGTGCTGTAAGCACCGCGCGCGCCGGAATGATGACGACGGCGAGATCGATCGGCGCGCCGATATCAGCGATCGACCGGTAGCATTTCAACCCATCGATATCGTCGTAGTTCGGATTGATCGGGTAAAGCTTGCCGGGATAGTCGTTCTTGCGCAGCATCGACAGCAACCGGCCCGGGATTTTTTCCTGGTCGCGCGACGCGCCGATCAGGGCAATGCTTTGCGGCGCGAAGAAACTGTCGAGCGGATGCGGCATTTCGGGGCGGTCCTTATCGCTTTTCGTCATGGCCGGGCTTGACCCGGCCATCCACGTCTTTCGTTCCTCATTAATGCAAGGACCTGGATGCCCGGGACAAGCCCGGGCATGACGAGTTTTACGCGGCAAGTTTGAAGGTAACGCCGCCCAGTTCGAATGAAGCTTCCGACACAGCATGCCCTCTCGCCTTGGCCGCATCCAGCACCCTGTCGACATTACCAACGCGAAACGTTAACCCGCTCATGATCTCGCTTTTGCCCTCGACGAAGCGGAAGCTGCAATTCGGCAGCTTCAGCTCGGCTTCGCCGTTACCGCCCTTGCCGGAAGCAACCCCGATAATCCTGCCCCAATGCTCGGCGAGCCCTTTCGGCTCCGGGCTTTGCATCTCTACGCCGACCAGCGCCTGCGTCACGTCCTTGCGGATCGATTTCTGCCAGTCCGGTCCGGCCGGCGGATAGGGGCCGAGAATATCGTCGCTGCCTTGGGTGTGGTTGAACTCGATGAAGGCGGCACGGCAGTCGCGCGGATGCAATTGCACGCCGTGATAGGGCGCATGCGTGATCACGTTCGCGGTGCGCACGCCGATCGCGTTGGCGTGCCCGGCGCGCGCGTCGGGATCGTCGCAGCAGAAGATCGCCATGTAGCCGCCGCGGCCGCCGGTTTTTTCGATAAAGCGCCCCGCCGCGGTGTCTGCGCGAAACGGTGCGACCACTTCCAAGAGGATGGTATCAACCGGCAGCAGCGCGTTCTGAAGGCCGTATTTGGCGACGTTGCCATCCCGGTAACAGACATTGAGCCCCATGATGGCGGAGATGTCGGAGATGAGCGGTTCGAGATGTGGCGCCACCAGACATATCTGCCGCAGGCGCATGTAGCTCGGCATCGGGGCCATCCCGCTACTGCCCCTGGAACAATGCCTTGCGCTTTTCGACAAAGGCTTTGGCCGCTTCCTTGTGGTCGGCGGTCTCGCCCGCGCGGGTGTGATGGATCGCCTCGCCGTCGAAACAGGCCTCCAGCGATAAATGCTCGGCATTGTTGATGTTGCGTTTGATGTAGCCGAGCGCGATCGAAGGCCCCTGCGCCAGCGACGTCGCAAGCTCATGCGCGGCCGCTTCGACTTCGGCATCGCCCACGACCTTGGTGACCATTCCAAGCGCAAACGCTTCCTGTGCCGACAGAACCGGCGACAATAGATAGAGCTCGCGCGCCTTCGCACTGCCGAGCAGATGGGTGAGAAAATAGGTGCCGCCATAGTCGCCGGAGAAGCCGACCTTGGCAAAGGCGGTGGTGATCTTGCAGGAGGCAGATGCGACGCGCAGGTCGCAGGCGAGCGCAATCGACAGCCCCGCTCCGGCTGCGGCGCCGTCGAGCTGCGCGACCACGGGCTTTGGCATCTGATGGAGAATGCGCGAGACCTCCATGCCCTTGCGCAGGTTCGCCGTCTTGGCTTCGAACGGCAACGGCGCGCGGCCCTCCGCCATCGATTTGACGTCGCCGCCGACGCAGAAGGTGCCGCCGGCGCCCTTGAGCAGCACGGCGCGGACCTCGTGGTCTTCGGCGGCGCGGCGGGCGGCTTCGACCAGACCGCGCGTCATGTCCGGGTTCAGCGCATTGCGCCGCTCGGGACGGTTCATGGTGATGGTGAGGAGGCCCTGGTCGAGCTGTTGCAGAACCATTTCACTTGCGCTCATCCGGTTTCGCTTTCGTTGTTGTTATTGCCATCCTGTCATTCCGGGGCGATGCGCAGCATCGAACTACGATGTGCAAGTGCACATCGGAGAATCTCGAGATTCCGGGTTCGCGCTTATCGCGCGCCCCGGAATGACGGCCTTTCGGCCGTCACTTCTTCACCAGCGGGCAGCGCGAGGCTTCCAGCGACTGGAACGCCTCGTTACCGGGAACGGTCGCAAGCAGCTTGTAATCGTCCCAGCGTCCTTTGGATTCCGACGGCTTCTTGACCTCGAACAGATACATGTCATGCACCATGCGGCCGTCCTCGCGGATCCGCCCATTCCTGGCGAACATGTCGTTGATCGGGGTTTCCTTCATGACCTTGATAACGGCGGCGGCATCCGTCGTGCCGGCGGCCTTCACCGCCTTCAGGTAGTAACAATCCTTGCGCGGTATCGAGGCCGACGCTGTCGATGTCGGTAATGAAGGCAAGCAGCGGCGAGAGCTTCTGGCCGCCCTTGACGATGCCGAACTCGGATGCCTGCTTGATCGCGTTGATGGTGTCGCCGCCGGCATTGGCGAGCCCGATCACCTTGGCCTTCGAGGCCTGCGCCTGCAGCAGGAACGAGGAGAAATCCGAGGTGTTGAGCGGATGGCGGACGCTGCCCAAGACCTTGCCGCCGCTCTTTTGCACGACGTTCGTAGTGTCCTTTTCCAGATCCTGCCCGAACGCATAATCCGCGGTCAGGAAAAACCAGCTATCGAGGCCCTGCCGGACGGCGGCAAGACCGGTGACATTGGCCTGCGCAAAGGTGTCGAACACATAATGCACCGTAAAGGGACCGCAGGCCTCGTTGGAGAGCCGGATCGAGCCGGGTCCGTTGAACATGTTGATCTTGCCGCGCGCCTTCGAGACCTCGAGCGCGGCAAGCGCGGTTGCGGAAGCCGCGACGTCAAACAGCATTTCGACGTGCTGGTTGTCGAACATGTCGCGCGCGATGTTGGCGGCAAGATCGGCCTTGTTGAGATGGTCGGCCGTGACCACCTCGATCTTGCGGCCGAGCACCTCGCCGCCAAAATCCTCCACCGCCATCTTGGCGGCCGTCTCGCTGCCGGAGCCGGTGATGTCGGCGTAAAGGCTCGACATATCGAGGATGCCGCCGAGCTTTAGGGGAGGCTTTTCCTGGGCTGATTGGGCGAAGGCTGAGGTCGCAGCGAGCGCCACCAGCGAGGCAAGAACGCCAGCAAAAATCCGTTTCATCAGAACCTCCCTACCGGGACGCCGCATTGTGTTCGCAGCTTATTTGGATTGCCGCAATCATGCCGTAAGCGGTGGGTAGCGGCAAGCCGCGGACGAGAGGCGCTGATGCGGCCTGGCTGGCATCCCGCGCATTTTTCCGCAAAGCGGAATGATGGTCGGCAGCGCCGGTTTCACGCGCTGCCAGCCTACGGGAACGGCTCAGCAAAAGCCCGCGAAGAGGATTGGAAAGGATGTAGGAAATGACCCAGCACAATTCGCGTTCAAAGGACGAAACCGAAATCCTGGCGCTGATCGAGCGGTGGGCCCAGGCCGTTCGCAACGAGGATCGGGCGACAATTCGCGAAGCTCACGACGCGGACATGCTGATGTTCGACGTCCCGCCGCCGTTTCTGTCACGCGGCCTGGATGCGTATATGGCCACCTGGGAGCCATTTTTTTCAATGGCCGAGAAGCCGGTCGCATTCCACTTTCACGATGTCGAAATCACCGCCGGCGAGGACGTCGCTTTCGCCACCGCCGTCGGAAACTGCGTCTACTTCGATCCGAAAGGCCAGCGGCAACCTCTGCAGTTTCGATTGACGATGGGCCTGCGCAAGATCGACGGCTGTTGGCGCGTCATGCATGAGCATCATTCGGTGCCCGCAGAGGATTAGGGAATGCCGGCAGGAGATCAAAGACCGGGTGAACAGAGCGGCAGCGCGTTGCGCCGGGCTCGTCGCATCCGCGGCGCGATGCCGTTGACTTCCATCGACCTCCGCGATCGTCATCAAAATGATTTCAAACAATGCTATTGATCGCGATCTTCGCGCCGAAGCCTAATCGCAAGGCAAAATCCGGTCCCTATCGGAGCACACTCCGTCGTGCCGGGAAATTCTGGTGTGGCATCGGAGACACGCGTTCGGACAAAGTTGCCGGCGTCAAGCGCTCGCTTGTTGCAGGTGCGAGCACGCGGAGGCTACGGTCCGCCGCGCAACGACCGGTACGCTTTTGAGGAAGACCAATGAAGCCATCTAATAGCGGCTGCAGCGGGTTTGTTGGCAGGCTTTCGTTTCGAAGTCGGCCGTCATTGCCGCGGCTCCCGGCAATGGCGGTCGCGCTGCTATTGCTGTTACTTCCGATCGGCGCCGGCAGCGCCAATGCGGCGGCGGCGACGGCCTCGGGTACCCATGTTTATCTTCTGCGCGGCGTCCTCAATATCTTCTCGCTGGGCATGGACCAGATCGCGGCCAAGCTGCAGGCGCAGGGTATCAATGCCACCGTAGCCAACTATCTCTCGTGGGCGTCGCTCGCGGATGAAGCCGCCGCAGAATACAGGAGCGGGCGGACCAAGACGATCGTTCTGGTCGGACACTCCTCCGGCGCGACAGCGCTGCCCGATATGGTGGCGCGCCTGGATCACCTTGGCGCCCCGGTCAAGCTCGCGATCGGCCTGGATTCGGTGTTTCGCACCAGCCTAACCGGACGTGTCGGGCGCTATATCAATTTCTACGTTGCCAATGGCAACGGCGAACCTGTCGCCAAGACCGCCCAATTCCGTGGCGAGCTGCAGAATGTCGATGTCGGCAGATTGGGTATGGCGCATCTCACGATCGACAAGAACGAGGTCATGCAGCAAAAGGTGATCAGCGCCATCGACGCGGTAGCCTTTAGCCGCCCAACCGCTTCGGCTGCACAGGCGCAAGCGAGCGTCGCAAGGCCGCCTTCGGGTGCGACGACCGTTCCGGCGCCGGCAAGCCGATGAATTCCGCCGCATAGGCGAGCGGAAGCGATGCCCATCCTTTGGACGGAGGCGAGCGCAAGCGTCGCCGTCCTTCGCAGGGAGGCTAGCGGAAGCGATGCTGTCCTTCGGACAGCGATGGAGCTTCCACGTCGCGCGCCTTAAGGGCGCCTCAAATCCTGCCCATTCGTCAGCCACAAGTTCCGCGGACGAGCCCGTGTGATTCATCGATGAGCGTCTGGGATAATTGACGTGCCCGTGCTTTGACGGCACAAGCAGGGAACGCATGATCCGTCCGACGCAAGTTATAGCCTTCGTGATCGGGACGATGCTATCGGCCGGCATGGTCCAAGTCGGCTTCGATCCAGCCAAAGCGGGCTCGACCACGGCGTCGAGCGAGCAACTCCTATCGCCACCGGTCGCGGGGCAGGCCGCGATTGAGCCGCGCGGGCGCGTTTATCTGTTCCGTGGCGCGCTGGGCCCGTTCTTCTCGCGCGGGATGGACCGCCTGACGGACAAGATCGAGCATGCCGGTTTTACCGCAAGCGTCGATGAGTTCACGATTTGCCGGCTGATCGCCGCGAAGGCCCTTCGCCAGTACCACGAGGACCCTGCGCCGATCATCCTGATCGGTCACTCGATGGGCGGGTATTGCGCGGTGATATTCGCGGAGATTCTACAGGCTGAAAACATCCCGGTCAGCCTGGTCGTTGCCATCGATCCAGCGCACGCCACCCACAGCGTGCCGCTCAATGTCGAACGCTTCATCAACATCTTTCTGTCGAAGAGCGTTTTGGGTGGCGGCGATGTCAAGCCGTCGCCGGGCTACCAGGGCCACTATGCCAGCTTCGATCTTTCGGAGCATGACGAGGTTACCCACATCAACATCGAAAAGATGGAGCAGGTCCACGCCCAATTCCTGACCAAGATCGCGCAGCTCGCGAGGACCCCGGCGAAGGGCGGGGGCGAGGCGGTGCCGCTGCGCTACGTCGTTCCCGCCGAGGCCGAAATCGAGCTGTGGGACAGCGGCATGCCGGTGATCGCCCGTCCCGGCGACACGCTGCAGTCGATCGCTGCGTCCCACCACGTGCCGCTGTGGTCGATCACCCAGATGAACAAGGGAGCGGACAACACGCCGCTGGTGCCGGGCGAGCGCATCATCGTGCCGCGTCATCTGGTGCCACTCGCCGAGGTCTCCGCGCACACGCCGCCTCCGCGCTGACACGCCAATCCGAGAAAGCGCGCCGCTTTTGCGAAATTTAGCTAACGCACCGGCAACAGCGGAACCAGCATCGGAACACGCCGGCAGTAGCGACCATACGCGTCCGCGCCGAGCTCTTTCGTCAGGAAGCCTTCTTCCATGCGGGCCTTCAGCGCCATGCCGAGCGAGATCAGCACCGCGCCGAGCATTGCAGTCACCGTTCCGACCCCGACGCCCGTCGCCAGGATGGCCGCGATCAACCCGGTATAGATCGGGTGGCGCACCAGCCCGTAAGGACCGGTATCGATGACCCGATGGCCTTCCTTGCGCGTACCGCGATCACGTAGATGCCGACGCTGCCAAAATGCCAAATGGGCGCCTCGCCCAAGAGCTGCGCGGTCCACGGCGTGAATAGAATGGCTCCGGCGAGAATCGGAATGCGATAGGCGCGGGAGTCCCACGTCATCACGTGCTTTTCGGTTCGACCGGACCAGAACGACGCCACCACCCAGCTGATGAGCCAGGCAATCCAGATGATCGCCAACAACTGGGTGGGCCAGGTGGCGGTCCATCCACTCCACGCGAACGCGAATATTTGACCGAGGTCATGAGACATGTTGCGGGCTTTTTATTGCGTAATCAGATCAAACGCCATACCGCCGAGACGTATCAATACACCGGCGTGGTCCCTGCCCTCAATTCATAGTTTTGGCCGGCGGCACCCAAAAGGTAAGCGATGGTTTCCCGCAACGCAGGCTCGACCGGCCGGGGGGCGTAACCCAGTTCACGCTGGGCTTTTTCGATCGACAACACCCTCGCCCGCAACGCGATGCGAACGCCTTCGGCGGTGCCGGATGGAGGCCGGCGCGTGACATGATCGGCGATGAACTCCAGCACCGCAGCGGTTATTTCCGCCAACCGGCCGGGAACCGGAACGAGCGGACTGAGACGACCGCTCATCACCGCCATCAGCCGGAGAACCTGCTTCAGCGAAATACATTCGCCACCAAGAATGTAGCGATGTCCCACCTTCCCGCGCTCCATGGCGAGGACCAGGCCCGTCGCGGCATCGCGGACGTCGACAAGGTTCACGATGAAATCGAGATATAATTGAAGACGGCTGTCGAGAAAGTGCCGGAGCATCGCTGCCGGCGGCGTCAGATTGTGGTCATCAGGCCCGATCGGCATCGTCGGACAACCAATGACTACTGGAAAGCCGGATTCCGCCGCTCGCATTGCGAGCTGATCGGCAAGCATTTTCGAGCGCGTATAGGGGCCCGGCATATCTTCGGCCGGCGGCAGGAAATTCTCCGCGGCGGCGTTCTCTGACGGCCAGCGGCGGAACAGAATGGATTCAGTCGAGCAATGCAGAAACCGTGCAACGCCGCGCTTGCGCGCAGCCGCAATGACCACCTCGGTGCCGCCGTAGTTGACGGCATGAAAATCGTTTTTCCGCGGCAGCCACATGCCGGGCAGTCCGGCGAGATGATAAACCTGATCGACGCCGTCGAGCGCAGCATCCACCACGTCTTTATCAAGCACCGAACCGCCGACATACTGCACCTCGGGCAGCGCACGGGCCGGAGGCTTCAGATCAAGCACGCGCACAGTGCGGCCACGCTCGATCAGTGCCGAGACCAGATGCTGTCCGATGAAACCGCTGCCGCCAGTGACGAGTACCCGTGTCATGCGTGTGGGCGCGGCTCGGCCCGGCGTTTCTCAGCGTAACGCGAGGAGTCGTGCCGCGCCGATTGCGGACCCTGCTGGAGAACGCCGGCAAGATCGTCCCGAAAGCCAAGGGCAATGAACAGTTTGGCCATCACGAACATCGGTCCGAGCAACAGGTGAATGGGATTGTCCACGAGCGAGGGCTGGCGACGTTCGAAGATCCGGTGCCCGACGATTTGCGAGGCGACCCCGGCGACGATCAATACAATCGTAATCGACCACATGCCGGCAGAGCCCACATGGCGCACGATCAACGCGGCGGCCGAAAGCAACACCACCGCAGCACCGAGGATCGCTGCTCCAAGTGCCCCATCGAGCAGCAACCAATAGATCAACACCGGCACTACCGCGATGGTCGCCGCACTGGTTTGCACACCAAACGCCGTCACCGACCACGCGCTCAGCGGAAGGACGGCAGCCAGGAACAAAAACACGATGCCGACCACGTGCAACGCGCAATTCCGGGGATCGCGGTGATACTCGACGTAATCCGTAAGTTGCCGCTGGAAAAATTTATTCATGCAAGGTTCGCCGCCGTTTTCGCAAGCGTGGCTCGCGCGCCATAAACAGTCACAAAACCAGCCGCACCGCGGTGCATTAGCTAGCCGCCATCAGACAGACAATGGTATCTAAACTTGGGTCAAAGTGCGGCTATGGCCGCATCGTGTGCGGAAGAGCCACCACCATTCACGAATCCCACAGGAATTCAGCCAGATATCGGGTTGCAGCATGGAACCGGCGACCAGAACGGCAGCGCATAGTGACGGCTTTTTTGCGCTGATGTTGCCGTTCGGCCTCATCTTCACGCTCTCGGCGTCCCCTGCATTGGCAGGGGGGTGCGCCTTCGAGCCGCAGGGCGAAGGTCGGGTCGCAGCCGTGATCGATGCACGCAGCTTCCGCCTCGCGGATGGTCGTGAAATTCGCCTTGCCGGCATCGAGCCGGCGGTGTCCACAACCACGGGCAGGGCCCGCACCGCGGCATTATCGGCGATCATTGCAGGCCACGACGTGACATTGCACGGCCAAGACGACGCGCCCGACCGCTATGGCCGGCAAGTGGCCTTCGTGTTTCTGGGCTCCTCCGAAAACCTGGTTCAGGGCCTGTTGCTTTCCCAGGGCGAGGTGCTCGTTTCCGCTGATGTGACCGACAAGGACTGCGCCGCGGCCCTTGTCGCCGCCGAGGCGGAGGCACGGCAGGCGAAACGGGGAACCTGGGCTGACGCTTCGGTCATAAAAAGCGCGGAAAGTCCTGACGATATTTTGACCGGGATCGGGCGGTTTACAGTGGTCGAGGGCAAGGTATTGTCCGTACGGCAAGCTGGGGCGACGACTTATCTCAATTTTGGGCGGAACTGGACACAGGACTTCGCTGCGACTATTTCAAGGCGCATGACGCCGGCGATCGAGGCTGCCGGCCTCACCATTAAGTCGCTGGAGAACAAGCGGATTCGAGTCCGCGGCTTTGTCGAGGCACGCGGCGGGCCCCGCATTGAGGTGCTTCGGGCGGGGCAGATCGAAGTGCTGGGCGTGAACTAGAGCATGAAACCGGAAAAGCCTGCCCCCTACCTGGATAGCGGGATGGAACCGGCTTTCGCAAAGCCGAGGGATCCTGCTCAAACAAAATGCTTGAGCAGGATGAGTGTTCGAACAAAAGTCATCGCGTTCCAGTGCGCGTCATTCGTGCAGATTACGTAGTTCGTACAGATACAGATTAAGAGTAGCGGAAGTGGATGGGTTGGTGGGACGGCGCAAGTGGGGAATGAGCCGCCTTTGGGCCGCGCCGGGGCTGTTGTGCCTCGCGCTGGCGCTCGCGGCCTGCGGCGAAATGGGCCGTTTCCAGACCGCCGCGCCATCGGCAAGCCCCGCCAAGCCGAACCGCACCATCGCGCAGACCCCCGCCGCCGAAAAAGAGCATGAGCGCATCCTCTCCTCCTATGGCGGCGCCTATGACGATCCCAGACTGGAAGCGCTGATCACCAAGACCGTCGACCGGCTGGTCGCCGCGTCCGACCGTCCCGATCAGACCTACAAGGTGACGATCCTCAATTCCGGCGCGGTGAATGCGTTCGCGCTGCCGACCGGCCAGCTTTACGTGACCCGCGGCCTCATCGCGCTTGCCAGCGACACCTCGGAATTATCCTCAGTGCTCTCCCACGAGATGGCGCATGTGCTGGCAAAGCACGCCTCGATCCGGGAGGACCAGGCGCGACAAGCCGCCATCGTCGCGCGCGTGGTAACCGACATGAGCAACGATCCGGACCTCACCGCCTTTGCGCTCGCCAAATCCAAACTGACGATGGCGAGCTTTTCCCGCACCCAGGAGTTCGAGGCCGACGACATCGGCGTCGGCATTTCGGCGCGTGCCCATTTCGACCCCTACGGCGCCTCGCGTTTCCTGACCTCGATGGAACGCAATGCCGAGCTGAAGGCCGGCAAGACCTCGCTCGATCCACGGGTGCAGGACTTCCTGTCGTCGCATCCGGCGACACCCGAGCGGGTGCAGCGGGCGCAGGCGACCGCACGACAATATACCTCGCCGGAAGGCGGCGAACGTGATCGCGAGGACTATCTCGCGGCGATCGACAACATCGTCTACGGCGAAGACCCGAGCGAAGGATTCGTGCGCGGCCGGCGCTTCCTTCACCCGAAACTGGGCTTCACCTTCCAGGCGCCCGACACCTTCACGCTGGACAATACCGCGCAGGCCGTGATCGGCGTGCGCGAAGGCGGCGCGCAGGCGATGCGCTTCGATGTGGTGCGGGTGCCGGCGGAACAAACGCTCGGCGACTACCTCAATTCCGGCTGGATGGAGAATGTCGACAAGGCCTCGACCGAAGATCTGACCATCAACGGCTTCCCGGCGGCTTCCGCCGCCGCGCACGGCGATCAATGGCAGTTCAAGGTCTATGCGCTGCGGTTCGGCAGTGACGTCTACCGCTTCATTTTTGCCAGCCGCCAGAAGACCACCGAAACCGAACGCAACGCGCGCGAGACCGTGAATTCGTTCCGCCGCCTGACGCTCGAGGAGATTCAGGCCGCGCGGCCGCTGCGCATCAAGGTCATCACCGTGCAGCCCGGCGATACCGTGGACTCGCTGGCGCACCGCATGTCCGGCGTCGACCGCCCGACCGAGCGCTTCCGTGCCCTCAACGGCCTCGATGCCCGCGCCCAAGTCAAGGTCCGCGACCGCGTCAAGATCGTGGTGGATTGACGCCCGCCTTGTCCGCAGTAGCTCGAAGGGCGAAGGCGGAAGCGCGTCATCGCAGGGTCGCGCAAAGCTACCACTATCGGTGTCGTAGCCCGGATGGAGCGAAGCGCAATCCGGGATAGCCCGTGCCAAATTGTGAGATGGTCCCGGATTTCGCTTCGCTCCATCCGGGCTACGCATCGCATACGAACCCACCCCCCGTCATTCCGGGATGGTAGACCCGGAATGACGAGATTCTCCGATGTGCACTTGCACATCGTGGTTCGCGCTTTGCGCGCCCCGGAATGACAAGGCGAACAAAAAGCCCGGTCGTTCGGACCGGGCTTTTGAATTTCAATCCTGTTGTTTCTTTCAGGCGGCTTCGTCCTCGACGGCGGCGTCGTCACCGTCGCCTTCTTCGACATCGCCTTCGGCCTCACCCTCGGCGCCGGCCTCAGTTTCGGTCTTGGCGCCGCGGCGCGGGCTCTTGGCGAGCTGGCTTTCGATCTCCTTGACCGCTTCGGTCTCGGTCGAATGCTGCACGACGGCGATTTCACGCGACAGCCGATCAAGCGCCGCTTCATAGAGCTGGCGTTCGCTGTAAGACTGCTCGGGCTGCGATTCCGAACGATAGAGATCGCGCACCACTTCGGCGATCGCGACGATATCGCCCGAATTGATCTTGGCTTCATATTCCTGGGCCCGGCGCGACCACATCGTGCGCTTGACGCGCGCGCGGCCTTTGAGGGTTTCCAGGGCCTTCTTCACCAGCGCCGGCTCCGACAATTTGCGCATGCCGACATTGGCGACCTTCGCGGTCGGCACGCGCAGCGTCATCTTGTCCTTCATGAAATTGATCACGAACAGCTCAAGCCTGGCGCCTGCGATCTCCTGCTCCTCGATGGCCAGGATCTGGCCGACGCCATGGGCGGGATAGACCACGAATTCATTGGTCTTGAAGCCCTGACGCTGGGTCAGGACCTTCTTTTCTTCGACGCGCGGCGCGGCAGCAGGCGGCTTCGCCGCGACGATAGGCTTATGCGCCACCGGCTTGGCAGCGGTCTTCGGGGCAGCAGGTTTAACAGCAGCGGGTTTAACGTGAGTCTTGGCGGCGTGCTTCGAGGCAGTGGCCTTCGAGCCCGTCGCTTTCGCGGCAGTCTTGGCAGTCTTATGTGGCATTGCGCTTCTTTTGTTCTTGGAGGATTTTGCAGCCGATCCCTTCACGGAAGCCCGGGCGCGGCTCTTGGTTGCGCTGCGGCTGGCCGGAGCGGCTTTTCTGGAAGATTTGGAAGCACTCTTTTTACGCGTTTTCTGTGACACAGCCTGTGCGCGGAACTGCCACGCCCCTGTTCGATGTTTTCGCGGAAACCCAACAAAGGGTCAAAGCGGCTGACCCGATTCAGCTCACAATGTGCCCAATATAGCACATTTTCCGTAAAAATCAATGATTTAGAGGCCTTCAGGGGGGCTGCGGCGACATCAGCCCGATCAGGGTTAAGCTTGTGGTGCAAAGATACCAGCGCTTTCAAGCGAAACAGCTCCTGTTTACGGGAAGAAACCGGGTCGAAAACAGTAGCTCCTAGTCTCCGGCCCCAGGATTTGGGGAGAAATATTTCTCGAACTTGCCTTCCATCCCCTCGAAATCCTTGGCATCCGCAGGGGATTCTTTCTTTTGGGTGATGTTCGGCCAGCTTTTGGCGTATTCGGTATTCACCTCCAGCCACTTCTCCAGACCGGGCTCGGTGTCGGGCTTGATGGCATCCGCCGGACATTCAGGCTCGCAAACGCCGCAGTCGATGCATTCGTCTGGATGGATTACTAGCATGTTCTCGCCCTCGTAGAAGCAGTCGACGGGGCACACCTCGACACAATCGGTGTACTTGCACTTGATGCAGGCTTCAGTGACGACGTAAGTCATCCAGGACTCCGAAAACGGTCAAATTTTCACTGGTTGCCTAGCGCAGCTGGTGCGCTGCCGCAAGGGAAGCAGCAAGGGAAGCCGGATGCGCTTCGAGCAGGTTATTCCTCACTCAGATAGTCGTTTTGGCCGATCCTGCAAATCCTCATAGAGCACGCGCGCGGCGATCGCATCACCGCGGCGTTCGGAAAATCCGGTCACTTTGAGAATACGCACGCAGCGATCAAGCCCGATCGTCAAGACGTCGCCTATTTTCACGCTATGTCCAGGCGTCGTCTCGCGCGCGCCGTTGATGCGGACATGCCCTGCTTCGACAAGTGCTGCCGCGCTGGTGCGCGCCTTCACCACGCGCGCATGCCACAGCCATTTATCGAGACGCTGACGCTCCAATGACCCCTGCTGATTTTAAGCGTTTAGTCCTTGCGGTTGGCGGTGAGCTGTTCCTTCAGGGCCGCGAGTTTGGCGAACGGCGAATTGGGATCGATCGGACGGTCGCGTTCGCGCGGCGAGGCGCTGGTGGCGTACTGGCGGTGCGAGGGACCGGACTCGCGCTTGTCACGTCCGCCGGCCTTATCGCGTCCGAAGTCGCGCCCATGCTCGCGGCCGCCTTTATCGCGCCCGCCCCGGTCACGATCGCCCTTACGATCGCCGCGGCGTTCTTCCTGAAGTTTGTCCCGGCGCCCCTCGCCATTCCGCTCCCTGCCCTTGCCTTCAACGCGCTCGCCCTCGCGCGCCTCGGCGGCGGGCGCGCCATCGGCTGGCGCGGCGGCTGCGGCCGGCACACTCTCGCGCGGCTTGGGAAAGTCCCGGTGGCGCCGTCCGCGTCGGTGATGTTCGCGCTTCTCGCCTTCGCCGGCCTCGCCGGTCCCGGTTGCAGGCTGCGCGGCTACAGGCTGCCCACCTTGCTGCGCACGGTTCTGGTGGCGGTGCCGGTGGCGATCATGGCGCGGCCGGCGTTCGTCGGACCGGCCGCCGGGCCGCCAGACTTCGACCAGTTCTGGAACCGCGGCGGGCTCCATCGCAGCTTGAGCGATGGTTGCATCAGACGGCGAAGTCTCGCTGGCGCCGGCCACCTCAGGCGTTGCTGGTGCCGAAACCTGTTCTTGAATTTGCTCTTGAGTTTGTTCTTGTGCTGCTTGCGTAGACGGCGCTTCCGCGGGAGCCACCGGCTCCGGCAGCGCTTCGCTCGGGCCGCGTGCCTCTTTGCCGGTCGCAAGCGTAGGCGAAACTTCGGGCAGCAGCGCAGCCGATGGCGCGGGGCTACCGGAAACCGGCAAGGCGGTCTCTGGTTGCGCGGTTTCTGATTGCGCGGTCTCTGGTTGCGCTGGCTCGGCGGGCGCTTCCGCTACGGTCTCGGCCGGTGCTTCCGCCGCGGTCTCGACGGAGGGAGGCGTCTCGACTGCTGCGGGTTCAACGGCCGCTGGCTTCGGCGGCAGTGGCGGGCGGCGGTCCATGCGGTAGCCGAGCGCGCGCAGGATCGAGCTAAAATCTTCGCCGGCCGAGCCGGTGAGCGACGTCATCGCTTGGGTCACGACGAAGCTGCGGCCATCGAACGCGCCGGCGGGCTTGGTGCCGGGCGAGGTCTCGCGCCAAGCGAGCGCCGGGCGAATGAGATCGGCCAGCCGTTCCAATATATCGACGCGCACCGCGCGTTCGCCACATTGCCGGTAACCCAACACGCGGTAGGCATCGCGGTGAAGCGCGTTGTCGACCGGAAACGAGGTGCGGCCAGAGCTTGCCAGATGCTGTGCATTGGAGAGCAGCGAGAGATCGACATTGTCCTGCTTCAGCGCCCACAATAGCGAGGCCAGCGATCGCGCCGCCGGTTTCAAAAGCGCCGGCAGATAGAGGTGATAGGCGCCGAAGCGGACACCGTATTTGCGTAAAGACGCCCGCGACGGCTGATCGAGGTCCTTCATCTCGGAGGCGATCTTGGCGCGCTCCAGGACGCCAAGTGCCTCGACCAGCTGGAACGCGATGCCGCGCGCGATGCCAGTAATGTCCTCGGCCTTGGTGAGTTCGAACAGCGGACCCAGCAGCTTTTCGATATGGCTCTTCAGCCACAGATCAAGCCGCGCCTGGACTTTGTCGCGCGCCGCACCATTGAGCCGCTCGTCGGCTATGATGCGAAGCCGCGGATGCAGCGCGTCCTCGGCTGCGACAAGCTTGGCAACGGCATCGCCAGTCCAGCGGATCGTGCCATCGGAGGTCAAAACGAACTGATCGTCGGGTGCCGTGCCCAGCTTTTCGGCACGCGCGTCGATCTCGCCGGCCAGCGCCTTTTGCGCGGTCGCCTGCAAGGCTTTCGCATCGGAACCGGCCTCTGTCGCGTCGGGCGCGAAGGCGAATCCGTCGAGGCGGCCGATCACATGGCCCTCAACGATGACTTCGCCGGTCTTGCCGATTTCCGTATTCAAAACGCTGTTCTCCCGCAGGCGGCGCATCAATACACTGGTACGACGATCAACGAAACGCTCCGTAAGCCGTTCATGCAGCGCGTCGGATAATTTATTTTCGACCTCGCGCGTAATTCCCTGCCAATGCTCGGGATCGGCCAGCCAATCCGGCCGATTGGCGACAAAGGTCCAGGTGCGGATCTGCGCGATCCGGCCCGACAGCGTGTCGATATCGCCATCGGCGCGATCGGCCTGATCGACCTGGGCCGCAAACCAGGCGTCGGGAATGCGGCCGTTCTTCATCAGAAAACCGAATAAGCTCGTCACAAGTTCGGCATGCGCGGCCGGCGAAAGCTTGCGGTAATCCGGAATCTGGCAGGCCTCCCACAGCCGCTCCACGGCGCTCGCACCGTGCGCCATATCGCGCACGTCGGAATCGCGCGCGGCGTGATCGAGCACGCGCAGATCTTCGGCGATCGGCGCACGGGTCAGCGCGTCATGACCGGGCGTCAGCGCCAAGGAGACCTGCAAGGCACCGAGCGAGGTGAAATCCAGCTTCGAATTGCGCCATTGCAAAACTTTCACACTGTCGAAGCTGTGGTTCTGCAGCGCATTGACGAGCTCCGGCTCGAACGGGGCACAGCGGCCGGTGGTCCCGAAGGTGCCGTCACGGGTGGCGCGCCCGGCTCTGCCTGCGATCTGGGCGAATTCGGACGGGTTGAGGCGGCGGAACTGGTAACCGTCATATTTTCGGTCGGAAGCGAAGGCGACGTGATCGACGTCGAGGTTCAGTCCCATGCCGACCGCATCGGTCGCGACCAGATAATCGACGTCGCCGGACTGGAACAGCTCAACTTGCGCGTTTCGGGTGCGCGGCGACAGCGAGCCCAGCACCACGGCCGCGCCGCCGTGCTGGCGGCGGATCAGCTCGGCGATCGCGTAGACCTCGTCAGCCGAGAAGGCGACAATCGCGGTGCGCCGGGGCTGCGGCCGCGCCCAGCAGCAGCGTCTCGTCGCGGCCGCGCCGATTGAGGATGCGGTCGGTGAAGACGTGCCCGCGATCGAGATCGGCCGCGATCTGGACTTCGTCGACCGCGAGGAACGACACGTCGAGATCCCGCGGCATCGCCTCCACGGTGGAAACCCAGAACCGTGGGCTTTTCGGCTTGATCTTCTCTTCGCCGGTGATCAGGGCGACGGAATCGACGCCGGCCCGGTCGGCGATCTTGTTGTAGACTTCGCGCGCGAGTAGCCGCAGCGGCAGGCCGATCATGCCACTGGAATGGCCGAGCATCCGCTCGATCGCCAGATGGGTCTTGCCGGTGTTGGTCGGCCCGAGCACCGCGGTGACGCCGGAGCCGGGAGCCCGTTCGCGGGTGAACGCTGCTTGAGGGGAAAAAGCCATATTTTCTTGGGTTTCTGTCGTCGCGTGGATGAAATGCGCGGACTTAAGATTGTGTCACAATGCGACGCCTGCGAGGTCGCGGCTTAAGCTCTGGAACGAGTCTAGAACGAATCGCGCCCGAATCGCTGACTCCACCCCATGTCCTGCTTCGTTCACCGCAACATCTCGCGTTGAAGCTCTGCGGCGGCACTAGATCAAGTTTGGCGCGGCTCCACAAGCGGCGGTTCGACGGTGAATTTCTTAAAATTTTGGCTACCCCGGAGTCGAATCAGAAGGCGACAAGAGTCAAGCCGTGACTGAGGCGGCTCACTGCGTCTTGGCGACGCGCGGCGGCGTCGGCTGGGTGATGAACTGGGTCGCCTCCAACATCGCCGGACCGAGCGGGGTCGGGACCTTCAGCCAGAACGGCACCAGGATCCGGGTTCCCGCGACGGGGGCAAACGCGATCTCGATGCTGCGCTGGGCGGCGAGATATTTGATCACCGGGCGATCGGGGATATAGCCCGCGACCGGCGCGAAATAGAGCGCGCAAACCACGACCGGGCCGCGATAGCCGCGCTCGGCCTTCACCGTTTCCATGCGCTTGAAATCGAGCTTCAAGTCGTAGCGCATGCGGCCATCGAACACCGCGACGCCGGCACGGCAGGCATCGGGCCCGAGCGGATCGGCGGTGCCCGGCACCCGCAGCAGCGTTGCCGTCATCGGATCAAAGACAGAGCGGCGATGCGCGTCCGTCACCGGAATGCGGTCGGCATCGACCGGCGGTTCCGGATCGATGGCGAATTCCTTGACGTTGCCGTTGGCAAGGATGATGTGGATCGCCTCGGATTTCTTCGCAGTGGTGGTGGTCGCGGAATAATTGGTCGGAACCAGCGCGCCGTTGACGACGCGTCCCTGGGACGCACTGGTGCCGCTTCCGCCGGAAAAGGCCTTCAGCAGGCCCGCAGTGCCGCCGGCCGCAGAGGCCGCAAACTGGTCGTCGCCGATCTCGATGGTCCAGGCGCCCCGGCCGACCGGGATACCCGACAGCGTCGCCTCATATTGCGCGTCCACCTTGCCCTGGGCCGAGGCTGCGTGCGGCGTCGCCAGCAGCATGGCCGCGCCGGCGAATAGCCCGAACCAAAGCTTTGATGACAGCTTGCTTGCAGGCCTGGTCGACATCACAGTCTGGGTGGTCACTGACCGGCGGTCCTGCTGGTATCGCGCGCTAAAGTACATCTAAGCAAAAATATCCGGCGAACAACTACTTGCGTGGTTTCGGGCCAAAATGCCTTATCATCTGGAACCCCCGCCAAGCTCGCTTTGGAATGCGCCCTTTATATGATCCACGATATGACCAACGGGCTCCAGGAAGCTTCGCGTTAAGATGGCGGGAAACCTTGCGAAATCGGCTTTTGTTGGCCCCAAAAGCTTGACGATCCCAAAACCTTGACGATTTGAGGCTTCCCCCCTATACGTCCGCGGTTCCTGGAAATGGACGAGATTTTGAACCCCCGTGGCGCCGATAAATGGCGCGCAAGCTTGACGGGGATGGAAGAGGATTTCTTGCGATGTCGCGGCGCTGCGAACTGACGGCCAAGGGCCCGCTGGTGGGTCACACGGTGAGCCACTCCAACATCAAGACCAAGCGGCGCTTCCTGCCGAACCTGTGCAACGTCACCTTTATCTCCGATGCACTGGGCAAGAACGTGCGCCTGCGCGTCTCCACCAACGCGATCAAGAGCGTCGACCACAATGGCGGCCTTGATGCGTTTTTATTGAAGGCCCGCGCCGCCAACCTCGCGCCGCGC
>VAZG01000190.1 GCA_005885285.1 Alphaproteobacteria bacterium | reverse complement strand
ATCGGCTTCCGGTCGCCGCATTCCTGCTCGTCGGCGCGGGCTCTCTTGTGCTCTCCAGCATGGTCCCTGCGCTGATCCGGCACTTTTTCGTCAAGCCGACCGAATTGCAGCTGGAGAAGCCATATATCGAGCGCAATATCGCGCTCACCCGAAAGGCCTACAATCTCGATCAGATCGCAGCCAAGCCATTTGCCGCAGAGCAGAAGCTCACCTTCCAGACGCTGGAGACCAACAAGGCGACCATCGACAATATCAGGCTGTGGGATTGGCTGCCCCTGTCGGATACCTACGCGCAACTGCAAGAAATCCGCACCTACTATAAATTCGATGATTTCGACGTTGATCGCTACTGGCTCGATGGTTCCTACCAGAGCGTGATGCTCTCGGCGCGCGAATTGCGGTCTTCCCTGCTGCCGCCGAACGCCCAGACCTGGGTCAACCGCCACGTGCTGTTTACGCACGGCAATGGCGCGGTGATGAGCCCGGTCACCCGCAAGAGCGCTGAAGGACTGCCGTTCTTCTACTTGCGGGATATTCCGCCTGTTGCGGACGGCGGTCCCAAAATCGACGAGCCGCGCATCTACTTCGGCGAAGAGAGCGACGACTATGTCATCGTCAAGTCCAGCATACCGGAATTCGATTATCCGAAGGGGAAAGACAACGTCTATGCCGCCTATGACGGCGCCGGCGGCGTTCCGATCGGAGCATTGGGCTGGCGAACGCTGTTCGCTTACTACTTCAACGACGCGAACCTGGTTCTCTCAAGCTATGTCACGGCCGATAGCCGGATCATGATCCGGCGCAATATCCGGGAACGGGTGCGTACGATCGCTCCATTCCTCAGGCTCGATCATGATCCTTATCTGGTGATCAGCAATGGACGGATGTTCTGGATGCAGGACGCCTACACGACGAGTTCCTATTTCCCCTCGGCGCAGCCTGTGCGGGAATTCGATCTCAATTACATTCGCAATTCGGTGAAGGTCGTCGTTGATGCTTACAACGGGACCGTCGACTTCTATCTGATCGACCCCGGCGATCCGATTGCCGCGACCTACCAGCGCATCTTTCCGAACCTGTTCAAGCCGTTCACGGCCATGCCTGCGGACTTGCAGAAGCACATTCGCTATCCGGAGGATCTGTTCCTGATTCAGGCGCGGCTGTACCAGACCTACCACATGGAGACGGCCGAGGTTTTCTACAACCGCGAGGATTTCTGGCAGTTCCCGCGACAGCCGGGCGGCGACGGCACCGCGATGATGACACCTTATTACATCATCATGCGGTTGCCCGGCGAGCCGCAGGCCGAGTTCTTCCTCATGCTTCCGATGGTGCCGAGCCGCCGCGACAACATGATCGCGTGGCTCGCTGCGCGTTGTGACCCGCCCGACTACGGCAAGCTGATCGTCTACGAGTTCCCCAAGGACAAGCTCGTCTATGGGCCATTCCAGATCGAGGCGAGGATCAATCAGACTACGGAAATATCACAACAACTCACGCTGTGGAATCAGATGGGCTCGCGGGTGATACGCGGAGCTAACTTGCTGGTGATCCCGATCGAGAACTCGGTTCTCTATGTATCGCCGCTCTATTTGCGAGCGGAGCATGGACACCTGCCAGAGCTCAAACGCGTGATCGCAGCCTACGGCGAACATGTCGTAATGAAGGAGACGCTCGCCGAGGCGTTAGCGGCGCTGTTTGCAGGACCCGGTCCGGCGCCGGCAGTCTCAAGCGCGACGGGAGAGACACCCCCCACGAACCCGGCGGCAAGTCAGGCGCAGGAGGCGCTCGATCGCTACAATCAAGCGGTCGAGCGATTGAAGTCCGGCGATTGGAAAGGATTCGGCGCGCAGTTCGATGCGATGGGCGAGGTGTTGGAGAGAATGAACCGACAATCCACCGGCCGCTAAAGCGTGAAGACTTTTCCTCGAATCGTCATCCCGCTCTATGCTTTTGTCTGAGCATGATCTCCGCGCAAACGCGTTCGGATCATGCTTTAGAGCCCTGAATTCGGTGGTTCGCTTGAAGCGACGATATTGTCGATGGATCAGAATTCCAGCGGCGCGTTGTCGACCACTTCCTTCATCACGAAGAATGTTCGCGTCTGCCTGACGCCCGGCAGCGCAATCAGCTGGTCGCCATGGATGCGGTTGAAATCCGCCATGTCCTGCACCCTGATTTTCAGGAAATAGTCGAAGTCGCCGGCGACCAGGTGGCAATCGAGGATGAATTTCAATTTTGCGACGGCTTTTTCGAACGCCGCGAAGCTCTCGGGGGTCGAGCGATCGAGCACGACGCCGACCATGACCAGCGCGCCCCTCGCGACCTTTTGCGGCACGACGATCGCGCGAACGCTTTTGATGTAACCCTTCTCGAATAGCTGTTGGGTGCGGCGATGACAGGTCGCGGGGCTGACGTTGACGAGCTGCGCCAGCTCGGCGTTGGAAAGCCGTCCACTGCCTTGCAGCAGCCGCAGCATTTTCAGGTCGATCCGGTCAATTTCCGCGGGCATGGAAGGATCTTCCGTATTTTGACTGCCAATCCGAAGGTATTCGCACAGTCGATGGTAGAAATCACGCGAGTATAGCAATTTGATGGGATTACTTCGAGAGCACCTTTCCAATCGGGGATGTTAGATTCCGGAAATATTGGAGCCGTCAGGACAAGGCCACTCGCATGCTGGAAAAATTCGAACGCTATCCCCTCACTTTCGGACCCACCCATATCGAGAAGCTGGAACGGCTCGGCGTTCATCTCGGCGGCAAGGTCGAACTCTACGCCAAACGCGAGGACTGCAATTCGGGATTGGCTTTTGGCGGCAACAAGCTGCGCAAGCTCGAATACATCATCCCCGATGCGATCGCCTCTAACGCCGATACGCTGGTCTCGATCGGTGGCGTGCAGTCGAACCACACGCGCATGGTTGCGGCCGTTGCGGCCAAGATCGGCATGAAATGCCGGTTGGTCCAGGAAAGCTGGGTGCCGCATGAGGACGCAGTCTATGACCGGGTCGGCAACATCCTGTTGAGCCGCATCATGGGAGCGGACGTCGAAATGGTCGACGAGGGATTCGACATTGGCATCCGGCAGAGCTGGGAAGCAGCGATTGCGGATGTGAAGGCCAAGGGCGGCAAGCCCTACGCGATCCCGGCCGGCGCCTCCGTGCACAAATATGGCGGCCTTGGCTATGTCGGCTTCGCCGAAGAGGTGCGGGCGCAGGAAAATCAGCTCGGGTTTGCCTTCGACTACATCGTGGTCTGCACCGTCACCGGTTCGACCCATGCCGGCATGCTGGTCGGTTTCGCCAAGGACGGCCGCGAACGCAAGGTGATTGGCATCGATGCCTCCTTTACGCCCACGCAGACCAAGGCGCAGGTGCTTGCGATCGCGAGAGACACCGCAAAGCTGGTTGAGCTCGGCAAGGAGATCGTCGCGGACGATGTCGTGCTGATTGAGGAATATGCCTATCCGGCCTACGGCGTTCCGTCGGCCGAGACCAAGGAGGCGATCCGGCTGTGCGCGCGCCTCGAAGGCATGATTACCGATCCCGTCTATGAAGGCAAATCCATGCAGGGCATGATCGATCTTGTGAAAAGCGGCTATTTCCCGGTGGGATCGAAGATCCTTTACGCGCATCTTGGCGGCGCGCCCGCGCTCAACGGCTACGCCTATGCATTTCGCAATGGATGAGCGGCGTCCCCGCGCGCCCATCCGGACCGGTCAATCGGGTGCAACACGGACGCCAATCCTAAGTCCTGCCTGCAAGATTGCTTTTTCAACGACTCCGGTTCGTTTCGCCTCGTTCACGATCTCGTGGAGTTTGGCTTGTGCAGCAGCCGATCGTCCCTTCGGCAGCGCGACCGCGACACGAACGGTATTGAAAGCGCCCGTGACAATCTTCGCACCCGGATAGCCGCCTGCAATCGATTCAATCAGTCCAGAATCTGCTGCAAACACGTCTGCCCTGCCGCTACGCATCATTTCGATGGCGTCCGCGGGGAACACCGGACTCAGCGGCAAGCGCACGAGTTCGGCTGACTTGAGCGTCCTGGTCAGGAAACGGTCCGATGGACTGTTCTCAATGGTGCCGACCTTCACGCCGGGGCGGTCAACTTGATCGGCGCTCGCGAACCTTTCTCCGGCCGCGGCGAGGTACAAAAGATCGATCAGCCAAAGGTCGGGGCCCACGTCGGCCTTGTCGGCAGGCGCGAGAACCCGCGGACCAATTGCGATATCCCATTCTCCCTTGCCGAAGCTCTGCTCATAGGCCTGTGGACTCGGATAGGCTACGGGTTCAAAAGACACGCCGAGCTTTTCCGCCACGAACCTGCCGATCGGTTCGCCCACGCCGCCCAATACGCGAATGCCGATCACCGCGCTGCGCAATTTTCCCGTCGGTGCGATTTCGGATCCGGGCGCTGGCTGCGCGAGAGCGACCATCTGTGTTGAAAGCAGTGCGATCGCAGAAATTGAAAGGAGATTCCGCCGCATGAGACCTCCCGACTGGGGCGGTCGAAGTTGCCAGAATCCCGCCACCCGCGCTTTACAAGCGGCTTACACTTTCCTTACCGGCTTCTTCATTCCGGGACCCTGCGGCTGTGCTAGAATGTCGTGTATGGCTACGGAGGGGCAGTGTGCGCTACCTTTTCGAAGATTATGCGCTCGATACCGAGCGGCGCGAACTCCGCCGCGTCGCGAACCTTATACCGCTGACGCCGCAGGTATTCGATCTGCTCGACTACTTGCTGCGCAATCGCGAGCGGGTCGTCAGCAAGGACGATCTTATCGCCACCGTTTGGGGCGGACGCGTCATTTCGGATTCGGCACTGACGACCCGCATCAATGCGGTCCGGGTGGCAGTTGACGACAACGGCAAGGAGCAGCGTCTGGTCAAGACCCTGCCGCGCAAAGGTTTTCGGTTTGTCGGCTCGGTGCGCGAGGAAGATAAACCGCCGGTCGCGGATGTCGCTGCCGATGCGTCAAGGCCCGCTCTCACGCTTCCGGACAGGCCTTCGGTTGCAGTCCTGCCGTTCACCAGTCTTCAGGACGGTCCCAGCCAGGATTACTTCAGCGACGGCATCACGGAAGATATCATCACCGAACTGTCAAGATTCTCCGAACTGTTCGTCGTCGCCCGCAATTCGAGCTTTCAGTATAGGGGCAAAGGAGCCGATATTCGCTGTATCGCCCGGGAACTCGGTGTCCACTATATTTTGGCGGGCAGCATTCGTCGGCAAGGCGGTCGGGTTCGCATCGTCGCGCAACTGATCGATGCCGCGACCGCGACTCACCGCTGGGCAGAGCGGTACGATCGGGAGCTAGAAGACATATTCGCAGTTCAGGACGAGGTTGCGCGGGCGGTCGTCGCGGTCCTTGTTGCTCACGTCAACAAGGCAGAGGTGGAACGTACCCAGTTGAAGCCGCCGACAAGCTGGCAGGCCTATGACTACTACATGCAAGGGGCCGGTATTCTCGCCTCATACTGGTCGTCGGTTAAAGTTGCGGACCTCTACGAGAGCCGGCGTTTGCTCGAAAAATCACTGTCTATCGATCCGAATTTTGCCCGCGCTTATTCAACGCTTTCCACCACGTATGTCATTGCATGGATCAATCGACTGGACGGGGATCATCTCAAGCCCGCAACGCTTGAGCGCGCCCACCAGCTGGCAAACCGGGCCGTACAGTTGAATCCCAGTTTGCCGCATGCCCATGCAAGCCTCGGCGCGGTGCTGGCTTGGAAACGGCAGCATGATGCCGCTGTCTCTGAATTCGAGAAGGCGCTCGCATTAAATCCGAACTTCACGGATTGGCGCGCCGCAATCGCGCTAGTGTATGCGGGAGAATCGATGCGAGCCGTCGAGGTCCTCAAGAAACATATGCGGCTTGATCCGTTCTACGTGCCCTTGGCGCCGCACTGGCTGGGGCTGGCCTATTATGCGCTCAAGCAGTATTCGCAGGCGCTGCCGCTCCTGCGGGAATGCGCGTTGCGAGCGCCTAACTACGGCGCCGTCCATCTTTGGTTGGCTGCAACTCATGTGCGGTTGGGGCAAATGGCCGATGCGGCCGCGGAGGCAGCCAAGGTTCTGCAATTTGATCCTGATTTCACGGTCAACCGGGCAGCGCAAAGCACTATCGCCTTCAAGTACAGGGAGGACGGCGAGCATTGCTTTGACGCCATGCGCAAAGCGGGGCTGCCTTAGTTCGCGGCGGGCGCTTGATAGAACCGGTCGCGCGAATGTGCGGCGGATGATAGGCTTGGCGCAATAAAAGCGGGTATGATGGCGTACCCGCGAACAACACAGGCCGGAATTCCATGACCGCACACGAGCGCAATTCCTCGACGCCGATCGATCCCGTCAAACTCGACCGCCTCGCCGAGGTAGCGGTCAAGGTGGGGCTGCAGCTGCGAGCCGGACAGGATCTGCTGTTGACGGCGCCTGCGGTCGCGATGCCGTTGGTGCGAAGGATCACTGAGCATGCCTACAAGGCCGGGGCGGGCCTCGTGACGCCGCTGTTCTCCGACGAGGAGGTGACGCTGTCGCGTTTCCGCTTCGGGCATGACGGCAGCTTCGACCGCGCCGCGAGCTGGCTCTATCAGGGCATGGCGCAAGCGTTTTCAGCCAACACCGCGCGGCTTGCCGTTGTCGGCGACGATCCGATGCTGCTGTCGGGTGAGGACCCCGCCAAGGTCTCGCGCGCCAGCAAGGCCAATTCGATCGCCTATCAGCCGGCGTTGGAGAAAATCGTCAATTTCGACACCAACTGGAACATCATCGCCTATCCGAGCCTGTCTTGGGCGAAGCGGGTGTTTCCCGATGACGCCGACGACGTCGCGGTGGCAAGGTTGGCGGATGCCATCTTCGCGGCTTCGCGCGTGGATCGCGATGGCGCCGTGGCCGCATGGGAAAAGCACAACGCCGTGCTGGGCGAGCGGACCGCATGGCTCAACGGACAGCGCTTCAAGGCGCTGCATTATTCCGGACCGGGTACGGACCTGATGGTCGGGCTTGCCGACGGCCACGAATGGGTGGGCGGCGCGTCGGTCGCCAGGAACGGCATCATCTGCAATCCCAATATCCCGACTGAGGAAGTCTTCACCACGCCGCATTGCCGGCAGGTCTACGGTCATGTCGTCTCCTCCAAGCCACTGTCCTATCAGGGCACGCTGATCGACAACATCGCGGTCCGCTTCGAGGAAGGGCGTATCGTCGAGGCCACGGCCTCGCGCGGCGAGGAAGTGCTGCGCAAGGTGCTCGATACCGACGAGGGCGCGCGGCGGCTTGGCGAGGTGGCGCTGGTGCCGCATTCCTCGCCGATCTCCGAGAGCGGATTATTGTTCTTCAACACGCTGTTCGACGAGAACGCCGCCTCTCACATCGCGCTCGGCCAGTGCTACTCGAAATGTTTTGTCGACGGCGGCAAGCTGACGCCCGAGCAGATCGCGGCGCAAGGCGGCAACAAGAGCCTGATCCACATCGACTGGATGATCGGCTCCGACAAGACCGATATCGACGGCATCCGCGCCGACGGCTCGCGCGTGCCGGTGTTTCGGAAGGGGGAGTGGGCCTGAGATTGCCCTTCGGTCTCGAGCCGCGGGCTGGCAAACCCCACCCCACGCCGATTTTGCCAAAAGCTCGCTCTGGCCTTTGCGCACAGGCTCAGCCCAGTTTGAGCCGGTAGAAATCCGCAGCCGTCTTCGAGAACAGCGCGGTCTTCTCCGCCTCCGAATATGGCGCGGCCAGGCGCTTGAAGGCGTTGAAGATCACTTGATAGCTGCACTGGCCTTTGTCGGGCGGGAAATTGCTTTCGAACATGCAGCGGCTGGGACCGAACGCCTCGATGCACGTCTCTATATACGGCTTCCAGGCTGCGGCGGCCTGTTCCGACGTCGGCGGTTCGGGACGCAGATGAAAATCATAGCCCGGCAGCCGCATCGCCAGCCCGCCGAGCTTGACCACTACGTTCGGACAATTTGCGATTTCGTTGATCGACGCCTTCCAAAGTGGAAACAGCTCCTCGCGGCGGTTGGCGTAAACGCCGATACCGACCACCCCGCCGCAATGGTCAAGGCAGATTCTGGTATCCGGAAAGGCTCGCGCGAGCTCGGTGAGTTCACCGATCTGAGGCTGGAACAGCCAAGCGTCAAAGCTGAGACCCAGCGGCGCGAGACAGGAAAAACCCTTGCGGAAGGTTGAATCGCCCAGCAAGCCCTTCGGCCGGGTCGCATACATGTGGGCGACATTGGGATCAGCATCCCAGGCCGAGGAATGGCGGATGCCGCGGAAGCGGCCGTTGCCGGCAGCGACCTCCGCCTCCAGCACCGGTTTCGCGCCGTCGCCCAGCAACAGATTGACGTGGCCGACGATACCGGCGCAGATCAGGGCCTTGCCATAGCCGCCGCTTGCGCTCATCGCCGCAGCACCGTTGGCGAATTCGACTTCGCCGACCGGGCGGAATGCCTCTGGGCCCTGCGCGCGATACATCGAACGGGCCTCGACATAGACGGTTGCTATAACGTTGTGGCCTGACCCGATATCCGCGGCCAAGTCCTCGATCATGTAGCGCAGACCGCCGCGATCCCAGAGATGATGGTGCGGATCGACGATCGGTCGCGCTGGATCCATCACTTCCTCGGTCAATTGCGCGAGCCAGTCTTCGCGCGGATCGGCGTAAAGCCCGCTCTTCCAGGCGGGTGCAGTGCTGGCCATGAATTTCGCTCCCTGTTCTTATTGCTTGCAGGCGGCGATACTAGCGCATTGCCGGCGCCAGGCCAGTCATGACGCCGATGGCTGGTATTGGATATCAAACCCCGTCGAGGATGATGACGGTCGGCGTGCCCGGTAGCGTCTCCCGCGAAATCTTCAAGCTGCGCTCGGCGCGGACGTCGATCTCGAACTGCTGGCCGATGCGACGCATGAACTCATCGAGCGGCGTCGCAAAACGGTGCATCGGCAGCACGACGGCTGCGCGTAAGCGCCGCGTGATCTCCGAAATGCCGTCGAGCGACATCGTATAGGTGCCGTCGATCGGCACCATCACGACATCGAGCCGGCCGATCGCAGCAAACCGGGCGTCGTCGAGCGGATGGTGAAGATGCCCGAGATGGCCGATGCACAGGCCCGCGACCTCGAAGATGAAGATCGAATTGCCGTCCTTGATCATCTCGCCGCTCGAATCGTCGCCCAAGTAGCGGCGGATGTCGGTCGTCACATTGCGGATGAAAACGTCGCCGATGCGCTCCGCGATCTTCGCCGGCTGGCCGTCGTCGCCCCAGCCGTGCAGCACATGGGCAATGTGCGGGTCGGGAAACAGGGTGTAATGAGTCGAGTGCGCGCGGTTCATGGTGACGACGTCGGGCAGCCGGCCGGTGCGATAGGCGCCGTTCCAGTCAGTCGCGATCCGCACTCCCCCGGGGGTATCGATGTAGTAGGTCGAGTGGCCGGCATAGGTGATCGCGACCTCGTCGGCTGCATTGGCAGCCCTCCGCAGGTTGACTGGCGCCGCCCGCGGGGCTCCTTGCGAGATCGCCAGGCATTCGCTTCGCGGAACATCCTCGGCCGCGGCAGGTGCGATCAACCAGCTCAACATCGCCAAAGCGGCACAAGGTAATCGCAACATCGCCAAACCCCGTTTCGGCCACGCGTGCGATATTGTAATCGCATCATCCGGTGCCAAACTTATCATGCCAGACGCCGCCGTGGAGTTCACATGTCCGAGCAGTCCTTTTCCGTTCCTCGTGCACCCTCGACAAAACGCCTCGAACCGCTCCGCCGTGTCGATGCCGGTGTGCTCGATATCGCCTATTACGAGGCCGGTCCCTCCGATGGCCCGGCTGCGATGCTCATGCACGGCTTTCCCTACGACATCCATTCTTATGTCGACGTTGCGCCAATGCTGGCGTCAACAGGGTGCCGCATTGTCGTGCCGTACTTGCGCGGTTACGGCCCGACCCGCTTTCGTGATGCCACGACGCCGCGCTCGGGCGAGCAGGCCGCGATCGGCGCGGACATGATGGCGCTGATGGATGCGCTTGAGATCGAGCGCGCGGTATTCGCGGGCTACGATTGGGGCGGCCGCGCGGCCTGCGTCGGTGCGGCGCTGTGGCCGGAGCGCTGCATCGGCCTGGTCGCGGTGAACAGCTACCTCATTCAGGATATCGCGCGTGCCATGGTGCCGGCGCGGCCGCAGCATGAGGTTGCGCTGTGGTACCAATATTATTTTCAGCTCGAGCGCGGGCGCGTGGGGCTCGCGGCCAACCGGCGTGAGATCGCCAGGATATTATGGCGGCAGTGGTCGCCGAACTGGCATTTCGACGATGCGTGCTTCGAGCGGACCGCGGTCGCGCACGACAATCCGGACTATGTCGACGTCGTGATCCACAGCTATCGCCATCGCTTCGGCCTAGCGGCAGGCGATCCGCGATATACGGATTTGCAGCGGCGGCTCGCCGAGTTGCCGCCGATCACCGTCCCGGCCATCACGTTCGACGGCGACGCCGACGGCGTGACGCCGGCGACCGACGGCAGTGCTAGCGCGCCAAAATTCACCGGCCGCCGCAGCCATCGCGTGATCCCGCACGCCGGTCATAACTTGCCGCAGGAGGAGCCGGAGGCATTTGCCGCTGCGGTCATGGAGCTGGTTGAAGGGTGAGAGCGTCGCGGTTCGCCTTGATGTTCAAAAGGTGAAAGAAATCAGAGAGCGCTGCAAAATGCGCTCACCCTCTTCGCGGGCTGAGCTTCCATGTGGCCGCGAGCAGGGCCGCGGTCAGGGCACCGCTGATGATGGCGGCGGTAGGAACTACGAGCGCCAGTGCTGCGGTTGCAGCCCATCCGATCGAGGAAAAGGCCTCGGCAAAAGTCGCGAGCCGCGACGAGGTCTGGCGGCGGCGGAACTGGCTGCGCTTGGCCTGCACGCGAAACCAGAGCTGGATCGATGTCGCGCACGTAGCTCCGATGATGACGCCGACCGCGGTGACCGCGGCCTGTGGCGGCGAGGCGACGCCGAGCGCGAGGACCAGCGGGGCGAAGATCATGCCGATTGCGATCAGCACCACCTCGATCTTGGCGCGGATAATGCGCGCCGGCGGCAGCGGCGCGGTCGCGACCAGATCGGCAGCGTCTTCGCCCGAGATCGTCAACCAGGCAAGGCCGCCGGCGAGCTGACCCGCCGCCATCACGATGACCGGGGTGATCAGTATGATCGCCGTAGAAGAGTCGGCAAAGCTTCGCCACAACAGCAATGCCGGCGGCACCAGATACAAAAGCTGCATCAGGGTTTGCGAGATCAGCCAGGGATCGCGCCGCAGCAGCACAAACTCCTTGCGCCGCAACGCCTGTTGCCGCGAGCCGCCGCGAAATGTTTTTGGTCGAATGTCCTGAGGGCCTGAACCGGCATGCACCGAGGCGCTGACCGCGGTGTCGGCGAAACTGGCTGAGAACATCGCCATCACGGCACCCAGCAGGACGAGGCCAACGGACAACAGCAGCAGCAGCAGCGCCTCGCCGTCGCCGAGCGCGGCGCGCGCCGGCCACCACACGACGCTGTCGATTCCGGGCGCGATTGCCGCAGCGGCATCCGACGTCAGAACCGCAAACCGTGACAGCGTGCCATAGGAAAGGATCGCCGCTACCTGCAGCGCAATGACGAAACCGGCGCCAATGATCGCGGCGAGGATTTGCGCGACCAGGCGGGTTCGCGCCGGACCGATCAGGCGAAACAGCACGATCGTGGCCGCGATCGCGACCGCCGCGGCCGAGAGCCCAATGGCGATAACGACGCCGAACGCCGACAACCACCTGACACCGCCCACGATCACCAGCACATCGACGAACGGCGTTGACAACAGGAGCGCCATCGCTGTGATCGACAGCGCGATCGCGGCGATGCGGATCGAAAACACGTTGCTCAGCTTGACCGGCGACGACATGATCAGATCAAGATCGGCGCGCGCATAGAATACCCGCGTAACCGATTCGATTGCCTGCGATAGCATCAGGGCCCAGGCAAGAAAAATGGACGCGGTGATGACGATTAGCGAGGATTTGTCGAGCGGCAGGCGCAAATCAGCGAAACGGCCGATCACCGCCCAGGCCGGGATATGCATGAACGCGGCAAAGACAATCAAGCCGATGGCGACCGCGCGTTTGCGCCGGCGCCGCCCGCCCGTCATCATCGCGAGCCATTCGCGCCATGCCAGGCGCAGCTCGTGCCGCGCAAACCAGGTGAGTGCCGCGTCCGAGCTCATGCGGCGGCCTCGACGTCGACCAGCGCGATGAACAGGTCTTCGAGACTGGTATCGCTACGTCCGTTCTGCTGGCGCAATTCGGCAAGCGTCCCCTCGGCCACCAGCCGGCCTGCGGCAATGACGCCGATCCGATCGGCCATGCGTTCGGCGACTTCAAGAATATGGGTGGTCATGATTACCGTGGAGCCTGCGCGGACGCGATCGCTCAACAGTCCCTTGACGTGGCGAGCGGAGACGGCGTCGAGGCCGGTGAGCGGCTCGTCCAGGATGATCAGACTGGGGTCGTGGACCAGCGCGCCGGCCAGCGCCACTTTCTGGCGCATGCCTTTGGAAAATCCTTCGCAGCGCTCGCCAAGGTGCGGCTCGAGACCGAGCGAGACCAGAAGATCGCGTGCCGATCGATGCGCGACCTCGGGATCGACGCCCCAGAGGCCGGCGACGAATTCGAGATATTCCAGCGGTGTGAGCTTGTCATAGATCATCGGCTCGTCGGAAACCCACGCCATCATCTGCTTGGCTGCGACCGGTTCAGCCAGCGCGTCGATACCGAAGATCGCGACCGTACCGGCATCGGGCCTGAGCAGGCCCGCGACCATGCGCAAGGTCGTGGTCTTGCCGGCGCCGTTGGGCCCGACCAGGGCGTAGAATTCGCCCCTGCGGACGGTGAGATCAAGCGCATCGACCGCGAGGCGGTCAAAACGCTTTGTTAACCCTCGCACCTGCAGCGCGGATTGTTCTGATTTCATGACGCGTCTATCCCGCTTGTTTTGGCATCGCCACCATGGACTGAAGATATTTCGGCGCCGTGAATCGGCAAACTCAAATTCCGCCCGCCCGGACATCACCAGCGCTTTGTTGACAGAGGTCGAGCCTTTGGGCTGAATGGGTTCCGGACAATGTGCAGTCGTTCAGCGCCAAGCTGAGCCGCGCGCGGACACAAGATGCGGCAAAGGCGATCGAATAAAATCGCCGGCGCATCCGGGGAGGGATCTCGGCAATGCTGGACTTCGTTCAGCAGTTGGTGAGCGGCATTGCGCTCGGCTGCGTGTACGGCCTGATCGCGCTTGGCTTCGTCCTTGTCTACAAGGCCACCGAGGTCGTGAACTTCGCCCAGGGCGACCTGATGATGCTGGGCGGGTTCTTCGCCTTCACCTTCATCGGCATTCTGGGGCTTAATTACTGGATCGGATTTGCCGGCGCGGTCGCGACGATGGCGCTGTTCGGCATGCTGGCGGAGCGCGTCGTGGTGCGCCCGATCCTCGGTTATCCGCAATTCTCGATCATCATGGCGACGATCGGGCTGGGTTATTTCCTGCGCTCGGTTGCCGGCATGGTCTGGGGCACCGACGATTTCAAGATCGAAACGCCGTTCAGTCAGGGCGTGCTGCGGATCGGTGCTCTGGTGCTGGCCTATGACAAGCTTTCGGTGATCGCGGCAACGATCATCCTGTGCGCGCTGCTATATCTGTTCTTCAACAAGACCACGCTCGGCACCGCGATGCGGGCGAGTTCGGAGAATATGCTCGCCGCCTATTATATGGGCATTCCGGTCAAACGCGTCGTGTCGATCGTCTGGGCGATCAGTGCGGCGGTCGCGACCTGCGCCGGCGTGCTGTTGGCGCCGATCACCTTCATCCATTCCAATGTCGGCCTGGTGCTGGGCTTGAAGGCCTTTCCGGCTGCGGTGCTGGGCGGCTTCGGCTCGATCCCCGGCGCGGTCGTCGGCGGCGTCTTGATTGGCGTGATTGAAAGCATGGCCGGCTTCTATCTGGCGGAAGGGTGGAAGGACGTCGCACCCTACATCGTGCTGCTTGCGGTGCTGCTGCTCAAGCCGGAGGGCCTGTTCGGCCTTCGCATGCGAAAGAAGGTCTGATGCGGTTTCTTTTCAAGACCGATTACGAAGACGACATCCGCCTGTTTCCGCACTCGGGCTACGTCTTCTCCTACGGCACTCTGCTGGTGCTGCTCGTAGTCGCGCCATTCGTGCTCTCGAGCTATCTCGTCAGTCAATTGGTGTTTGTCTGCATCTATGCGACCGTCGGCGTGGCGCTGTTGATCTTGACCGGCTTCACCGGGCAAGCATCACTGGGCCATGCCGCGTTTCTTGCCATCGGCGCCTATACGGCCGCTTACTTGCAGCAATTCAACGTGCCGTTTCCGGTTTATTTCCTCGTCGCCGGACTCCTGACGGGGGTCGTCGGTGCGCTGGTCGGATTCCCGGCGCTGCGCCTGCAAGGCATCTATCTCGTGATCGCGACGATCTCCTTTGCGTTCATCGTCGAGGAAATCCTGGCGCGTTGGGAAAGCGTCACCCGCGGCAACGAGGGCATGCGGGTCAAGGCCCTCCAGTTGCTCGGCACTTCAATTTCGCGCGACAGCCCGACGTTCTATTTCCTCTGTCTTGCCGTGCTGATCCTGACCATCGTCGGCACCCTCAACCTGCTGCGCTCGCCCACGGGGCGCGCCTTTGTCGCGATCCGCGACAGCGAGACCGCCGCGCGCAGCATGGGCATCAACGTCTCGCTCTACAAGGTCAAGTCGTTTGCTATCAGCGCCGCTATCACCGGCTTTGCCGGCGTGCTGTTCGCCCACAAGCTGTCCTTCATCAGCCCGGAAATGTTTACCCTGCAGCTCTCGATCGAGTTCATCATCGTGATCCTGATCGGCGGCGCCTTCAGCCTGCATGGCGCCGTGCTGGGCGCGATCTTCATCGTCATGATCGACCCGTTCCTGACCTATCTGAAGGACGACCTTCCAGGAATGATCGCCGGCGTCGCCGCGGCGCTCGGCGCCGGAAGCGCGCGCGCCGCGCATATTCAGGATAGCGTTGCCGCCTTCGCTTCCGCCAACGGCCTCAAGGGCGCGATCTATGGCGTGATCATCGTGCTGTTCGTGCTGTTCGAGCCGCTCGGGCTCTATGGCCGCTGGTTGAAGATAAAACGCTTCTTCCAGCTGTTTCCGCTCTACAAGCGCGCCACGTTCAAGCGGCAGAAGATCTATGTGAAGTCGGAGCGGAACAGATGAGCTATTTCCGCGCCGAAAACCTGTCGCTGCATTTTGGCGGCCTGAAGGCGGTCGACGCCGTCAGCTTCGCGGTGGAGAAGGGCGAGATCTTGTCGATCATCGGGCCCAATGGCGCCGGCAAAAGCTCGATCTTCAACCTGATCTCGCGGATCTACAGCCCGACCTCGGGAAAGATCTTCTTTGAGGATCAGGACATCACGCAAGAGCCGGCCTACGGCATTGCCAGGCTCGGCATCGCCCGCACCTTCCAGAATATCGAGCTGTTCGAAAATGCCACCGTGCTCTCTAACCTCCTGGTCGGCCGCCACCGCCATTCGACCACGCAGCTCTGGCAGGAGCTGCTGTTCCTGCCGAGCGTGCGGGCATGCGAAAAAGCCCATCGCCGCCGTGTCGAGCAGGTCATCGAGTTCCTCGATCTCGAGCCTTATCGCGACAAGCTGATCTCGGGGCTTCCTTACGGGGTTCGCAAGGTGATCGAACTGGCCCGCGCGCTGTGCTCGGAGCCGAAGCTGATCCTGCTCGACGAGCCGTCGTCGGGGCTAAACGTGGAAGAGACCGGCGATATGTCGTTCTGGATCCGCGACATGAAATCCGAACTCGGCATCACCGTCCTGATGGTCGAGCACGACATGACGCTGGTCAATCGCGTTTCCGACCGGGTGATCGCGTTGAACTACGGCCGGGTGCTGGCGATGGGGTCGGTGACTGAGGTGCAGCATCATCCCGACGTCATTGCCGCCTATCTCGGCGCCTGAAGGATGATGCCATGAGCGCTCCCGACATCATCCTGAAACTCAGCAACATCGAAAGTTACTACGGGCCGATCATGGCCATCCGAGGCATCAGCCTGGAGGTGCCGCGCGGGCAAATCGTGACGCTGCTTGGCGCCAATGGCGCCGGCAAGACCACGGTGCTGAAGACCATCTCCGGCATTCTCGATCCGCAGAAGGGCTCGATAGAATTTTTGGGTAAGCCGATCCAGCGGATGGCGGCCGACAAGATCGTGCGGCTGGGCTTGAGCCACGTGCCGGAAGGACGCGAGGTGTTTCCGTTCCTTTCGGTGCGCGAGAACCTGATGATGGGCGCCTATCCACGCCGCGACCGCGATGGCGTCGCGCAGGACCTGGAACGGGTCTACGGCTATTTCCCGCGGTTGAAGGAGCGGATCAACCAGCCCGCCGGGCAGCTCTCCGGCGGCGAGCAGCAGATGCTGGCGATCGGCCGCGCGCTGATGAACCGTCCGATACTGCTGCTGCTGGATGAGCCGTCGCTCGGCTTGTCGCCGATCCTGGTCAAGGAGATCTTCACCATCATCAAGCGCGTCAACCAGGAGCAGGGCATGTCGATCCTTCTGGTTGAGCAAAATGCCAAAGTCGCGCTGGAGACAGCGCATTACGGCTATGTGCTCGAGATCGGCCGGGTGGTGATGAACGATACTTGCGACCGATTGATGCATTCCAAGGACATCCAGGAGTTCTATCTTGGCGCCAAGGAGGAAGGCGCGCGCGGCGAGCGGCGCTGGAAAAAGAAGAAAACTTGGCGTTGAGAAGGAGTTGGCGCTAAATAGAGCTTCCGCTTGGGAGCAAAAGTCCGGCCGCAAGAAGCCGGCATCCTTAAAGCGGGCGAGGAGAGGGAGGAGCGAGCATGGCCGGACCGGCGGTGCTGACGGTCGCCGATACGATCGCAGGAAGCTTTCTGCTCGCGGTGAAGACGCGCGGCGAGGGTCCCGCTATCCGCGAGAAGAAGTTCGGCATCTGGCAGGCGACCAGTTGGCGCGAGTGGCTGGCGATCTCAAAGGACATCGCCTACGCGCTGCATGCCATCGGCTTTAAGGCGGGCGAGGTCGCCTCGATCATCGCCAACGCGGTACCGGAATGGGTGTTCGCCGACATGGGCATTCTCTGCGCCGGCGGGGTATCATCCGGCATCTATCCGACCGATTCCGCAGCCCAGGTGGAATATCTCCTCAACGATTCCCGGACCAAAGTGATCTTTGCCGAGGATGAGGAGCAGCTCGACAAGATCCTGTCGTGCCGTGGACGCTGTCCGACCCTACAGCGGATCGTGGTGTTCGACATGGAAGGCTTGAGCGGCTTCTGCGATCCGATGGTGATGTCGCTCGCCGAATTCATGGCGCTCGGGCGCAACCATGTCGCCGGTAACGAAGCGCTGTGGAACGAGATGATCGCAAGCCGCGGTGCGGATGATCTCGCCATTCTGGTCTACACCTCGGGCACGACCGGGCCGCCCAAGGGCGCCATGCATTCCAACCGCGGCGTCACCCATCAGATGCGCCACGCCAACGACCTGTTTCCCTCCACCGACAGCGAGGAGCGCCTGGTGTTCCTGCCGCTCTGCCACGTCGCCGAGCGGGTCGGCGGCTATTACATCTCGTTGGCGCTGGGATCGGTGATGAATTTCGCCGAAAGCCCGGAAACGGTGCCCGACAATCTGCGCGAAGTGCAGCCCACCGCATTCCTGGCGGTGCCGCGTATCTGGGAGAAATTTTACTCCGGAGTGACGATCGCGCTCAAGGATGCGACGCCGTTCCAGAACTGGATGTATCAACGCGCGCTCGCGATCGGCTATCGCATGACCGATTGCAGGCTCGAGGGCGAAGCGCCCTCGCTGGCCCTGCGGCTGTTAAATCGCGCTGCCTACTGGCTGGTGTTTCGCAACATCCGCCGCATGCTGGGGCTCGATCGCTGCCGCATCGCGCTTACGGGTGCTGCCCCGATCGCACCGGATCTGATCCGCTGGTATCTCGCGCTCGGCATCGACATGCGCGAAGTCTACGGCCAGACCGAGAATTGCGGCGTCGCGACGCTGATGCCGAGGGATCGCATCAAGCTCGGTTCAGTCGGGACTGCCGTGCCGTGGGGTGACGTTGCGATCTGCCCGCGCGGCGAAATCCTGATCAAGGGCGACTTCCTGTTCATGGGCTATCTGAACCAGCCGGAAAAGACCGCCGAGACCATCGACGCGAGGGGCTGGCTGCACACCGGCGACGTTGGCGCCATCGACAACGAGGGTTTTGTGAAGATCACGGATCGGATGAAGGACATCATCATCACTTCGGGCGGCAAGAACATCACGCCGTCGGAGATCGAGAACCAGCTAAAATTCTCGCCCTACATTTCCGACAGCGTCGTGATCGGCGACAAGCGGCCGTATCTCACCTGCCTCGTCATGATCGATCAGGAGAATGTCGAGAAGTTCGCCCAGGATCACGACATTCCCTTCACCAACTACGCGAGCCTGTGCCGCGCGCCGGAGGTCCAGGACCTGATCCAGCGCGAGATCGAAGCGGTGAATGCCAACTTCGCCCGCGTCGAAACCATCAAGAAATTCTTGCTGATCGAACGCCAGCTCACGCCGGAGGACGAGGAACTGACGCCGACCATGAAGCTGAAGCGGAGTTTTGTGAACAAGCGATACGCGAATGAGATCGACGCCATGTACGGCGAACGGGCGGTGGCGTGAACCGCGCGACAGGTTTGAAAACGGCGAAGGACCAGCAGGCCGAGCCTTCGTTCAATGCGGGCCAAAGCAATCAACAGGGAAGAGGAGACCAGCCATGTCGAAATCGCTCAAGGCGCTGGGCCTTGCGGTCGGCGCGCTCGCGCTGACGCATCTACCGGCCGCAGCGCAGACCAAAGTCACCAATGACGGCATCTCGGCAACCGAGATCGTGATCGGCACTCACCAGGATTTGTCGGGCCCAATCAAGGTCTGGGGCGTCCCGGTATCCAACGGCATGAAAATGGCGGTTGAGGAAATCAACGCGGCCGGCGGCATCCAGGGGCGCAAGCTGAGGATGATCCTGGAAGACAACGGCTACGATCCGAAGCGGGCGGTGCTGGCATCGCAAAAAATGGTCGAGCGCGACAAGATTTTCGCCATGATCGGCCCGATGGGTTCGCCCACCGTGCTTGCGGCGCAGGACGTGCTGTTCGACGCCGGCGTGTTGCAGCTGTTCCCGCTGACGGCTGCCGAATTCACCTTCAAGTTCGATCCGTCGAAGCCGCAGGAACGGCTCAAGTTCAACAATCTCCTGCCCTATGTCGAGAGCACGCGCGCCGCGCTCAAATACATGGTGGATACGAAGAACTTCAAGAAACCCTGCATCATGCACCAGGACGACGAGTACGGAAAAAACGTGCTTGACGGATTTACCCAGCAACTCGAAGCCATGAAGGTGCAGCCGGCCTCGGTCACGAGCTACAAGCGCGGCGCGTCCGATTTCAGCGCCCAGGTCGCCAAGATGAAATCCGACGGCTGCGATCTGGTCGTGCTCGGCACCGTGATCCGCGAGACCATCGGCGCGATGAGCGAGGCGAGGAAACTCGGCTGGGACGTGACCTTTCTCGGCGCCACGCCGACCAACGTGCTTGAAGTGCCGGCGCTTGGCAAGGAAGCCGTGGAAGGGCTCTACGCCGCATCGGGCTTCGAAATTCCCTACGAGGACACGGCCAAGGGCAAGGTCAAGGACTGGCTCGCCAACTACAAGAAGATGTTCGGCACCGACGCCAACACCCAGGCCATCATCGGCTACAATGCGGTGGAGACGTTCGCCTATTACGCCAACAAGGCCGGCAAGGATCTGACCGGTCAGAAGATGCTTGATGCACTGGAGTCCGGCGACAAGTTCCTCGACATTTTCAGTTCGCCGCCGACCAAATTCTCCAAGACCGATCACCTCGCCAACACGGTGACGCAAGTCCAGCAGATCCAGCACGGCCGTTGGGTGCTGGTCAGGGATAGTCTGTCGTTCTGAGGTGACCGTCATTCCGGGGCGATGTGAAGCATCGAACCATGATGTGCAGTTGCACATCCAAGAATCTCGAGGCTCCGGATCTGGTGCGAGCGCACCAGTCCGGAAATGACCGCGCGGCCCAAGCGCGCCGGATCGGCGGGCGAGCCTATCGCCGTCCGAGCGCGACGCCGAAATCGACCGGCTGCAGCGCGGTCGCGTTGCAGCGCCAGTTTCCACCGTCGGTCTTTTGAAACGCGAAAGCCTTTTCGATCCTGAGCCGATGCGCGACACCGAAACTGTCCCGGCTTGCCGGCGCTGGGTTCGCCTTGCCGGACTTCAAATCCCAGCATGTGCCGGTGCAGCTCGATGCGACCGCGCTGCAGACCGTAAACGGCGAAAGCACGACCATCTCGACTTCGGCCGTTACCAGCGCGCTTTGCTCGGCCACTTCGCTGTCGATCTCAAATACGCGGCTGATCCTTAGAAAATTCTCGCAGGTGTTGGCGGCGTGGATTTGGCTGACGCATAAATCGACGGCATCGGCGTTGGGGGTCGGCGAGGGCAGGTGCTGTCCGAACAGGCGCTTTGGATCGCCCTTGACTGCCACGACTTCGGCCGTCTTCTCACCGAGATAGTCCGAAAGACAACGCTCCGACGATGACAGTTCATGCAGCGGTACGTTTTCCTTGCCTACCAGGTTGCATTTGCGATCGCGTTCTCTGGTCCACCTTGCATATTCGGCGAAGGCGTCCCTGGCTTCATTTTCCTGCAGTTTGGCGATCAAGGCGAGGACGTGCTCGTTGAGCTCCATTTCCGCAATGGCAAGCGACGGATCGCTGCATATCAGCGCGCCGGCGGCCGTGTTGGTAGCCAGGCAGTCGAAGTTCGAATCGCGCAGGATTGCGATCCGTTCCTCGGTTTCCTTCAAAAGACAGGCGGCCACGGGTTCGACGTCTTCAAAGCGAACCGCTTCCTGTTCGAAGATGCCGCAGCTCAAATTGCGATCCGCAATCCACTGCACGTTTTCCTCGATCGCATGGCGGCGGTCCGGAATCCGGTCCTGCCTGTCCTGGGTCGCGCCGCTCAGTTTGACCGCGGCGGCGGCAAGTTCAGGGTCTCCGCAAAACAATTGCTCCGCGGGGTCCCTGATCGTTTCGCAGTGGTTCTTGTTGAAGAGTGGAAGCACTTCGCTGATCGATCGATCCGCATCAGCCTGGGTTTCCGCACAAGCCGGAAGCGCCACGCCGAGCCGGATTGCAACGATCGCCGGTACAACGATCGCCCGCATATGGACCCGCATCCTGAAATCTCCCCCCGAGAAGCAAAGCGACGGCAGCCGCCATGCTAGCCTCTCGGACGTCGCGGTGAAATGGAATTTTCGTTCGGCTCTTTCGAGATGACGCGGAGCTAGTTGGAGGATGAGATCAAACCGGGCTGGACTGCCAGCTCAAGCGCAATGGAGGGCGCGATGTCCCGTTCCGGGGTGGCGGCAATCAGCGGCGTATCGTCATACTTCATCACGCCGGATGGGCCGATGACGAACAGCGGCCGGTAATTCCTGACATAGGAATCCTCGATCATGGCCATGCGCTGGTTGTCGAGCATCAGCCAATGGCCGTCCAGCCGCACTGCGGCGACGGCATGATCCTCGCCCAAACTGGTGTTGCGCATCACGACGATGCGCAGATCGTCCGGCGCGATCCCGGCCTCGCTCAGAGCAACGAATTTGGCGATCGCATAATCTTCGCAATCGCCGGCGCCGCGATAGAGCGTGACGAGTGGAGAACTCCAGACGTCGATTTCGCCATACTGGGCAAGATCGCTTATCGGCCGGATCGCGAGATTGATGGCGCGGTTGATTTGGCCGAGCCGGGCGCGGCCAACGTGCTCCCTGGCAACGTCCACGATGGCGAGAAATTGCAGGGCGGCGGGAGATGCGCAATGATCGCGGTCGCCGTCGCACAGCGCGAGCTGCACCCTTTCGTCGTCGAGCTTGCGCTCTACGCCAAGCCACTTTTCGTGCAAGCCTCCGAAAGCCAGCGGGTAGGCGACAAGCCCAAACGGCTCCGTCGATCGGCTGGTCATTTCCAGCGATCCAGCCGAATCCAGTGTGGCTGCGCGTGAATTTGTTGCCGGCAAAAGCAAGGCGATGCCGCACGCGAGCACAATCATACGCAACGCATGCGTGTGAACGAAGGTTCCCATCTGACGCCCCATGTCCGGGCATCGATGGGCTGGGGCCCATTCGTGACCGGATCGTTTCGGCCTCGATGATGGGCGGGGAGGCTTTTAATCGCCTTAAGGCGGGGCTTTTAGGAGCCAAAAACGCGAAACAGGCTGAACCGCTCGCGGTTGTTTTACGACTAATTTTATCGATGGGTCGGCCTCTCGCAGCCGAAAACTGCCGCGAAGGCGTGAGCAAGTGCGTCTCTGGGTTGTATTGGCACCGATTTCCGCCCGGTATGGCTAATTCGACGAAACCGTCGATTTTGTCATCTGGATCACAGTTTTAGGTGGATTCTTGGGGCATTGTTCCGCTTGGGAAGGCAGGGGAAAGATGATCAAAGTATTGCGTTCGCGCTATATACAACCGATGACTTCAAGGTGTATCGGAATTCATGTAGCGAAGCGCTCTATATTTGGACCCTCGGTCAACAATACTTTCCAATCGCGTAAATCGAACAGAATAAGCCACGGATGTGCGGTCCGCGGGGGCGAAGTCACACAAGCAATAGATGGTTTCGCGATCGCCGGACCGGTGATATGCAAGCTTAGACAGATGAAATTATATAACTATTAACCAATTGCGGTAGCCCATTGAATTACGCCGGTAAATTTGACGCCACGATTTCCGCCGATGGCCCCGGCGCACATCATTCTCCGGCGTACATCCATCTCGATTCACCGCACGCGCAAATTCCCACGGACGCGATCGTCGTTCCCGACGCGCACCTGCTTTTCAATGCGGACTTCAAGCGGTCTGGCGTCGACCTGATCCTGTCCAACGACGACCGCGAACTGGTCCTTCACGATTACTTCAAGGGCGAGAAGCGCGCGCCGTTGGCATCCCCCGATGGCGCTCACCTGACCGGCGATCTCGTCAACGCGCTCACCGGTCATGTTCAATACAGCCAGGCGGGCGGCGCCACGGCTGCGGGCCAGGTCATCGGCCACGTCACCAAGCTTGCCGGAACCGCGACCGCGGTCCGCAACGGCGTCTCGATCATTTTGCACCAGGGCGACAACGTCGAAAAAGGCGATGTGGTCCAGTCCGGCTCCGATTCAACGCTCGGCGTCACCTTCATCGACGGCACCGTGTTCGGTCTGTCGTCGAATGCGAGAATGGTGCTCAACGAAATGGTCTACGACCCGAACGGGTCGAGCAACTCCTCGCTCATCAGCCTGGTGGCGGGCACCATTTCTTTTGTCGCCGGCGAGACTGCAAAACACGGCGACATGAAGATCGACACCCCGGTCGCGACCATGGGCATCCGCGGCACCGCGGTGCTGGTTGAGATCGACTTCACCGTGCCTCAAGGCAGCAACCTGCCTGACGCGAAATTCCAGGTCCTGGTCGAACCGGACGGCACCACCGGCTCCTACATCCTGTTCGACAAGACCACGCTGCAGCCGATCGCGGTGGTCAACCAGGCCGGACAGCAAATCAATATCAACAACGGCGTCGTCAGCACGAGCAACAGCCAGTTGTCGCCGGACCTGCAGAAGCTCATCACCGACGTTTTCCAGCAGAAATTCGCGAGCAACGACTCAGATACCAAGTCGCAGACGCACTTCACCGATTCGATCAATCCGAACCTGATCACCGGCCAGCTTATCAAGACGGCCAGCGGCGCCACAGCTACGCCGATATTTCAGGTCACCGACTCGAAGGGTAACTCGTCTTCGGGTTCGACTGGAGGTACGGACGGGCTGCAGCACGTCGATCAGGCGCCGATCGCCGCAGCCTTCGGCGATCTCGTCACCGAGATCACCAAAATCACCGGCAGCACCACGCTCGACTTGGCGTTCAACAAAATCAACTTCAACGATATCAACGTCGGCGACAGACCGACCGTCAGCACGTCGTTCACGTCGTTCACCTACCAGGACCCGGACGGCAAAGACGTCAAAGCGACGCTGAATGCGCTGCAGTTGGCGGATGTCAAGGCGACCGAAGTTGACCTGGTCGTCGTGCAGGACCCCGGCAACACAAACATCGGTTCGGCGACCTGGACCTACCTCGTCCCCGACCACGCTTTCGACTTCCTTGCCGCCGGCGAGAAGCTGACGCTGACCTATACCGCGTTGGTCGACAGCAATTACGCGCCGCTCGATTTGAAGACGCCGGTGACGTTCACGATCACGGTCACCGGCACCAACGACGTTCCGGTCATCACCACCGGGCCGGAAACCGTCGCGTTTTCGGGGGGCACCGGCACGCCCGGCGGACCGCTGATTTCGAACAACCCGACCTCCGGCAAGTTGAACTTTGCCGACGCCGACCTCACCGATACCCATACAACGGTTACGACAGCGCTGGCCGGCGCGAAGATGTCCGACGAATCGAGCGTGCCGCCCGGGCCGCTGGCTGCGTTCGAAGCGGCGCTCACCGCATCCGTGACGACTGACAGTACGGGCACAGGCACCGGCGTCATCAGTTGGCATCTTGCCGACTTTCCGGCCTACCTGGCGGACTTCATCCCGGCGGGCGTAAAGCTCACGCTCACCTATACGGTGACCGTGACGGATTCGCAGGGTGTCGTTTCGGCGCCAGAGACCATCACGGTCACCATCGGCGGCGACAACGGTGCGGCCGTGGTGTGGATCCACACCATGGGCGACGGTTCGCCGGACGGGTCACCTGGCGGGTTGTGGAGCACCAAACAGAACTGGGAAACCGGAACAATTCCGATCGCCACCGATGACGTCATCATCATCACCAATCAGCTGCAAGGCCTGACGCCGACTTATCCGGTCACGATCGATGCGAACACGTCGGCCGTCGCCCATTCGGTGACGATGAATGATTTCGACGAGTCGAAGCCCCTGCACCAGAAACCGGAGCTCGACAATCTGAACACGCTGACAATCGGCGACACGCTTTCGCTCAGCGCCGATTCGATCCTCAACAATGTGGGAACGATCAGCGTCGGCGGCAAAGCGGAGTTCGTCGATCAAAGCGTGCTTAAGAATTCCGGCACCATGATCCTCGCCAAGGGTGGCGACTTCAAAGACCAAAGCACCATTACCAACACCGGCACCGGACTAATCGACATCACCGGCGGCACACTCAATGTGCTGGTCGATGTAGCCAATTCCGGCCAAGTCTCCGTCGAGTCCGGCGCGACGCTCGCGCTGAGCTCCGGCACCATCGATGGCGGCACCGTCACCGTTTACGGCACGCTGGACCTCGATGGCACGAGCTTCCTGAAGAACGGCGCGCTGAACAACCACGGCGCGACCGATGTCAAGGGTGCCGTTAGTTTCGACAATGAGACGGTCCACAACAGCGGCATCATCGAGATTTTTGCCGGCCACTCGCTGACCCTTGACGGCGCCAGCGTGAGTGGCGGCACGGTCACCGACGACGGCACGATCCATGTCATCGGCAACAGCGCGATCAACGGGGCGGCGATGACGGCGGGCCAGGTCACGGTCGACGCGACCCTGACGCTGGACGGCACCACCATTACCGGCGGCACGATTACCGACAACGGCACAGTCAATGTCGATGCCGGCAACACGCTGAAGCTGAGCGGCGTCGCGCTCTTCGGCGGGGCGATCAGCAATGCCGGTACCGTCGAGATTACAGGAAGCGGCAGCATCGAGAGCGATGCCTTCGCCAACGCTGGCGGGACACTCCTCGTCGACGCACTCCAGACCCTGACGATCGACGGCACCACCATCACCGGCGGAGCGCTGAGCAATCACGGCACGATCGATTCGACCGGCGACAGCTCCATCGACAATGCTGGTATCACCAACACCGGCATTATCGAATCGACCGCCGGCACGCTGACGATCGATCCCCCCTTGCCGGTGGTGACCCTGATCAATTCCGGCACGCTGGAAGCCAATGGCGGCGAGCTCGATATTACCGACGAGCCGGTGACCAACACCGGGACGCTTCAGGCGATCAACAATAGCAAGCTCAAGCTGACGTCGACGACAGTGACCAATAGCGGCGGCCTGGTGAACGTCGCAAGCGGATCATCGCTCGACCTGACCAGCGCGTCCATCACGGGCGGCGGGACGCTGACCAACGCCGGCGCGCTTACCAACGTATCGGGCATCGATACGATCGCCGCCGCCGTTACCAACACCGGCACGATCGAGGTTGCCGCAGGTCTGCTGGATTTGTCGGGCGGGCTGAGTGGCGTAGGCGCGCTGATCATCGACAACGGCGCGACGCTGGAGCTCGGGGGAGCGACGGCTCAAACCATCACATTCGCCGGCGGCAGCAATACGCTTCAGCTCGACAACCTGCTCGGCTTCACTGGAACGATCTCGGGCGTCGCATCAACCGGCGGCACGTTCGCGATTACCGGCCCGGGCAACATCATCACCGCGGCCGGCGATGCGCTGGATTTCACCGCATCGGGTGGGACGGCCGGAAATCCGGCCAAGGTAACATTCACGCTGGGCGGCACGCTTACCGGCGCCGCTAACGGCATCGTGGTGATCCAGAACGGGGCCGGCGACATCACGCTCGATCCGTCAGGCAATGTCACGGGTCTCGCCGGCGACGGCATCATCGCCGAGGATAGCGCGACCGGAAGCGGCAACATCGTTGTGCATGCTACCGGCAGCGTGACCGGCACGGGTTCGGGATCGATCGGAATCCTTGCCGAAAATCTCAACGCCGCCAACAAGGGCAATATCTCCGTCACGGCACTGGGCGGTGCCAGCGGCAGCGCGTACGGGATCGAGGCGCGGACGCAGGGCAACGGCGACATTACCGTGGAGTCCGCCGGCCAGGTGACAGCGATCGGGCAGTACGGCATCCTGGTTGTAAGTTCCGGTACGGGCAGCGAAACCGTCACGACGGATGCGGGAAGCAAGGTCGTTTCCGGTGGCACCGGGCTTAACATCGTCAACATCGACTCGGCGATTGCAGCGTCGGCCGACAGCACGATCACCGTCACCACCTACGGCACGATTCATTCCGGCATCACCGACAACAACGATGGAACGGTCGCCGGCGGCATCTATGCCGGTTATCGCGGCGTTGGCGCACCGACCGTGCCAACTGCCGATCCCAGCGTCAACGGCACCGTGCTGGTCGCCAACCGCGCCAACATCGCAGCCGATGCCGGTTACGGCATCGACGCCTACAACTGGGGCAACGGCGACGTCACAGTGAATGACGGCGCCGGAACGACCATCGCCGCCGCGCAAATCGGCATCGGCGCGTTCGCTCTGAGCGGCGGTGCCGGCAATGTCGCTGTCACGGTGGACGCCAACGCCAAGATCACGGGGACGTCGTCCTACGGAATCGAGGCTTTCAGCACCGATACCGGAAACATCAGCGTCTCGACGTCATCCGGCGATGTCATCACGTCGGGAAGCAGCGGAATCCTTGCTGTCAATCAAGCCACCTCGATTCCGGGTGCTGCTCAAAGCACGATAAGCGTCACGGCCAACGGATTAATCCATTCAGGACCGAACCAAAATCAGAGTGGGACGGCTCCGGCAGGCATTCTCGCCGGCTATAATCCCGGCGGGGCCGGCAGCGCCAACAATGGCGTCGCGGGCAGCGTGATCATCCAGAGCAGCGCGACCATCATCGCGGATGCCGGGTTCGGCATCGAAGGCTTTAATTGGGGCACGGGGGACGTGACGGTGACCGCCGGCGCGGCGTCATCGATCACCGCCGCGGGAACCGCGATCGGCGGCTTCGCTTTTGACGGCGGCAATGTCGGCATCGCAAACAAAGGCACGGCCAACGGTGCGACCGGTGTCTCTGCCTCTGCCAATCATGCCGGCACGATCACCATCGTCAATGACGGACACATCAGCGGCAGCGGGGCCGATGGCGTCGACGTCTTCCAGAACAGCTTGGGTTCGACCGGCTCTGCCACGATCACGAACACGGGAACGATCACCGGTGCGGGCACAAGCATTGTCATCAATGAGAACGCCGCCAGTACGGCCACGATCGACAACAAGGCCGGGGGCATCATCGGGCCCGCCGCGGTGTCTGCATCGACGCATGCGATCGGTGAGAGTGGCGGCAACATCACCATCGACAATGCGGGCGTGATCAACGGAACGATCAATGTCGGCAGCGCAACCTTCACCAACGAGGCCGGCGCGACATGGAATGTCGGCGGCACCAGCGGATTCGGCTTCCAGTCGACCACCGGCGTTGCCGTATCCAGCACCATCGACAACGCCGGCACCATCAACCTGACCGGCAGCGCCGCCATTTCCGGTGCCAACGTTCTGGACATCATCAATTCCGGCACCATTGACGGTCAATCGGGCTCGACCACCATCGATGCCCACATCACCAATACCGGCACGATCGAATCGACCGGCGGCACGCTGACGCTTGATCCCGTCGACACCGTGAGCCTCACCAACTCTGGCATGGTGGAAGCGGACGGCGGCGAGCTCGACATCACCGGCGAGCCGGTGACCAACAGCGGAACGCTGCGGGCGATCGGTCACAGCACCCTGAAGCTGACGTCGAGCATCGTGACGAACACCAGCGGCACGGTATCTGCCGATGCCGGATCGACGCTGGACTTGGCAAGCGCAACCATCGACGGCGGCACTGTTACGATCGACGGTACGCTCGACCTCGAGGGCACGAGCTTTCTGAAGAACGGCACGCTGAAAAATAACGGCCGGATCAATGTCAGCGGGACCGGCAATGCGCTGGACAGCGAGACCGTCACCAACACCGGCGGTATTATCGAGGTTCTGGCCGGCGGTGCACTGCTCATTGACCCCACCACGATCGACAACACCGGCGGCAGCATCAAGGTCGACAGCACCGGCACGCTGACGCTGAGCCAGGCCACCATCACCGGCGGCACGGTCACCGACAACGGGACGGTGCATGTCACCGGCGACAGCGCGATCGACGGCGCGGCCTTCAACAACGGCCAGCTCACGGTAGATGCCCTCAAGACGCTGACGCTGGACGGCACCACGGTGACGGGTACCACGATCACCGACACCGGCACGGTCCATGTCGACGCCAACAAGACGTTGAAGCTGAGCGGTGTGGCGCTGTCCGGTGGGGCCATCACCGATGCCGGCACGATCGAGATCACCGGTTCGGGCAGCATCAACGACGATATCTTCGCCAACACCCAGCTGACGGTGGATAGCGGCCAGATCCTGACGCTGGACGGCACCACCATCACCGGCGGCACCGTCACCGACACCGGCACGGTCCATGTCGACGCCACCAAGACGCTGAAGCTGAGCGGGGTGGCGCTCACGGGCGGTGCCATCACCAATGTCGGCACGATCGAGATCACAGGCGCCAGCAGCATCAACGACGAGAACTTCAGCAACGCCCAGCTCACGGTAGATAGCGGCCAACCGCTGACGCTGGACGGCACCACGATCATCGGCGGCTCGATCACCGACACCGGCACGGTCCATGTCGATGCCACCAAGACCTTGAAGCTGAGCGGTGTGGCACTGTCCGGCGGAGCCATCAGCAATGCCGGCACGATCGAGACGCTTGCCAATTCCGGCACGGTGCAGATTGAAACCTCTTCGGGCGCGACGCTGGATGGCGTCAGCGTCACCGGATCGGGCGCCATTCAGATCGACGTCCCCGCTGCAGCAACTACGCTGGTGCTGGACGATGGCACGGCCGTCACCGGAGGTACGCTGACGGTAGGGTCCGCCGGCACGCTTGCAGTCAAGACCGCCAAGGGGGCGACGCTGAATAATGTGGGCGTCACCAACAATCATTTGATCGAGGTGATCGCCGCGAGCGTCCTCACGCTCGACGCAGGCACGTCGGTCGCCAACAGCGGTGGCACGGTCGCGGTCGACGGCACTGCGACGCTGACGCTTGACAGCGCCAGCGTGACCGGCGGCACGGTCACCGACAGCGGGACAGTGCATGTCACCGGCAACAGCGCGATCGACGGCGCGGCCTTCAACAACGGCCAGCTCACGGTGGATGCCGGCAAGACGCTGACGCTGGACGGCACCACGGTGACGGGTACCACGATCACCGACAGCGGCGCGGTCCATGTCGACGCCAACAACACGTTGAAGCTGAGCGGGGTGGCGCTCTCCGGCGGCGCCATCACCGATGCCGGCACGATCGAGATCACCGGCAATAGTTCGATCAGCAGCGACGCGCTCGGCAACAATCAGCTGACGATCGACGTCGGCAAGACGCTAACACTCAACGGCACCACGATTACCGGCGGCACGGTGACCGACAGCGGCACAGTGCATGTCACCGGCAACAGCGCGATCGACGGCGCGGCCTTCAACAACGGCCAGCTCACGGTGGATGCCCTCAAGACGCTGACGCTGGACGGCACCACGGTGACGGGTACCACCATCACCGATGGCGGCACGGTCCATGTCGACGCCAACAACACGTTGAAGCTGAGCGGGGTGGCGCTCTCCGGCGGCGCCATCACCAATGCCGGCACGATCGAGATCACCGGCGACAGCTCGATCAGCAGCGATGCGCTCAGCAACAATCAGCTGACGATCGATGCCGGCAAGACGCTGACACTCAACGGCACCACGGTGACCGGCGGCACCGTCACGGACGGCGGCGCCATCCATGTTGCCGCCAACGCGGTGGTGAACGTCACCGGCAATATTACCGGAACAGGATCGATTGAGATCTTCAACAACGCGAAGCTGGAAATCGGCGGTTCGGTTTCTTCTGGCCAGACCGTGACCTTCGCCTCGGCAGGCGCCGCAGCCACGCTAATCCTCGATGATTCGAAAGACTTCCACGGAACGATCGTAGGCCTCACGGAATTTTCTGTCGAAAGCCAGGAGAATCGCGTCGATCTCAAGGATCTGGCTTTCAGATCTGGCCATATGTCCGCCCATTTTAATGCCAGCGCAGATACGGTTACCGTTAGCAACGGTATAACTTCTGTCACCCTAAAGCTGTCCGGTGATTTTTCCAGTGATTCCTTTGACCCTTCTTTCGAAATTGCGAAAGATGCCACCGGCGGGACGCTAATCGATGATCCTTTGGCATCATCCGGCACGGTGACGATCGACAGCGGCAAGACGCTGGACATCTCGGGCGCAAGCACGGCGACGGTGACCTTCACCAACAGCAGCGGCAACACCGGCGAGCTCGTGCTCGATGATTCCAAGGATTTCGCGGGGCAAATTGTCGGTTTTGCGGGGGACGGGACAACCTCGAATTCGGATCTGATCAATCTCGCTGACGTCAATTTTGCCGACGTTGCGATAAATAAGACGACCTATACAGACAACGGGAACGATACCGGGACGCTGACCCTGTACAACGCGAGTGGCCAGGCGCTCGACAGCATCACCTTCGTTGGAAGTTACCAGTTGGCTGATTTTACGATTAAGGACGATGGTAGCGGGCATACGCTGATTGTCGATCCGCCGGTACCCTCCACGACTGCAACCCCAGATGGCATGTTGGAGGCAAGCACGGGTTTGCTCAAGATCGATCAAGGCATCAGCGATGGCGGTCATGCCGTCATCGACGGCGGCAGCCTGGAGTTCGCCGCCGCGTCGAATGCGATCGTTCAGTTCTCGGGTCAGGTGGCCGGCACGCTCGTGCTCGATGAGGTCTCGCATTTCACCGGTACGGTCACCGGTTTCGCCAATGGCGACACCATCGATCTCGCCGGCATCAATCCCGCCAATGTCAGCATCAGTAATTCGGGCTCGCTCGAGCTTCATTACGGACCCGGCGCCAACGACTTTTTCGCGCTTGTCGGCAACTATGACCCGGCAAGCTTCGTGATCGGCTCGGACGGCAAGGGTGGCACGGACGTCGTTTGGAACCAACACGCGCCGGTGATCGAAAGCGACCACGTCGCTATTGCTCACAACCCCGACGGATCAACGACAATCTCCGGCCTCGACGTTTCCGACTCCGACTCCGGCTCATCCACGGAGACTTTTGCGGTTGCTGCGACAACCGATGCGTCGGGAAGCAGCGTGATGACATCCTCGACGGGCTCCGGGTCGCTGGCCGACGTCGATACGGCTTTGAACAACGGCGTCACCTATAATCCCGGAACAACGCCGCCCTCCACCGACAAGGTCACGTTGACCGTCACCGACAACCACGGCGTGACCGACACCGTGAATTTCATTTTCAATCAGGCGGGCGAGGGCCCGGCGACGCTGACCGGCACGGCCGGCAAGGACGTCATCTTTGGCAGCGGAAATGGCGACACCCTCACCGGCAACGGCGGTCAGGATCAGTTCGTGTTCTCGCCGGCCTTATCGGGTGCCGCGCAGCATACGATCACGGATTTCGACGTCAATCTCGACAAGATCGATGTCCGGCAATTCCACGCCATCACGGCTTCGGCCCTTCCGACTGAAACCCAGCAAGGCAACGACACGCTGATCACGCTCGACACCAATGACACCATCTTGCTGAAGAACGTGGTTGCCGCCAACCTGCACGCCAGCGACTTCATTCTCCATAGCTAGAGCCCGCCGCCAGCCCAAAAGACTGAACGTGATCAATCCGCCCGGTCGTGATATCTGGATGGCATGAAGCGCTTGCGGATATTGCGACGGTGGTTCGCGCGGAAGTTCGGCTACGCGCGGCTGGTGTGCCTTGCGCTCCTGGTCGGCTTCGCCGTGTTGCGCATCGCCGATCCTGCCCCGGTCCAGGAACTCCGTGTCAGGACGTTCGATACCTTTCAGGTCATCGACCCACGCGTGAAGACCGCGCGTCCCGTCACCATCGTCGACATCGATGAAAGGAGCCTCGCTGATCCCCGGCTGGGCCAGTGGCCGTGGCCGCGCACCAGGCTTGCCGATATCATCAACAATCTGACCCGGCTCGGCGCCGTCGTGATCGCGTTCGACGCGGTGTTCCCCGAGCCGGACCGGCTCAATCCGGATATTGCCGCCGACACCTTTCCTAATCTCGACGAGGCGACGCGGGAAAAGCTCAAGGCACTGCCGAGCAACGACCAGATCCTCGCCGACGTCATCCGCAAATCGCGCGTGGTCTTGGGTGAGTCCGGCGGACCCGACGTTCACGCCGATCTCGACACGAAGCTTCCGGTCACGGGATTCGCCATGCTCGGCGAGGACCCGCAGCGTTTCATCTTCCAGTTTCCAGGACTGTTGCGCAACGTACCGGTGCTGGAAGAAGCCGCGGCCGGTCGCGGCCTCTTCACCATCGTGCCGGAGCGCGACGGCATCGTCCGTCGCGTGCCGATGATCATGCAGTCCCAGGGCGTAACGATGCCGTCGCTGAGTTTCGAGGTGTTGCGGGTCGCGAGCGGCTCCGGCACCATTCTGATCAAGACCGACAAGGACGGCATCCAAAGCATCGGCATGCAGCACTTCCAAATCCCGACCGACGCCCACGCGCAGCTCTGGGTGCATTACGCGCATCACGATCCTTCGATCTATGTCTCGGCCATCGATGTGCTGGAGGGGCGGGTGCCGCCCGACAAGATCGCGGGCAAGCTGGTGCTGATCGGAACCTCCGCCACCGGGCTGGTCGACATCAAGACCACGCCGGTCTCGCCTGTGATGCCCGGTGTCGAAATTCATGCCCAGGTGCTGGAAAGCGCGCTGACTCGCGCCGTGGTCTCGCAGCCAAGCTACGGCATAACCCTCGAACTTTTCAGCGCCCTGCTGCTCGGCCTCCTGGTGATCGCGTTCGCGCCGAACTTCGGGCCGACCACGCTGGTGATTGTCGGCGCGTTGTTCGCGTCCGTGCTGATCGGGACCTCCTGGTTTTTCTATATGCATTACCGGCAGCTCATCGACTTCACCTATCCGCTATTGTCGACGACGGCGATCTACCTCACGCTGATTTTCTCGAGCTTCGTTCGCGAGCAGGCGCAGCGCCGGCAGATCCGCTCGGCATTCGGTCGATATCTCTCGCCGGCCCTGATCGAGCAGCTCGCGCAATCGCCGGAAAAGCTCGTGCTTGGCGGCGAAGAGCGCGAGATGACCATCATGTTCTCCGACGTCCGCGGCTTCACCACCATCTCGGAATCCTACAAGCACGACCCGCAGGGCCTGACCAAATTGATGAACCGGTTCCTGACCCCGCTGACCAATGCAATCCTGGCGCGCAAGGGTACCATCGACAAATATATGGGCGACGCCATCATGGCGTTCTGGAACGCGCCGATCGACGACAAGCAGCATCAGCTCAACGCCTGTGAGGCCGCGGTCGACATGCTTGAGAAGATCGACGAGCTCAACAAGCTGCGCGAGCAGGAGGCAAAGGAGGGCGGCCACCTTTACATCCCGCTCAATGTCGGCGTCGGCTTGAACACCGGCACCTGCGTCGTCGGCAATATGGGCTCGGACCTGCGCTTCGACTATTCGGTGCTCGGCGACAGCGTCAACCTCGCCTCGCGGCTGGAAGGCCAATCCAAGGAGTACGGCTTTCCGATCATCGTCGGCTCCAAGACCGCGCTTGCGGTCAAGGACAAGTTTGCGATCCTCGAGCTCGATTTCATCATGGTGAAGGGCAAGAAGGAGCCCGAGGTGATCTATGCGATCGCCGGCCGCGAGGACGTCGCGTTGTCAGGCCGTTTCCAACGGCTGCGCAACCTCACCATCGAGATGCTGGCGTGCTATCGCAGCCGCGACTGGGACGGTGCGCTGGCCGCGATCGAGCGCGGCCGCCGCACCGACGACGCCCGCGCGCTGGCATTGCTTTACAATCTCTACGAAGCGCGGATCCGCGGCTATGAAGAGAACCCGCCGCCGGAAGACTGGAACGGCGCCTTCGCGCTGCTGACGAAGTGAGGCTACGGGTTGAGGTAGGGTGGACAAAGCGCTTGCGTGCCCACCATTTTAAATCACGCCGGATAGATGGTGGGCACGGCGGAAGAACGCCTTTGCCCAGCCTACGCGGGCTGTTGACGAAGTAGCCAATCCCGCTGCACTGGACCCGAACTGGGCGGGCGCTTATCTCTATCGCAGGGATACATTCGTGGTGGTCCGGAGAGCGTGAGATGCAACGGGATCTTCGCATCGGAGAAGTGGCGAGCCGCACCGGGCGCAGCGTCCATACCATCCGCTGGTACGAGCAGCAGGGGTTGCTGCCCGGCGTCCTTCGCGATGCGACCGGCCGGCGCGTCTATAGCGAGTATCACGTCGGCTGGCTCGATCTGATGGAGCGGCTGCGGTTTACCGGCATGTCGATTACGCAAATGCGACAGTACACTTCGCTTGCAGCACAAGGAGCCTCGGCGCTGCGGCAGCGCCGAGCGTTACTCAGGGAGCATCAACGTCGGGTGCAAGAGAACATCAGGCGCTGGACGGCAGCCTTGGCCCTGATCGACGCCAAGGTCGAATTCTACGACGAGTGGATGGCCAATGGCGAAAGGCCAGCCGTCGGGCCGCACCGGCGTCTGCTCAAGCAAATGCAAAAGCCGGCCGTTCAATCGTGACTGCCTGCGCTCCGCCGCTCATGCACGGCGCCACGGCGGCGGCTTAAGCACGCGCTCGACCAGTGCGGTGTCCATGTATTCGGTCAGCTCGCGCATCTGTCCTTCCGCCATGCGGATGACGAAGCAATACGTATTGGCGTAGTGTTCGCCCGAAACGGTGGTCGCGTCGCCATGGCATTCCACGACGACATGGTCGCCGTCGGCCAGGATGCGCGTCGGCGTGATGCTGGATGGCGCAGTGAACTGTTCATACAGCGGCTTGAGCAGTCGCTCGCGCACATCGGCTTTGCCGACATATTCACCGGACCAGGCGGTCGATCCGATGATACGCCAGACGAAGTCGTCCGCCATCGCCGCGATGAACGGCGCATTGTCGCGGCGCGACCGCGCCGCCATGATGTTCTGGACGAGGATTTTGTTTTCGGAAGTTGTCATGGCTGCTCCTTTGGATCGGGGACAGCTGGCCTTATACGAACTAGAGCATGCTCTAGGTCAAGCCCCTCCCACTAACTCGTCACGGGCTTGACCCGCGCATCCATCAATCTCCGGAAGAGTCTCGCAAGAAGATGGATTGCCGGGTCATAGGCGGGCGGAAGCGACGCCGTCCTTCGAACGGCAGGGCCGGCAACGACAACGGGAGGTCGTGGGTCTCACTCCACCCCGATCGTCGTCAAATCCTGGAACCAGTGCTGCGCCTGCACGAACGTCTTGATTCGTGGCGACAGCGCGTGCGGATTGGTGTCGTGCACCACCCATACCA
>VAZG01000493.1 GCA_005885285.1 Alphaproteobacteria bacterium | reverse complement strand
CCACGATCACTGCGCGCGGCAGCCGCCCGCGGTGGGCGCATGCGTCCAGCTCCTCGCGAAGAAGTGCGGGATCGATGTTCCAACTTGTCGCCCCGCAATCGATGAAAACGGGCTGCGCATGTTCGTACAACACCGGGTTGGCGCTTGCACTAAACGTCAATGTGGAACAGAGCACCTCATCCCCCGGTTGTACGCCAACCAAGCGCAACGCGAGATGGATTCCTGCCGTGCCTGATACAAGAGCGGCAGCATGGGACACTCCGACGTACTGGGCCATCTCGCGTTCGAACGCATCGACGTGAGGCCCAAGCGGAGCGATCCAATTGCTTGCGAAAGCGTTTTTGACGAATTCGAGCTCTTCGCCGCTCATGTGCGGCGGCGACAGGTAGATGCGTGGCAGCACGGGTTTATCCATTTTGAGCAACTTGAATCTCGTCCGGCGCTGCCATGCTCGGCGCGGGAGCACTCAATACGGCAGGTACCGTATCCGGCTCAGCAGGGCAGCGATACGCAGGAAAAAACGAAGCCGAAATGGCCCGCAGGCCGCATTTCGAATTCCAGCGATCCTTCTGCAATGACAATTGGGTATAGACCTGCGGTGCCACGATCCAGCGCCAGGTCGCGAACTTATGGCGTTGCCGCGAGAAATGCGCTTTGAACTGAAATAATGAGTCAGGCTTCGCGCCGACACCTCCACCGAGATGAAAAGTATGTGCGCCGTTTTCATTCGCCCAGCGCCGGACCGTTTCCAATACCAGCACCATCGGTGAAAGTTTGACCGCGGTGTCGCGCGTGCCGCCGAGGTGATGTTGCACAATGCCATCGCATAGGGTGAAAAGGCCGCCGCTGATCACTTCGCCGTCAGGCATTTTTACGATAAACAGCTTCAGCACTGGCCCGAGATTTTTTGCCAGGTCGGAGAAGTACGTTGCGTCGAAGAAATACGATTGCTCTGCCTTCACCCGCCGCATCGTCTCGTGATATAGCGCGATGAATTCCGGTAGGTGGCGTTGCTCGGGGTCGAGCGCGCCAGTTACACCCAGGCGGACGAGGCGGTTAAGACGGGTCTTAGTTGCGCCGTCGTACTGCGCGCGTTGCTCGACTGGCGTGGCCGACAAATTTATTGAGACCGTGACGCCCTCGGGTTGACGATCCCCGAGACCATCTAGCAACGTGCTTTGAGCAAGCAGTAAGGGATGGAGTCGGGAGAAAACGCTCACTACCTGCAACTCCTGCAAAGCGGCTCTCAAAGCGCGCTGGAATCCGCCTATCACCGTGGGTGGCATGTCTTCGTGTGAATAGAGCGGACCGCTGTAACCGTACACTGACATCCCGTCGCGCCATCTGTTGGCCCATCCACCGATTCCCGGGAGACCGGCCAACGTCCGAATAATCAGCGGCAGCGAGATCGTGTAGCCAGCCTGCTCGTAAACAAAGAGTCGTGCTTCGCCGTTACCGCATCGCTCTGCGAACGCGTGGTATTCGGGCAGAAAGTAGAAATCATATTGCCTCGCCCGCTGGACTGCGCCCGTCCATTCCTCTCGCTGATTCGTGGTGAGAACGCGCAGGCCTCCGCTGTCCGGGGCGGCTGCGCCGGGCGACGTTTCTCGCCGGCAGGCATCCCCGATGATGCGCTCGAGCTCTTTCGCCAGACCGGCGATGGTCGGTACCTTGAAGAACAGCGACAGCGGGAACGGAACCCTGAAGGTCTCCTCGATCTTGACGAAGACTTCCACCGCAGAGAGCGAATCCCCACCCAGCTCGATGAAATTGTCGAAGATCCCCACTTCCTCGAAGCCGAGCACTTCCTGGAAGAACCCGGCGAGGATCGCCTCGTTGGGTGTGCGCGGAGGGACGAATTCCCTGCGCAGCGCCGGCCGCGAACTGCCCGGCGCGGGGAGCCTCTTGCGATCCACCTTGTTGTTCGGGGTGAGCGGGAATGCATCGAGCGTCACGAACGCGGCAGGCACCATGAAGTCCGGCAGCTCGCGCAAGAGGTGATCGCGCAACTCGTTCACGGTAGGAGCCCGGCCCGTTTCGGCAATCAGGTACGCGACGAGGCGCTTGTCGCCGGGCGTCTCGTCCCGCGCGACTACCACGGACTGACGGATTGCGGGGTGTCGTGCGAGGACAGCTTCGATCTCGCCGAGCTCGATGCGGTGGCCGCGGATCTTCACCTGATCGTCGAGGCGACCGAGGAATTCCAGCACGCCGTCCTCCCGCCAGCGGGCCTGGTCGCCGGTCCGGTAGAGGCGGTTTCCCGGCCTGAAGGGATCGGGAACGAACCGCTCTGCCGTGAGCTCGGGCCGGTTCAAATATCCCCGCACCACACCCTCCCCCCCGATCACCAGCTCGCCGGCGACGCCGATGGGAGCAAGCTGCAGGTTCTCGTCGAAGATGTAGATCTGCGTGTTGGC
>VAZG01000044.1 GCA_005885285.1 Alphaproteobacteria bacterium | reverse complement strand
CGTTAACAAGGCCGCGGCAGCACTGGCACAGAGCGGACTCCACGGCGTCGTAGGTGCAAGCTGGACCACGGACGCGCCGTTTCGGGAGACCGCAGAAGCCATCGAAGCCGCACGCAGCAAAGACATCCTCGCAGTCGAGATGGAAGCTGCAGCCCTGTACACCTTTGCTCGCTGCGCCGGGGTGCAGGTGCTTTGCCTCGCTCATGTCACCAACACGATGGGACAGGCCGGCGACGATTTCGAGAAGGGCGAAGCAGACGGAACGCGGGATGCCTTGGCCGCGCTCGGGGCGATCATTTCGGGTCTGCAGGACCCGTCGTAGCGCCGCGCCGCTGTTCGTATTCGCTCTGATAGCCCTACTGCTCCGTCGGCGTGCTCTGACGCCATTGGCTGCCGGCGATTTTCGCGGCCGCGATGACCGCCTGGGTGCGGCTCTCGACGCCGAGTTTTTGCAGGATCGCCGAGACATGCGCCTTGATGGTCGCCTCCGAGACGCCGAGCTCGTAGGCGATCTGCTTGTTGAGAAGCCCCTCCGACAGCATCATCAGGACCCTCACCTGTTGCGGGGTCAGCGTCACCAGGCGGTCGCGCAGCCGCGTCATCTCCGGATCCGCCGCCGACGACAAGTCGATATCCGGCGGCACCCAGACATCGCCCTCCATCACCTTGAGGATCGCATCGCGCAGCGTCTCGACCCCGAACCGCTTCGGGATGAATCCGGAGGCGCCGAAGTCGAGCGACCTTCGGATCGTGGCGCTATCGTCGCTGGCCGATATGATGACCACCGGGATCGCCGGATATTGCGCGCGCAGATAGATCAGGCCGGAGAAGCCCGAGATCCCCGGCATCGTCAGGTCGAGCAGGATCAGGTCGACATCGGAATCCTGCTCCAGAAGCCCGGTCAAGCCCTCGAACGATCCGGCCTCGTCGATTTTGGCCGACGGCACGACGCTTGTCACCGCCTGCCGCAGCGCATCGCGGAACAGAGGATGGTCGTCGGCAATAACAAGGCGGGTGCTGGTTGCGGTCATCTATTTCCTGTGTGCCCGTGACCGGCCAACGCAGGCTTGCCATGGGAAGTTGCAACGAAAGTTCTAGGCGAATTCGATTCTCCCCTGATGGCCGATCGCATGCAAGCACACAATAACGCCTTGCGGCAAAGCGGTTAATCCGCGGCCTTGTGCGCCGCAATAGGTCGAGACGCTGACTTGATTCAACGCAAGGAACGCCCGGGCGGAATGGTTACAAAGGCCGAAAGTCTTATTGGGGGAGGTTTCACGGCGATGTTACCGTAAAGCGAATCCCATGGACCAAATCCGGCCAAGTCCGGCGCATGGGTGATCGACCTTGCATTAAACGGGGAGCAAACCATGACGATGGCCTTAACGGCGGGCGGCATCCGCACCGGAGGAATGACGGCTGAGGAGCGAAAGGTCATTTTCGCTTCCTCGCTCGGCACCGTTTTCGAGTGGTACGACTTCTACATCTACGGAACGCTGGGCGCGTTCCTCGCCAAATACTTCTTCTCCAACGTGCCGCCGAATGTCGGCTTCATCTTCGCGCTGCTCGCCTTCGCGGCCGGCTTCGCCGTCCGTCCGTTCGGCGCGCTGATTTTCGGCCGTCTCGGCGACATGATCGGACGCAAATACACCTTTCTGATCACGATGACCCTGATGGGCATCGGCACCTTCTTCATCGGCGTGATCCCGGGCTACGACACATGGGGCATCGCCGCGCCGATCGTGCTGATCGCGCTGCGTCTGGTGCAGGGCCTTGCGCTCGGCGGCGAATACGGCGGTGCGGCGACCTACGTCGCCGAGCATGCGCCGAAGAACAAGCGCGGCTATTACACCTCCTGGATTCAGACCACCGCGACGCTCGGCCTGTTCCTGGCATTGCTGCTCATCCTGGGCATCCGAAGCTGGATGGGCGAAGCGACATTCGGCGACTGGGGCTGGCGCATTCCGTTCCTGCTCTCGGGCATCCTTTTGATCATCTCGATCTGGATCCGCTTGAGCCTGAATGAGTCGCCGGTGTTCCAGAAGATGAAAGACGAGGGCACGACCTCGAGGCGGCCGCTGACTGAATCCTTTGGCGAATGGGGGAATGCCAAGATCGCGATCTTCGCGCTGCTCGGCGCCACCGCCGGCGAAGCCGTAGTGTGGTATGGCGGGCAGTTCTATGCGCTGTTCTTCCTGACCCAGACCATCAAGGTGCCCGCCATCACGGCGCAGATCATGATCGTGGTCGCGCTGGCGCTTGGTACTCCCGCCTTCATCTTGTTCGGCTGGCTGTCGGACAAGATCGGCCGCAAGCCGATCATCCTGGCGGGCTTCCTGCTCGCGGCAGTGACGTATTTCCCGATCTTCAAGGGCATTACCCACTTCGCCAACCCGAAGCTCGAGACGGCGCTGGCGTCATCGCCGGTGACGGTAATTACCGACCCCTCCGAATGCTCGTTCCAGTTCAAGGCGACCGGAACCGAGAAGTTCACCACGGGCTGCGACATCGCCAAGTCCGGGCTGGTCAACCTGTCGGTGAACTACACGAACCAGGATGCGCCGAAGGGAACGCCGGCGCAGGTCAAGATCGGCGAACAGACGCTGACCGCGACCTCGCCGGATTTCGCCAAGGCCTTGCCCGCGGCCATCAAGGCCCACGGCTATCCGGCCACGGCCGATCCGAACGAGATCAATACCGTCATGACGACGGTGCTGCTCTGGATCCTCGTGATCTACGTGACGCTGGTCTACGCCCCGATCGCGGCGTGGCTGGTCGAACTGTTCCCGAGCCGGATCCGCTACTCAAGCATGTCGCTGCCCTACCATATCGGTAACGGCTGGTTCGGCGGCTTCCTGCCGGCGACCGTGTTCGCGATCGTTGCCGCGACCGGCAACATCTATTCCGGTCTGTGGTATCCGGTCGGCGTCGCCGTCATGAGCCTCGTCATCGGCTTCCTGTTCCTCCCGGAAACCAAGGACGTCGACATCACCAAGACCTGACGTTGGTTGCGGTGGCGTAGCCACCACGGCACAAATCAAAGGACCGGCTGCGGGAAATGCTTCCCGCGGCCGGTTTTGTTTTATCCAACCTGTCCGATGAACTGCAGCACCACTTCGCGCCGATGCGGGCGGCGACGATGCTCGACCAGATAGATCGCCTGCCATGTGCCCAGCGCGAGTTCGCCGGTCAGGACCGGGATCTGCAGCGAAGTCGCGGTCAGCATGGCCTTGATATGCGCCGGCATGTCGTCGGGACCTTCGGTGTCGTGGCTCCACCCGGCATTTTCCGGCGCGAGCCTTCCGAGCGCCGTGGTCAAATCGTCGAGCACCGACGGATCGGCGTTCTCCTGGATCGTGAGGGAGGCCGAGGTATGGCGGATGAACAGGGTCATCGTCCCCTGTTTCGCTCCGGCCTCGCCGACAAAGTTCGTCGCTTCGGCGGTGAGATCGACAAAGCCGCGCCCAGACGTTTGAATCGTGAGAAGCGACGTCGCGATGGTATCCGCGCTGGCTGTTGACGGCCCGGTGCGTGATATTCGGCTCATGGAAAGCGCCTTTGGTTGGCTTTGCCCTAATCAAGGGCAACGGAGCGGCCGTTTCTCTTTTTCATGTGGCAGTGAGGAATCCCCGCGTCCATAAATTCTTCCCCATACGCCTCGTATCCCAAGCGTGCGTAGAATTGCTGTGCATGGGACTGAGCGTCCAAGAGGAAATTGCGGACGTGTCCAAGATCCGGCGTTTCCTCAATAGCGGCGATCAACCGCCTGCCAATACCAAAACCTCGGGTTGACCGGCGCACGGCCACGCGGCCAATTTTGGCCGACGCGCCGCCGTCCCTCAACACGACACGCGCTGTCCCCATAGGTTGGCCGTCTGCGAGTGCAATAAAATGCAGTGCTTGGCTATCAAGCCTATCGCGCTCCATATCGAGCGGAACGTCCTGTTCGCCGACGAAGACCTCTTCTCTAATCCGCAAACACTCAGCTAAATCCTGCGCCGTCGTTGCAGCCCTAATCGTTATCATCCCGGGTCCGGTGCACGACCGCAATTTGGATCCGCCTCAAATCTTGCCGGAGACGTCCTTCTGCATCCGGTTGGCCATCTCCACCAGGCGGCGCCAGGCCCGCTCCAGGAACGACACCACGCGATCCATGTCCTGGTCGCTCGGCAGCGGAATTTCGATCTTGCGCTCGCTATCGGCAGCTTTGGGGTCGGATTTGAGGGAGTCCGATTTCGGCAGCGCTTCATCGGTCTTGCCACTGACCGCCGGCTCCCGCGCGGCGAGCTCCGTTTTCAGCTTCTCATTGTCGGCCTGCAGACGGCCGATCTCCGCATCGAGTGCGGCACGTTCGTCGGGCACCGCATAGCAGGCCCAGCCGATGCCGGAGTTGTTGCAGGTCGATACCGTGCCGGTGCGGGTGTCGAGCCTGATCACGCCATCGGCAACCGGGGAGAGCGTATAGCGGCCGTTTTCAGTGTCCGGCATCGAGCCGGCGCCCGCGCCGCCGCCGGCCACGCAAAGTGCGACCGCGGTCGTCGCGACAATTTTGGAGAACTTCGAGGGCGATGTGTTCATGGTGCTGTTCCGCCTCAAAACGGATCACTGACTTGATTCTACACCTGCGAACGGTGGGGCGCACGTCTGACCAACAGGTCGCGCTGAGCTCGTTAGATCACGCATTGGCTTTTGCAGTGCGGCGACCGCTCCACCGGCGATCGGCGGATATCTGGATAAACCCAGATAAATCAACGATCTAAGTGGTTACGCCGCAATCTTGACTTGGTTGGATGTGGTCAGTATGGTCCGCGCGGCTTTTGAGGGCGAAGGGGCGTCATTTCCATTCACCCGCTTCGTTTCGGGTCTGCACAGCATGGCTGAAGGCACGGACGAAAGTGGAGATGGAAGTCGCGATAAATCGCCCGATGAAGCTGCGCTTTCCGCAAGGCTCGGAAGTCTCGACCAGCGGTTGTCCGAAATTCGCGACAGCCGGAGGATCAGGACTGACCAACCCACCAATGGAAGCGGAGACGGAGCAGCCAGAGCTTCCGCAATGGCGCGCGGCCTTCGCCTTTCCTCGGAGTTGATCGCCGGCGTTGTTGTCGGGGCAGTGATTGGCTGGGGCTTCGACCGCTTGCTGTCGACATCCCCCTGGGGGCTCATCGTGTTCTTCCTGCTCGGCTTCGCGGCCGGCGTTCTCACCGTGGTGAGGTCGGTGAGCGTGGTTCCGGATAGGACCGGCCGCTGAGCCGAAGCGGCAGCCGGACGAATTGGGTTTTTGAGTGCCGGCGTGGCCGGCGGAATAAGAGACACCGCGCGGATGATCGATCCGATAGAACAGTTCAATATCGAGAAGATCTTCACGATTGGCCACATCGGCAATCAGGAGATCGCTTTCACCAATTCCTCGGCCTACATGTTCGGCTCGGTGGCGCTGATCTCGCTCTTTATGATCGGCGGCGTCGCCGGCAGGCAACTGGTGCCCGGACGCATCCAGTCGATGGCCGAGTTGAGCTACGAGTTCGTCGCCAACACCATTCAATCTACCGCCGGCAAGGAAGGCATGAAGTTCTTCCCGCTGGTGTTTTCGATCTTCATGCTGCTGACCGTTTCCAACATGGTCGGCGTCATTCCCTACTCGTTTACGATTTCAAGCCACCTCATCGTGACGGCGGCGCTCGCACTGCTGGTGTTCTTCACGGTGCTGACCTACGGCTTCTACAAGAACGGCTTGAAATTCTTCAAGCTGTTCGTGCCGTCAGGCATTCCAATCGTCATCCTGCCGCTGGTGGTATTCATAGAGGTGTTCTCGTTCTTCCTGCGACCGATCTCGCACTCGGTGCGTCTGTTCGCGAACATGCTCGCCGGCCACATCGCGCTCACGGTTTTCGCGAGCTTCATTCCGGTGCTGGCGGGCCTCGGCATCGCCGGCTACGCCGGCGCCGTGCTGCCGCTCGGCATGGTGATCGCGCTCACCGCGCTCGAACTTTTGGTCGCATTCCTGCAAGCCTATGTCTTCACCATCCTCACCTGCATCTACCTCAACGATGCTATCCATCCGGGCCACTGATCAGGGCCCTCTCACCAAACCTCTAAATAAGGAGTTCGTTTCATGGATCCGATTGCCGCGAAGTATATTGGCGCTGGTATTGCCTGCATTGGCATGGGTGGTGCCGGCGCCGGCGTGGGCATCATCTTCGGCAATTATCTTGCCGCCGCGGTGCGTAACCCCTCGGCAGCGCAGGGCCAGTTCGGTAACCTGATCTTCGGCTTCGCCGTCACCGAGGCGCTCGGCATTTTCTCGCTGCTGATCGCGCTGCTGCTGCTGTTTGCGCTCTAGGAACGGGTCAGCCGTATAGGAGTAGCCCATGGCTGAAAGTCATGGCGACAAGGCCACGAGCGCCCATACCCAAGCCAATGGCCGCGAACACGCGTTTCCGCCGTTCCAGAAGGACACCTTTGCCTCGCAACTGGTGTCCCTGGCGATCGCATTCGTCGCGCTCTATCTGATCGTCTCCAAAATTGCGCTGCCGCGCGTCGGCAGCGTGCTCGACGAGCGTCAGGGCAAGATCGATGGCGACCTGGCGGAAGCGCAAAAGCTGAAGGACGCCTCGGACGCCGCGCTGAAAGCCTACCAAAATGAACTCGCCGCGGCGCGCTCCCGCGCCCAGGCGATCGGCGCCGAGACCCGCGAAAAGCTCAATGCAGCATCCGAGGCCGAGCGCAAGACGCTGGAAGAGCGGCTGTCGATTAAGCTTGCCGAGGCCGAGAAGGCAATTGCGGCGACGCGCACCGCCGCGATGAGTAATGTCCGCGGCATCGCCGCCGACGCCGCCGTCGCGATCGTGCAGCGGCTCACGGGGATCGCGCCCGATGGCAAGTCCGTGAAAGCTGCGGTCGACGCTTCCTTGAAGGGGTAGCCTGATGTTCGCCGAACCGGAATTTTGGGTCGCCGTCGCCTTTTTGATCCTACTGGGCGTGTTCGCCTATCTGGGCGTCCATCGCACGGTGCTGACCACGCTCGATCATCGCCGCGATCGCATCAGGGCCGAGCTCGACGACGCCCGCCGCCTCAAGGACGAGGCGGCCAAGGTGCTCGAGCAATACAAGGCCCGGCGGGCCAGCGCCGAGCGCGAAGCCGAGGAGATCATCACCGGTGCCAAAGCTGACGCCGAGCGCATCGCCTCCGAAGCCAGGGCCAAGATGGAAGATTTCGTCGTCCGCCGCACCAAGACCGCCGAGAGCAAGATCGCGCTGGCGGAAGCCCAGGCGTTGGCCGATGTCCGCGCCGCCGCTGCCGAGGCCGCGATCGCAGCCGCCTCCACCATCCTGTCGCAGTCGGTGAAGGGCGAGGTCGCCGACGATCTGCTCAGCAAAGGCATCCAGGACGTTCGCGAAAAGCTGAACTGACGACCGTCTTTGAATCGCGAGCGCGCCCGCCGTCTACTTCTTCTTTTTCGGTGCCTTTGCCTTCGGTTCGGGCGTCAACGCCTGCGGATCGAAGCCGATATAGAAGATGTAGGAATCCCCCAGCGCCCCGGGTGGAATTGGATACACCACATCGTCGGCCACCAGCGAAAACGGCACGTTGCCGTCTTCCGTCATCGTCACCGTGGTCCGGTACGGCTTGGTGGCGATCACCTTCTCCGACACGCCGCCCTGCACCACGGCGATACGCATGGGAATCTCTACCGACGCCGGCGCCCCGGCGGGGCCGGCAATGATGCGGCCCTGGATGCCGATGCGCGCGGTGATCTCGCCATTCGCCTTGGTGCAATCGCGCGCGGTCTTGGTGATCGTCGCCTGAAAGCGCACATCGTTGCCGGTCGCGGCCTTGCCCGACGCTCCCACCGCATAGGTCGACGCACCGGCACGAATCGAAACCGGCGGGCAGCTCTCCTCAACTTGGGGATCCGATGGGTCCACGGGCGCGCTCGGCGCGGGCTCGGCCGGCTTGCCGCCGAACAAGCTCTTGAAGCGCTCGCCCAAGGATTGCGATGACGCCGGCGAAGCCACCATCATGCAGCCCACCGCGAACGAGGCGGCCGTCACGCCCGCGATTTTCAGTGCCCGTTTGTCACCCATACGACGTCCCTTGACCCCCCAGGTCGGCCGCCAATCCTTGCGCGTTATAATCGCGCGATGACGGCGAACCCAAGGCGTCGTCATCCCCCGCATTATCGCCTGAACCGGTTCAACCGCGAAAATCCTCATGCAGCAGCCCGAACAGCAGATGATCCTGCCACACGCCGTTGATGCAGAGATAGCGCCGCGCCAGACCCTCGCGGGAAAAGCCGCATTTCTCCAAAACCCGGATCGAGGGGGCATTGGAGGGAATGCAGGCGGCCTCGATGCGGTGGAGATTGAGCTCGCCGAACAGCGACGGCAGCAGCACGCGCAGCGCCGCCGTCATGTAGCCGCGATGGGCGTGGGGCTCGCCGACCCAATAGCCGATGGTGCCGGCCTGGACGATGCCGCGGCGGACATTGGCGAGCGTGATGCCGCCGATCATCGCGCCGTCGGATTCGCGGAAAATGATGAACGGATAGGACCGGTCGGCCGCGATGTCTTCGGCGTAGCGGCGCAGCCCCCGCCGGAAACCGGAGCGGGTGAGATCGTCGGACGGCCAGATCGGCTCCCACGGCGTCAGATATTCGCGGCTATATTCGCGCAAATGCGCCCATTGCAGAAAATCCGACGGCTGCGGCGCCCGCAGCAGCAGACCATGGCCGCGCGGCGCCAGCGCGGCGGGTCCGCTCGTCGGCAAACGAAACAGCGCCATGTGTGATGCTCCCCGCTCAATTTTCTCTGGGGCGACGGCCGCGGCCCCTAATGCAGCCGCGCCTTGGCCTTCGACCGCGTCAATCCTTCCGCAAAATTAACCGCCGTGTCCAGACCCCTGCCACTGCCGAGCGCGACAACGGCAGGACGGCTGCGCGACAGCAGCGCGCGGGCGGCATCCCGGGTCGATTCCACGTTCACGGCGTCGATCCGCCCCACCAGTTCCTCGACCGTCTGCGGCCGTCCATAAGCCAGCACGTGGCGCGCCAGTTGCTCGGCGCGCGATGAGCAGCTTTCCAGCGCCATCAAAAGTCCAGCCTTCATTTGCGCCTTGGCCCGCGCGATCTCTGCTTCGGTCAACGTCTCCACCGCCTCGTTGATGACGTCGACCACCACCTCCATCATCTCGGGCGCGTCAGTGGGATCGGTGCCGGTGTAAAGCCCAAAAAAGCCGGTGTCGGTATAGGGCGCGTGGAACGCATAGATCGAATAGCACAGTCCGCGCTTTTCCCGCACTTCCTGGAACAGCCGCGACGACATGCCGCCGCCGAGCGTGTTGGTGAAGACCTGCAAGGAGAACAGCGAGAGATCCGTCTGCGGCACGCCTTCCAGCGCCAAGGTCAGATGCGCCTGTTCGAGCTCGCGACGCACCACGCGCGAGCCACCCTGGCCGAACATCGCTGCCTGCGGCTTCGGCGCCGGCGTGGCGTCGAAGCTCGCAAAACGCCGCGCCACGTCGTCCACCACTCGGCCGTGCTCGACCGCGCCGGCCGCCGCCACCACCATCTCGGGACCGCGATAATGGGTTGCGAGATAGTCGCGCAGCATGTCGCGGTCGAACCGCTTCAAGGTTTTCGCCGTTCCGAGCAGCGAGCGTCCCATCGGCTGGTCCGGATAGCAGAGCTCGTTGAGATGTTCGAACACGACGTCGTCGGGCGTATCCTGCGCCGCCCCGATCTCCTGCACGATCACGCTCTTCTCCCGCTCCAGTTCGTCAGGCACGAACGATGGATTGGCGAGAATGTCGGAGAGCACGTCGAGCGCCAGCGGCACATCGGCCTTCATCACCCGCGCATAATAAGCGGTGGTCTCGGTCGAGGTGCCGGCGTTGAGATCGCCGCCGACCGCCTCGATTTCCTCGACGATTTCGCGCGAGGAGCGGTTGGCGGTGCCCTTGAACGCCATGTGTTCCAACAGATGCGAAATGCCGTGCTCGTTCGGCTTTTCGTCGCGGCCGCCGACGCCGGTCCATACCCCGAGCGCAGCGGTCTGCAAATGGGGCATGGTGTCGGTGACGACGGTAAGGCCGGAAGGGAGCCTGGTGATATCGACGCTCATCCGGCAACCCCCTGCTTTGCGGCACGGCTGACCGACTTGATGAACCGCTCGACTTCGACCTGGTCGTTTTTCATGATCCTGACCTGCTCGCCCTTCGTCATCAGCCCCTCGAGCCAGACCGGCAGTTGCGGCCGCACGCCGCAGGCGGCTTCGACCGCATCGGGAAATTTCGCGGCATGCGCGGTCGACAGCACGATGTTGGGAATTCTCGAATCCGAGGTGTCGCGGTCGGCGACCGCGAGCGCAACCGCGGTATGGGGATCGACGAGATCGCCGGCCTCGCGCCAGGCGGCGCGGATCGCGGCCGCCGTTTCGGTCTCGTCGGCGCGTCCGGCGTCGAACTCCTCGCGGATCGCCGCCAGCATCGCATCGGGCAATACGAAACGCCCGGACTGCTTGAGCTGCGCCATCAGGCGGCGGACGATGGCGGCATCGCGGCGGCCGGCCTCGAACAACAGCCGCTCGAAATTCGACGACACCTGAATGTCCATCGAGGGCGAAGCGGTAGCATGAACCTCGCGCACCTCGTAGATCCCGGTCTTGAGCGTGCGCGGCAGGATGTCGTTGACGTTGGCCGCGATCCGCAAGAACCGGACGGGCAGGCCCATGCGCTTGGCCACGAACCCTGCAAAAATGTCGCCGAAATTGCCGGTCGGCACCGTGAAATCGACGGCGCGCGCAGGCGCGCCGAGCGCGACCGCGGAGGTGAAATAATACACCACCTGCGCCACGATCCGCGCCCAGTTGATCGAATTGACACCCGACAGCGAGACCGCGTCGCGAAACTGGTGATGATTGAACAGCCCCTTCACGATCGCCTGGCAATCGTCGAACGTGCCTTCGATGGCAAGCGCGTGAATATTGGCGGCAGTGGACGTGGTCATCATGCGCCGCTGCACGTCGGAAATGCGCCCATGCGGAAACAGCACGATCAGATCGACATTCGCAAGCCCTGAGAACGCATCGACCGCGGCGCCGCCGGTATCGCCCGAGGTCGCGACCACGATGGTAGTGCGCTGCGCGCGCTGTCCCAGCACATGATCCATCAGCCGCGATATCAGCTGCATCGCCACGTCCTTGAACGCGAGCGTCGGGCCGTGAAACAGTTCGAGAACGAACTGATGGGGGCCGATCTGGCGAAGCGGAACGACGGCGGGATGACGGAAGGTGGCGTAGGCGTCGTTGGCCATGGCGCCCAGATCGGCGTCGGAAATTTCGCCGCCGACAAACGGGCGGATCACGTCGACCGCGACTTCCCAATACGGCCGGCCGAAAAATCCGGCGATCGCCTCAGGTGGAAGCTGCGGCCAGGCTTGCGGCACGTAAAGACCGCCGTCGCGGGCAAGCCCGGTCAGCATCACGTCGCAGAAGGTCAGTTCCGGGGCCTCGCCCCGTGTGGAAATATACTGCGTCACGCCGCCCTCCAAAGGCCTTTTCTCCAGTCAAGCCCTTGATATTGAAAGATAATACAACTTCGCCCACAGCCAAGCCGGGCGGCACCATAGAGCGTTTTCGGGGCATGGGAAATGCCACAATGGCGATTCAACGGTGAGGCATTCACTGTCTGTGGCTTCATCCTAGAGACGCTTGCTTCGCAAGCTCCTCAGGATGAGGTCTAAGACCCTCATGGTGAGGAGCGCGGCAAGGCCGCGCGTCTCGAACCACGAGGCCGCACCTCCGCCCTCTCGCGACGGAAATCCGTCCGAGCTTTACGAATCCAATGTCCCTCCGAAAATCAGAGGGCGCAGGGAATGCCGGGTGCACGATGCACCCACAGCCTCGCGCGCAACAAAAAAAGCGCACGAGCGTAGTCGCCACAGGTACGCCGAAACAACCGGACATTCCCTGCGCGATGGTTTTACGTTTACTCCGAGCTCTCCCCGGTGACCGGGCTCTTTTGCCACCGTCGCTCCGCGGGAACGATTCCTGCGTAACTTGACGCCAGCGTCGGGGCGTCAGGACCACACGGCTTTGCCGTCCGCATCAGCACCGTTCGTCTTGCGGCACTTACGCGTCCATCGCATCCCGCGCTCAACGTCCGTGACGATCGCGATACGCCCCTCTTGTGAGCGCGAGACGACAAGATGGCGCCGCTGATTTGGGGATGAGATCAATGGCGCGCGGCTGCGGCAGATTGGCACGACGGGCAATTCGAGCAATGCAGAGTAGGCAAAGGCGCATAGCACCGTGCGCCACCACGTTTGAGAATGGCAGCACAATGCATTCAGTGATCCCGAAATAATAGCCGGGAGCGTAGGTGGGAGATTGAGATGGATGATCGAACCATGCGGTTGGCACTGGAGCGCCATTGGAATGCTTCGGACGCGAGCGATTTCGAGATCGAACATGAAATCTACCGCGAGGACGCTGTGCTTGATTATCCGCAATCGGGCGAGCGGATCCGCGGTCGGCGCAACATTCAAGAGAGCCGATTCGTCCAGCCAAACAAGAAGCGTTTTACGGTCCGGCGAATTATCGGCAGCGGCGATCTCTGGGTCACTGAATTCGTCCTTGCCTATGACGGCATACCATCTTACGCCGTGAGCATCATGGAATTCCGCGAAGGACTGGTGGCCAACGAGACCCAGTATTTCTGCGATCGCTTTGACCCTGCACCCTCGCGTGCGCATCTTGTTGAGCGACTGGGCGGAATCACGCCATCCTAAATGCGCCGCCGAGGAGAACCCGGATCGGCGTTGATGTAGATGAGATTTCATGAGGGCGTGTCCCCCTGTCTTCGACGACCGCGCACGGCACGAACCGGCCCAGTCGGGCCAGTCTGGCGATGTCCGTTGATTGGGGTGGACTGGAAATAGCGGGCGGGGAGTCACACCGCCGCGAGTGACCCATTCGGGGAATCCCAAGGTGCCGATCGTCCGAAAAAACTGTACTGGTTGAATGGCATTCCGTGTGGTTTGATCAATGAGAATGAGCTGGATGCCGGGTGAATAAATGAGGCGACGGGAGTTCATTCTGTTGATGGGTAGCCTTGCCGCTTGCTCCTCGTCAGCGGCCTATGGCCAACGGTCGGCGAAGCCATCAATCGTCGGTTTCCTCGTGGCGGGAACACGGGCTTCTCATGGAGCATGGATAACGGCATTCACGCAGCGACTGTCCGAGCTTGGTTGGACGGATGGGCGCAATATCAAGATCGAATATCGCTGGGCGGCAGGAGATATTCGACAGACCAGGGAATTCGTTGCTGAGTTCGTTCAGCAAAAGGTGGACGTAATCGTTACGTCGGCATTCGGTGTTCAGGCCGCAACGGAAGCAACGTCAACCATTCCGATTGTCTCCGCCGCTTTCGGCGATGTCGTCGCCAAGGGGCTCGCCAAAAGTTTGGCCCGGCCCGGTGGGAATGTGACGGGACTTTCGATCCAGCCTGTTGAACTCAGCAGCAAACGTCTTGAATTGTTAAGGGACATCGTTCCGAATGTTCGCCGTCTCGCTGCACTGGTAAACACCCATGTCGTTGGCGAGCAAGAAGTGGTCGCCATCCGGACGGCATCTGCCAAATTGAACATAGATGCCAATGTACTCGACATCCAAACCACCGAGGATATTGAAGCAGCTATGGCAACACTCGCGGGCGAAACTGATGCTCTTTATGTCTACAGTGAGCCCCTGACAAATGCCAATAAAGACAAAATCATCAAAGCAGCCACTGCCGCAAAGATCCCGACAATCTTTGGTTTTAGAGAGTTCGTGGACGCCGGCGGCCTGATCTCGTATGGACCGAATTTCTCCGATCTTTTTGCGCGTGCCGCCGAATTCACCGACAAGATTTTGCGCGGAGCGTCACCATCCGATATGCCGATAGAGCAACCTGTAAAATACGATCTCATCATCAATCTAAGGACGGCCAAGGCTCTCGGGTTGAGTATATCCGAGACTGTTCTCACCCGCGCCGACGAGGTGATCGAATAGCACCTGTCGCTTCGGCTGATGTGCAGGTTTCGGAAGTGCCGTAATGTCGGGCTTGAATCCGGAAGGCACACCAAAGCAGATGTCCGTCGATCCCTCTGAATTTATGGGTTCACGCCCCAGTAATCGCGACGCGGCGCTGCGCTGACCAATCCCCACGCGGATGGATCACCAGCGCTCCGTTACCGACATTCATCAAGATTGCCGATGAGCGCCGCGCATCCACTCGATGACGCGAGGCCAGATTTCGCGATGGGCGCGCCGGCCGACCAGCGGCCCTACGTGCTGCAGCCCGACGCCGATTTCCGGCTCATAGGAAAACACGGTTGGATTGCGCAGCGGCTCCAGAGCCGACGCCGGCGGCACCACGCGGCTCGTATGGTCGACGATGGCGGCAACGGGTATTTCGGCGAGCGAGGCTGAACCGGCTACACGGCCGAGCAGGCGAAGCTCGTTCCGCGCGAACTGGTCCTGGCGATAGAGCAAATCAACGACATTTCGAATCAATGCAGCCGGCGGCGCGAATTCGTCGAGGCTCCAGCGAATGACCCGGGCGTGGATGGCGAGGGCTTCAACATCGCCCAGACTGGCCCAGGCATCGCTCCAACGCCCCAACGAAAATTCCCCCGGAGCCGCCGCCACGCTGGCCACATCGAGGACACTCCCCGGGATAGACTCAACCGACCCGGCAGAAAGCCAACTGTCCGGATAGGCGGTGATCGATCGTAACGCGCCAGTCTGCTCGCCAAAGCGCAGCGGTGCCTCAACCAGAACAAGCTTGTCGACGCGATCCGGCTCGATTGCCGCGAGTATCGCGGCCAGCGTTCCACCAAGGGAATGACCGATCAGGATCGGTGCTCGCGCATGCTCGCTCGCGATCTGCTCAAGTGCTATTCCGAGTGACCCTATGCTCGCGCCAAGGTCTCCGCTTGCGCCCTCTCCTTCACGCCACTCGCTCAGGTACACGGAAAACCCTGCTTCGGTCAGCCGCCGTACGACGCTCACCCGCGGCAACAGATCGAATATGTAGGGCCGCTTGATCGGGGCAGGCACAATCAAGACCGCACCGGCGGTCCCGGCGTCGTGGCTGTAACGGCGCAACTGAAGATCCGATTGCTTCAGCACGGAGTGCCAGGCCGCTTCCTGCGGTGCCAACCCAGCGTGGTCCAGTAGCCGGCCGAACGACCGCCTCAGGACATCGCTGGTGAAGAACATCGGAAACATCGAATTCCAGGCCGCGGACTCATCAGCACGCAGCCAGATGCGAATGGATGCGAGCTTGAGGTGGTTGGCCGCGAGCTTGTCATATCGGGTCGCGGCGCGACAGCACTGTTTGATCTTGTTGAAGAACCGTTCGATCAAGTTTCGCGCGATACAGGAACGGGCTGAAGCAGATCGGGTCGATGCGATTGCGTTTTGGAGGAATGTTTGCCCACGCTGCTTGCCGGCGGGGCTGCCCGCCCGTCTGGGCCTCGTGCTCAGCCTTCGTGATGCAATTGCCGGCGGGCCTCAGGGTGACGAACTGGCGGCTGTGGGCAGCGGAACCGGTTCGTCGAACCGTCGTTTCCAGCCGCGCTCAACTACGTCCGCCATGCCTCTTGTCGAAAGCTACTTATTTTTTTGCGGACCTACCGGCAACTCGAACGCGCCCAAACGGTATTCTTCTCCAGCTTCCTTAGCGGTCCTGACAAGCGTGAATGTCGCGTCCGGAAACCGCCGCCAGATCGCCAAATCGTCCGCAGTAACAGTAAGCCAGCCGAACCTGAACATGTATCGGCCAGGCTCAGTCACGCGTCCGGCTTTCTGCCATGTGATCTTGTTGATCGCCGCTGGTGGCCCTAATTCGTTCCGGTCCATACGGGCTGCCTCGGTCGGAGCGAGCATCGCGGCAATCTCGGAGAGGGGGCACCTGAGGCGGCAAGCTCTCGCGCCCGTTTGGACGTCCACCGCTTAAAGACATTGTCCGCCATTTCGCCCTCCAACGCATACACCGGAGCAGTTGCGATCAGCCACTAGGCTGCCAATCATGAGGCATGCCCTATTGAAGCGCGGCCGGCGCTCATGATCAAGCTTAACGAGATCACGCCTGGCCGCTGGCCGTATCCGGATCAGAGAAAATCCCGCAGCCGCGCGAGCTCAACGATGTGCTCTCCAGACAAGACGGCACTCACTAACGGCGGCTGTGGCGCGGTATGTATTTCGTACAAGTGGCGAGAGGCCGTCGGCTTGGCCATGAATTCCCCTATGCACTCATCAAGAGTGCCGTCCACGAGTAGATAGGGGCCGGCGCCCTCGGTACGACGCTGGTTGCGGAGTGAAGGCCATTTGCGAAGAACAGCCGGCGCATCGAAATTAATGGGAACCCCGGTACCGCCCATCGATCCCGCTCCTTCGCCTGGGAGTATACGCGCGAAGGCCGCCCGTGAGGGCATTGACCGATGATCGCGGCCAAAACCAGCCTCTAGGAACTTTAGCCCGCTTAAGCGTTAGGAACTTTAGCCCGCTTAAGCGGTTTACTTAGCCTATCCCCCAAAGCGGAGTTACCCCCATGCGCGAACAGCGCAGAATGGCAGCGCCAGCGCCGGCACGCGTGACTAGAGCGCCGATTGAGCCTCCGGCCAGCGGTTACGCGCTGGTGGTAGACGGCCAGATAAAAACCGAGTTCAAGACGAAAGATCGCGCTTTGAAAGCGGCCAGAGACTTAAAGACGAGTTTCCCGATGCTTCAGGTCAAGATCTTCAACGCTGAAGAGAAGCGGAACGAGAAGATCGAGCTGGCTGAGGCATGAGTGACTGTACAAGCGCGGCAGGGCCGGCTGTATCGGCTCGCGGTGCTCTTGTCATTGCCGGTCTTCATCTTCGCGCTGGCGCACCGGTCTTGTGATTGGTGAAGGTGCGTGCCGGCGGCATACTGCGGATTGGGTTTGGGCGCGGCGGAAGTCACGAAGCACTGAAAATTGGGTGGGCATCGGTTTATCGAGCGCTGCTATCTGCGCCGTAAGGCAGTGGGAGCGAAATCGTGTTTGGCTGGTTTAAATCCGAGAAGCGGGAGAGGCGGAGGAAAATTAAGCTTGATCGCAAACATCTTGAAGCAAGGTCACGGCGCTTTCTGAAAAGTTACCTAAACGCGGATGAAACGCGAAAGCCTCAATTCTATCGGGCTGTCGAAGAGGCGTCTAAGCAATGTCAGCCCATGAAATCAGGTTTACCGCCCCCCGAATTAGAAGATGCCCAAATCGCCGAAGCCACTTCCGGCGCAGCGATGAAAACGGTCTTGGGGCATGAAGAGCGGCTGAAGAAAGATGACCGCATTTCCGACTTCGTCACCGATGCTTACGCTACCGTAGGCATTGCATACCATCGCGCAGCAGGAGTCTACACGATGGACAAAGAAATGCAGGAATTAGGAACTGCCGCTGTTCACCTTCTCACCATGGCGACCTCATACATGAGGGCGCAAAACGACTGACGGGCGAGTTCGGTTCCGAGGCCGTTCAGCGGACCGGAATGCGCATCAAAGCGGACGTCGCCCGGCCCGGCCGCTCGAATTTATGGGTTCGCGCCCTAAATCACGCTCCACTCTTGCTTCCGGATCGAACCGGGTTTTGTGAAGCCAGAGCGCCCGCGGTATGCGCGGGCGCCTGTCGGTTGGTGCTCACATGAAACTGCGAGCCATCAAACCGCGAGCCGTGGCGCGGCGGTTCGAATAAGACGGCCACGCCGGGCTTGCGCTGGTGAGGCTGAAGGAGGACGCGGAGCTTGGATCAACGATTGCGTAACCGGCAATCGAGCGTGGGTGTTCTCGGGTCACGTGACCACCCGAATTGCCGTCATGCACGTACCAGACGTCGCCAGCGACATGCTGTTGTAAAATCATGACGTGGCCCGATCGCACCGCCGCCATGCCCGTCGCCGGGGTAGCGCGCGGGAAACGGCGCCAATTTGAAGCGAGATTTAATTGGGGAATGATCCGGCCAAAGCGAAACAGCGAGGCCTCGCACCCACAGAA
>VAZG01000492.1 GCA_005885285.1 Alphaproteobacteria bacterium | reverse complement strand
CTACCCTCCAGCTAATCGTTCAGGATCCATGAAGCCGATTAACCTGCGCATCGCCGAGGAACTGGGTGTCGGGGAGCAGCAGGTCGCTGCTGCCATCTCGTTGCTCGACGGCGGAGCGACCGTGCCCTTTGTTGCCCGATACCGGAAGGAGGCGACCGGGGTGCTCGATGACGCCCAGCTGCGCACTCTCGAGGAGCGGCTGAGGTATCTACGCGAGCTCGACGAGCGTCGGGCCGCGATCCTCGACAGCATCGGCCAGCAAGGAAAACTCGACGCTGCACTCGAGCAGGCGATCAACGCGGCGGACAGCAAGGCGCGGCTCGAGGATCTCTATTTGCCCTATCGCCCAAAACGGCGGACGAAGGCTCAAACCGCCCGCGAAGCGGGTCTGGAGCCGCTGGCGGAGGCGCTTCTCGCGAGGCCCGACCAATACCCGGAGCAGCTGGCTCGCCGGTACGTCGAACCGAATAAGGGGGTGACCGATACGACCGCCGCACTCGAAGGCGCCCGCGCAATTCTGGTTGAGCGTTTTACCGAAGACGCCGCGCTGATCGGGACCCTGCGCGAGGAAGTGTGGTTGCGCGGTCGTCTTCGTTCGCGCGTTCGCGCGGGCAAGGCGGACTCCGGCGCCAAGTACGCCGATTATTTCGACTTCAGCGAGCCGCTGGCTAAATTGCCGTCGCACCGCATCCTCGCACTGTTCCGCGGCGAGAAGGAGGAGGTGCTCGCTCTGGAGCTGGCGCCGGATCCGACCACGGTGGATCAAGGCGAACAGAGCGCCTTTGAGCGGCAGATCGCGAACCGGTTCAAGATCGCCGATCAGGGTCGGCCCGGCGACCGCTGGCTGATCGATACGGTGCGCTTGGCTTGGCGGACAAGGATTCTGGTTCACATCGAAAGCGACCTGCGCCTTCGGCTTTGGCAAGCCGCGGAAGATGCTGCAGTGCAGGTGTTTGCCGGGAACCTGCGCGACCTGCTGCTCGCGGCTCCCGCGGGTGCGCGCACGACAATGGGGCTTGATCCGGGGTATCGGACCGGCGTCAAAGTCGCCGTGGTCACCAGGGCCGGGCAAGTCGCCGCGACGACGACAATCTACCCGCATCAGCCGCAGCGTCGTTGGGACGAGTCGATTGCTCAGCTGGCGCGGCTTGCCCAAGAGCATCGGGTGGAGCTGATCGCAATCGGGAACGGCACCGCCTCGCGTGAAACCGACCGGCTCGGTGCGGAGCTCATTCGCCTCCACTCCGAGCTTGAGCTGACTAAGGTCGTCGTCTCAGAGGCCGGGGCCTCGGTCTACTCTGCTTCGACTTTTGGCTCGCAGGAGTTGCCTGACCTCGACGTGTCGTTGCGCGGAGCGGTCTCGATCGCCCGGCGGCTTCAGGACCCGCTCGCCGAGCTGGTCAAGATTGATCCCCAATCGATCGGCGTGGGCCAATATCAGCACGATCTCAGCGAACACAAACTTTCGCGTTCCCTCGATGCGGTAGTCGAGGATTGCGTCAACGCCGTGGGTGTGGACGTCAACACGGCATCCACGCCGTTGCTGTCGCGAGTTTCCGGCATCGGCGACGGACTGGCGCGCAGCATCGTCAGCTACCGTGAGGCGCGCGGTCCTTTTCGCACCCGCTCGGCGCTCAAGAAGGTGCCGCGGCTCGGGCCCAAGGCGTTCGAGCTTTCGGCAGGGTTCCTGCGCATCTCCAATGGTGACGATCCGCTCGATACGTCTGGTGTACACCCGGAAGCCTACTCCGTCGTGCGGCGCATTCTCGCGGCAACCAACAGCCAACTGGGGGCGCTGATCGGAAATACACCGGTACTACGCCAGCTCGAGCCCGAGGCGTTCACTGATGCCGTGTTCGGGGTGCCCACCGTCACCGACATCTTGAGCGAGCTCGAGAAGCCCGGTCGGGATCCGCGCCCGGTTTTCAAGACGGCAAGATTTCGCGAGGGAGTGGAAAAGCTCGAGGATGTGAAGCCCGGCATGGTTCTCGAAGGTGTCGTGACGAACGTCGCCGCATTCGGCGCCTTCGTCGATGTGGGGGTCCACCAGGACGGGCTGGTGCACATCTCCGCGATGGCCAATACTTACGTCTCCGATCCACGCAAGATTGCGACGCCCGGCGATGTCGTCCGTGTCAAAGTGTTGGAGGTCGACCCGAAACGCCGTCGGATCTCGTTAACGATGCGGCTCGATGACGCCCCCGGAGATCGGGCGACCGCAACCCGTCCTGCGATCGCCCCATCGGGATCAGAGAAACGGCCCCGACCGGCCGAAAGGCCAGGCGGAAGCAATCGCGTGCCCGCTAACAGCGGCGGAATGGCCGAGGCGTTTCGGCGAGCAGGGCTGAGGGGTAAGGTTCCAGGTCGGCGATAACCGCAGGGGTCCTTCGTGCCCGGATTACGGGCAATGAGCGAGCCGAAGGCCTCCTTCTCTGATCAGGGCGGAAATTTCCCTGATCGCCCGATTTAATTCCCTGCAAGGCCGCAAAAAATTCCCTGTTAAGA
>VAZG01000043.1 GCA_005885285.1 Alphaproteobacteria bacterium | reverse complement strand
GCGCGATACCGAGCCTCGACTGGATTTCGTCGAGCAGCTCCAGCACCTGCGCCTGTACCGACACGTCCAGCGCCGAGACTGCCTCATCCGCCACCAGCACGTCGGGGTCGAGCGCCAGTGCGCGGGCGATCGCGATGCGCTGGCGCTGGCCGCCGGAGAATTGATGCGGGTAACGCGAGATCGCGTCGGGCGGCAGGTCGACCAATTCCAGCAGCTCACGTGCTTTCGCAAGCGCCTCTGCGCGCGGCATGCCGTAATTGATCGGACCCTCCGCGATGGTCTCGCCGACGGTGATCCGCGGGTTGAGCGAGCGATAAGGATCCTGGAATATGATCTGGATGCGCTTGCGGTGTGGTTGCAAGAGCCGCCGCGACAGTCCGGAGATTTCGCGTCCTGCAAGGCGGACGCCGCCGGAGGTCGGATCGATCAGACGGACGATGCAGCGCGCTACCGTGGATTTGCCGGAACCGCTTTCGCCGACGATGCCGAGCGTGCGGCCCTTGCGCAAGGTCAGCGTCACGTCCTTGGCGGCCGCGACGTCGCGGGTTCTGCCGAGCAACGAGCGCTCGCGATAGACTTTGCCAAGTTCGTTGGCCTCCAGCACGACGGGTTCCTTGGAATCGGCGCGCGGCGCGCGCGGCACGAGGCTCGGCACGGAGGAGAGCAGGTTGCGGGTGTATTCCATGGTCGGCCTGCGCAGGATGGTATCGAGCGCGGCGGTCTCGACCAGTCGTCCCTGACGCATGACGGCGACGCGATCGGCAATCTCGGCGACCACGCCCATGTCGTGGGTAATGAAGAGCACGGCAGTGCCGTGATCGCGCTGCAGGTCGCGGATCAGCGTGAGGATCTGCTTTTGCGTGGTGACGTCGAGTGCGGTCGTCGGCTCATCCGCGATCAAGAGCTTTGGTTCCAGCACCAGCGCCATCGCGATCATGATGCGCTGGCGCTGGCCGCCCGACAGCCGGTGCGGATAGGAGGCAAAGATGCGTTCGATCTCGGGCAGCCGCACCTGTTCCATCATCTGAAGGATACGCTGGCGCCTGGCGCGGGCGTCGAGATCGGTATGGGTCCGCAGCACCTCGTCGATCTGGCGGCCGACCGGCACCACCGGATTGAGTGCCGTCATCGGTTCCTGGAAAATCATCGCCATGGTGGTGGCGCGCAATTGCCGCAAGCGGCGGTCGCTTGCAGTGAGCAGCTCTTCACCGACCAGTTTGACGCTGCCGCCGGAGGCCACCAGCGAACCTTTCTGCAACAGGCCCATCACGGTCAGCGAGGTCACGGATTTGCCGGATCCGCTTTCGCCGACCAGGCACAGCGTCTCGGCTTTGGCGACCTGCAACGAGACGCCGTCGATGATGCGCGGCGCCCGCGCATCCTCGCCGAGGGAAACGATGAGGTCGTTTATGTCTAGGATGACGTTTGTCACGTTGCCGTTCTCTCCCCGTCATTGCGAGCGAAGCGAAGCAATCCATCCATCCCCGCAAGGACTGGATTGCTTCGTCGCAAGTGCTCCTCGCAATGACGCGCCTGGGCTTTCACTTGCCGCCCTCGCGCTGCTTCATGCGCGGATCGAGCGCGTCGCGTGCGGCATCGCCGATCAGATTGATGCTGAGGATCGCGATCGACAGCAACAATCCCGGCCAGAAGATCAAGGCCGGCTTGATCTGAAAATAGGCGCGCCCCTCCGCCATGATGTTGCCCCAGGTCGGCGTTTCCGTGCTGATGCCGGCGCCGAGGAACGACAGGATCGCCTCGGTGAGGATGGCCGATGCGCAGACGTAAGTGCCTTGCACGATCAACGGCGCAATCGTGTTGGGCATCAAATGCCGCCACATGATCTTTGGCAAGCTGGAGCCCACCGAGATCGCGGCTTCGACATAGGGCTCCTCGCGCGCCGACAGCACGACCGAGCGTACCAGCCGGGCCACGCGGGGAATTTCGGGAATCGTGATGGCGACCAGCACGGTCATCACGGTGGCGCCCGACAGCGACACAACAGCAATCGCAAGCAGGACGCTCGGGATCGCCATCAGCCCATCCATGATCCGCATCATCACGGTATCGACCCACTTGAAGAATCCGGACACGAGGCCGATCACGAGCCCGATAGCGACCGAAACGATCGCGGTACCAAATCCGATCACGAGCGAGATGCGTCCGCCATAGATGATGCGCGACAGCAAGTCGCGGCCGTAACCGTCGGTGCCGAGCAAAAATTGCGCGCTGGATGGTTTCAGCCGTTGGGCCGGCGCCAGCAGCAGCGGATCGTGCGGCGCGAGCCAGGGCGCCAGCACGGCAATCGCAATGATCAGGAGCAGGCAGATCGTGGCGGCGGCGATGATCGGCGTTGCCGTGAGGAATCCGAGCCGCGGCCGCAACGGCGTGGTGATCGGGATGGACGGCTCGGGAAGGGTTTCGATCGCCATCAGTGCCTTATCCTCAATAGCGGATTCTGGGATCGAGGAACGTGTAGGCCACATCGATCAGGAGATTGACGGTCACATAAACCAGCGAGGTCAAAAGGATCATCGCCTGAATGACGGGATAGTCGCGCGCCAGCACGGCATCGACGGTGAGGCGTCCGACGCCCGGCAGATTGAACACGCTTTCGGTAACGACGACGCCGGAGATCAGAAGTGCGAAGCCGTTGCCGATCACGGTGATCACGGGCACCGCGGCATTGCGCAAGGCATGGCGCAGCAGCACGGCGACCTCGCCGATGCCCTTGGCGCGCGCGGTGCGAACATAGTCCTCGCCGAGCACGTCCAGCATCGATGCGCGGGTCATGCGCGCGATCAAGGCGACATAGATAAAGGACAGGGTGAAGGTCGGAAGCACGATGCGCTCGAGGAACGGCGAGAGCCCCGACGAGATGCTGCGGAATCCTTGCACCGGCAGCCAGCGCAGGTCGATGGCGAAGATCTGGATCAGCAGATAGCCGATCACGAATACCGGCACCGAGAAACCGAGCACGGATAGTCCCATCACGAAGCGGTCGATCCAGGTGCCGTGCTTCGATGCCGCGATGACGCCGAGCGGCACCGCAATGATGATCGACAGGAGGATAGTCGATAGCGCGATCGAGATCGACGGCTCGACGCGCTGGCCGATCATCTGCAGGACCGGCACGTTCGAGATCAAAGACACCCCGAGATCGGCATGCAGCAGTTTTCCGATCCAGGTGAAGAATTGCGTGTAGAGCGGCTCATTCAGGCCAAGCGAGGTGCGGATGTGCTCAAGCTGCTCGGGAGTTGCGTTGTCACCGGCCAGGATCGCGGCGGGGTCGCCGGGGGTGAGCCGCAGCAGGAGAAACACGAACAGCGCGACCACGCCCATCACGGGAATGGCGGCAAGCACGCGGCGAAGCAGATATCCGAGCATGATGACGTCAATGCCTCAGCAAGAACTCACGCTTTCAGCACGCAACTGTGAATGCATCTGCATCTCCTGACAAACCCCAAATTTGACGGATTCTCGCCTGATTTTGCCACTCACCGCGCTGCAAGCCCCATGCCATCGCGCAAGCATGATGCAAATGATAGTACGTCATGGCGCGTGGTTCTCACCGATCGACATCGCGCAGATGCGCGATAGATGCGCATACGGCAATCCCGTCTCCTTGGCCCAGACATTGAACTGCGCCTGCACCTTGGCGAGGTCGCCCTTCGATTTCGCTTCGGCAGCAATATCCAGACCGGCGTCGCGCAGACACTCCACCACATCCTGCGACATTACGAATCCGTCCCAGCCGACGAAGCGCAGAAACATCTGGCCGGTGTTGCCGCCGAGCCGGCTACCGCGCTTGGCGAGAAGATCGAGCAGGCCGACTTCATCGGAGGAAGGCCACGTCGTCAGGAACTTGCCGAAGCTGCCATGCTCGTTCGCGATCCCCTGCACGAAAGCGGCGTTCTCGCGCACCGAGGAGATCTTGGCACCGTTGCGAACGATACGCGTGTCCTTCAACCGGTCGTCCCAGAAGTCGTCGGGCTGAAATATCAGCTTAGTGGGCTTGAAGCCGAGAAATGCCTCCTCAAAGCCCGTCCACTTGGCTTCGATGACGCTCCAGGCAAATCCTGCGGAAAACACCCGCTTGGTCATCTCCGCCAGGATGCGGTCGTCCAAGAGACGAGCCAACGCCTTCGCATCGGGTTTTCGCGGCAGCAGCTTTTCCAGTCCTTTCGGCCCGCCCTTGCGCTTTTCGGCGCGGGCGCGAATGGTCTTGAACGGGACGACGCGCGGATTGTCTTGCGCTTTGGGCATGATGCGGATTTCACTCCAGCGTCGCCAATAGCCCCGCCATCAGCCGGCCGCGTTCGGCGAGGCTTTCGACCACGATGTGTTCATTGAGCGTGTGCGGATCGGCGCCGCGCGGCCCAAGGCCATCGAGCGTCGGAATGCCCATTGCGCCAGTGAAGTTGGCATCGGAGCCGCCGCCGGCGCTGGCGTGCGGCAGTTCCATGCCGATCTCCTTGGCCAGTCGGCGCGCTTTCTCGTAGAGCACCATGGTCCCGGCGTTCGGCTCCCAGACCGGCCGGGTGACGCCGCGCGTCACCTTGAAGGTCACGTCATTGGCGGTGCCGGATAGGGCCAGCATCCGCTCCACGCCGCGGTCGAGATCGGCCTGGCGCTTGGCCATGCTCAGCGCTTCGCCGGTGCAGGTGGTGGCGACGCAATTGACCCATTGGCCGCCATGGACGATGCCGACGGAGAAGGTGCAATCCTCCGACGTCATCGCGTCGATCGCAATGATCTGGCGCGCCATCTCGCGGATCGCGGAACGTCCCGAGGAGAGCGCGGCACCGGCGTGGCTCGGCTTGCCGATCGCTTCGAGATTGAAACGCGCGATCGCATAACGGCCGGTGACGACGCCGTTATTGGCGCGGCCGGGTTCCGGCACCAGCACATATTTGTTGCGAGCGGCCTCCGCCTCGATGATGTCTCGCGTCGAGGGCGTGCCGACCTCTTCATCCGGCGTGAATAGCACCGTGATCGGCAGCGGCGTCGTAAAGGACGCGTGCGCCAGTTGGCGGATCGCTTCAAGCGACAGGTAGCTGCCGCCCTTCATGTCGTAGATGCCGGGGCCGAAGCATTTGTCGCCCTCGCGCCGGAACGGCAGCTTTTCCAGGGTGCCGATCGGGTGGACCGTATCGAAATGACCGGCGATCAGGATTCCCGGTTCGCCTTGTTTGGGATGCGGAAAGCGGGCGCGGACGCAGCCGCCAAAACCCTGGCGGCCGGCGATGCGTTCGATGGTGGCACCCATGATCGCCATGTCCCGCGCGGCGATATCCAGCATGCGTTCGACCGCACCTGCATCGAAGGTCGGGCTTTCGCACTCGACCCAGCCACGCAGGCCCTGCAACATCGCTTCGGAATCAAAGGGAAGATTGGCTGGATTCATCGCGGGCCCTCTCGACTTCCAAACGAACGACTTTTGCATCGCGCGAGGCGCTACGAGAGGGACCGGCGGGGAAATTGTAAAGTGAAAGATTGCGCGAAACTTGCGAGCGCCAGATCGGCAACAATCGCGATTGACGCGCAACACGCTTGGTGCAAGTCTCAAATGCCAAGGATTTACAGCGTGTTAGATCGCCCAAATAACGAACTACATGCATAATCTATCAGCTGGTTTTGACTAGTTTCACGTCAGGAGAGACCGAATGCCCGACATCTCGCGCTGGAAGCGTTTTGCGATCGCGTCGACCCTGTCCATCTTCGCGCTCGCGGCCGCGGCTACCTCGCAGGCGTTCGCAGCCGGCAAGACCATCACCGCGGTGATGCATTCCGACCTGCGCACCATCGATCCCGGCTTCACCACGGCCTACATCACGCGCGACCATGGCTACATGGTTTACGACACGCTGCTGGCGACCGATTCCAACTTCAAGGTCCAGCCACAGATGGCGGATTGGAAGGTCTCGGACGACAAGCTCACCTACACCTTCACGCTGCGTGATGGCCTCAAATGGCATGACGGCGCGCCGGTCACCGCGGACGATTGCGTGGCGTCGCTCAAGCGCTGGGGCAAGAACGACAATATGGGCCAGAAGCTGATGGATTTCACCGCCAGCATCGAGGCCACCGACGCCAAGACCATCACGCTGAAACTGAAAGAGCCCTATGGCCTGGTGCTGGAATCGATCGGAAAGCCGTCATCCTATGTGCCGTTCATGATGCCCAAGCGTTTGGCCGAAACGCCGCCGGGCCAGCAGATTCCGGAGCAGATCGGGTCCGGTCCGTTCAAATTCGTCAAGGCCGAATTCCAGCCCGGCGTGAAGGCGGTCTATGAGAAGAACACGGATTATGTGCCGCGCAAGGAGCCGGCGAGCTGGACCGCCGGCGGCAAGGTGGTGAAGGTCGACCGCGTCGAATGGATCACCATGGCGGATGCGCAGACCGCGGTGAACGCGCTGCAGTCCGGCGACATCGATTTCATGGAGAATCCGCCGTTCGACCTGATGCCGGTGCTGGAGGCAAATCCGGACCTGAAGGTCGAGACGCTGAACAAGTTCGGCTTCCAGACGCTCGGCCGCATGAACTTCCTGCTGCCGCCGTTCGATAACGTCAAGGTTCGCCGCGCAGCATTGCTGGCGATGAACCAGAAGGACGTGCTGGATGCGTTGGTTGGCAATCCCAAATACTACCAGACCTGTGGCGCGTTTTTCATCTGCGATACGCCGCTGGCGACCGAGGAGGGGTCGGGGGCGCTGGTGAAAGGCGGCAGCATGGCGGAGGCGAAAAAAGCGCTCGTCGAATCCGGCTACGACGGCACGCCTGTTGTGATCATGGCGCCCGGCGACGTCGTGACCTTGAAGGCGCAGCCGATCGTCGCCGCCCAGCAGTTGCGCGAAGCCGGCTTCAAGGTCGACGTGCAGGCGACCGACTGGCAGACGGTGGTGAGCCGCCGCACCAGCCAGAAGCCGGTGAAGGAGGGCGGCTGGAACATGTTCTTCACCAACTGGGTCGCGGCCGACGTGATGAACCCCGTAGTCAATTTCTCGATCGGCGGCCGAGGCAAGAATGGCGGCTGGTTCGGCTGGGCGGAAGACGCCAAGATCGAGCAGTTGAAGGACGCCTATGCACGCTCGTCCTCGCCGGAGGAGCAGAAGAAACTCGCTGCCGATATTCAGAAGGAAGCCTATGACCAGGTGATCTATGTCCCGCTCGGGCAGTTCCTCATACCGAGCGCGTGGCGGAAATCGCTCAGCGGTGTGCTCGATGGCCCGGCGACGCCGATCTTCTGGAACATCGACAAGTCGGAGTAGGACGGCAACGCGACGTCGCGCGGAACCCATCCCCAGCGGCCGTCAGGGAGCGGTGCCGGTTTCGTTCATCGCTGGTTCCATGGCCGCGATGGTCGCAAAATCGCCGTCAAATTGCTGACTGATCCCCTGCAGATTCGGCTATCCTGCGAAACGGGTCCCGCGGGCAGGGGGCCGAGTTCCGGGGCCTCTCCATGAAACTTGCCAAGATGCTTCTCGCAAGCCGGTTTGCTGTTGCTGCGACGGCTTTGTTCCTGTTCTCAGCGGCTGGCTCGTCGGCCGAAGCAACGTCAGGCACCTGCGAGGACGCCGCTGAGCTTTCGGTCGTGCCCTCGCCAATCGCGCCATGGAAGGGCGCGCCGCTGCGAGTCATGCTCGTCACCGAGAAGCCGCTTCAAGGCGTGCTCTCGCTGATCGCGCCCGACGGAAGCGTCGGTGCCAAATCGTCCGGCCGGCGCGGCGGGGCACCGTATTCCTGGTTCGCCGAAGTCGCCGAGCCGGCCGCGGGCACGTGGCACGCGACACTGGCGCTTGATCACGCGACCGCGCAATGCGGCGCGATCACCCGCGAGATCACCGTGAGCGCGCGCAAGCCGGAGCCTCCGCGTACGCCGTCGGGAGTTTTCTGGCAGGTCCGCAGCAATTGGGATCGCACAACGGAAACGCTGTTTTCGGCGTGGATCGAGAAGCTGTTTGACGCGCCGCCCGACCAGGACCTGTCCTGGAAGGCGTGGCATGAAGTGCTGCACGACCAATCGCGCAATTTCCTGTTCAACTATCTGGGTCGCGGCGAGGATAATGCGAAGACCGGCCTTCGTCCCGATTGCGCCGATTTCGTCTACTTCCTGCGCGCCTATTTCGCCTACAAAATGGGCCTGCCGTTCGGCTATTCGAATTGCGCGCGCGGCACGGGCGGCAAGCCACCGAAGTGCTACCAGTGGTTCGACATGGAGCATCCGGAAGTCACGCGGCCGCCGCCGCCGCCCGAACAGGAAATCGCTTCCGCTACGCTTGCCGACGCCGCGCCGCCGGTGCCAAGGCCGGCGCTTCTGGGCCAGTTTTTTGGTCGGCCGCAGCCGGCCGACGCGTCGGCGCCGATTCCGCCGGCTGCCGCTTTGCCGCCGCCAAAGCCGAAGCGCCCGACGACGTTCGGCGAATATCTGCGCGACGTCGGCGACGTCGTGCATAGCGGCACCGTGCGCGTGGCCGGCAGCGACGACAGCACCGATTTCTACACCATCCCGCTGACGCAACAGACGCTGCGCCCGGGCACGGTGTATGCCGACCCCTACGGCCATGTGCTGATGCTGGTCCATCTCGTGCCGGAGGCCAGCGGCACGCCGGGCGTCTTCCTCGCCGTCGACGCCGAGCCCGACGGATCGATCACGCGAAAGCGCTTCTGGCGCGGCAATTTTCTGTTCGTGCACGATCCTGCGCTCGGCAGTCCCGGCTTCAAGCACTTCCGCCCCATTGTGCGCGACAAAGGCGGTTCGTTGCGGCGGCTGGCCAATGCCGAAATCGCCAACAATCCGCAGTATGGCGATTTTTCGCTCGATCAGTCGCGGATGAGCGCCGAGGATTTTTACGATCGGATGGATGACGTGATGTCGCCCGAGTCGCTCGATCCCGTGAAAGCGATGACGGACGCGATCGCGAGCCTCAACGAGCAGGTGAGGACGCGCGTCACCTCGGTCGAGAACGGACGGAAATATCAGGAGAAGGCAACCGGCGAGACGGCGATGCCGAACGGCCCGTCGATCTTCGAGACCTCAGGCCCGTGGGAAGATTATTCGACGCCGGCGCGCGATTTCCGCCTGCTGATCGCGATCGATGTAGTGCGGGGATTTCCCGATCGCGTGGTACGGCGGGCGCAGCGCTATGCAATGCCGAGCGGCAAGAGCGCCGAGGACGTGAAGAGCGAGCTGCAAGGCGTGCTCGCCTCCGAGCTTGGTTTGCGCAAAATATCCTACACGCGCAGCGATGGCTCGCAGTGGACGCTGTCGCTCAAGGACATCATCGATCGGGCGGCCGATTTCGAGATGGCCTATAACCCGAACGATTGCGTCGAGCTGCGATGGGGCGCGCCTGACAACAGCGAGGAGGCATCGACGTGCAGGCGGCATGCGCCGCAGGCGCAGCGCGCGAAGATGTCGTCGGACTACCGCACCTGGTTCCGCACGCGGCACTGGCCGACGCACACGTAGCGGTCCGTGCGGGCGGCAGATCCGAATTCCGCTGCTGTGATGGAATTCCGGGTTTGGTCAAGCAGATAGCGCCGACGCGACGGCGTTTCGCTCCGCATCGGGGCCTCAAATCCCTCGAGTTGGATTGCCGCCTTATGTTGCATTTCCGTCACGCGATTTCGCTGGGAACCTGATACGGCTTGCGAACTTCAGGCTACGGAATCGCAGAGGGAAAATCATGAACAGGTCTTTGCTTGCTGGAGTCGGCCTTATCGCTATGGCCACTTCGGCTTCGGCCGCAGATCTCGCGGCGCGTCCATACACCAAAGCGCCTCCGATGGTCGCAGCTGCCGTTTATGACTGGACTGGATTTTACGTTGGATTGAACGCGGGTTACGGGTGGGGCAGATCCAACCTGGATACAGCTGTTGTCGGCGGCTTCGGGTCGCCTAATCAAGCCCTGGTTTCCGCGTTGGATACACTCAAACTTTCACCAAGTGGATTCACCGGTGGCGGCCAGGCGGGCTACAACTGGCAAAGCGGCAATTGGGTGTTTGGCGTCGAGGCAGATTTCGAATATTTCGGCCTCCGCGCTTCTCAGACCACGCCCAGTGTCTTTGTCGGCGGCGGAAATTTCGCCGTGTTCAATCAGGTGAAGACCGATTGGCTGTTCACTGCGCGTCCTCGCGTCGGCTACGCTTTTGATCGCTCATTGCTCTATGTCACGGGCGGCGTGGCGGTCACCGACATCAAATATACCTCGAACCTGATTGATCCAGTGTTCGGCACATCGAACGCGGCATCTACCACGCAGACGAACGCTGGTTGGACGGTGGGAGCAGGTTGGGAATACGCGTTCCTCAATAATTGGTCGGCAAAACTCGAATACCTCTACGCCGACTTCGGCTCAGTATCGATGACGAGCATCGGAGGCAACGGCGCCGTGTTCAATCAAAAGGCTTCTTTGACGACCAGTATTGCGCGCGCAGGCATCAACTACAAATTCGGCGGCCCGGTCGTCGCGCGTTATTGACCTCGCGCACTGGCTTCCAGCAGCTTAAAGCCCCGGCATCGCCCGGGGCTTTTTTGCGCCGCTCGCCGTTCGCGCACGTGGAAGCCATCTTGACAAATGCGTAAGCATTGGCTTACCGTTAGTCATGGCTTACGGAAATGCGCTGACGGTGCTGGCGGACCCGACCCGGCGAAAGGTGTTTGAGCGCCTTCGCAATGGCCCGCGACCGGTGAATATGCTGGCGGCCGGACTGCCGGTTTCGCGGCCGGCGGTGTCGCAGCACCTGAAGGTGCTGAAGGACGCCGGGCTCGTCGAAGAGCGGAGCGAAGGTGTCCGCCGCATCTATTCGTTGCGCCGGGAAGGGCTGGTGGAATTGCGTGCCTGGCTCGACAGTTTTTGGGGCGATGCGCTTGAGGCATTCAGGCTGGAGGCTGAAAAATCCTACAAGGCCAAGAAGAGGAACACATGAACGAGAGAGTTGTCATCGCGCCGGTGCGCAAAACCGTTCACGTCAAGGCGCCGATCGATCACGCCTTCGAGGTCTTCACCAGCGGCCTGACGCGCTGGTGGCCTTATGACCACGGCGTCGGCAAAAAGCCGATCCAGAAAGTGCTGATGGAGCCGCGCCTCGGCGGGCGCTGGCTGGAGATTTCGGAAGACGGCACCGAGACCTCCGTCGCTACCATCACGGTGTGGGAGCCGCCGCACCGGCTGGTGCTGCTCTGGCAGATCAACGCGCAGTGGAAGCCGGACGTCGCCATGAAATCCGAAGTCGATGTGCGCTTTGCCGCAGACGGGCCTGATGCGACCAACGTCGAACTCGTCCATCACAAATTCGAGACGATGGGCGCCGAGGCAGGCCACTCGATGCGCAAGGACGTCGACGGCGGCTGGTCGGGCCTGCTGGAGCGCTTTGCGAGGGAAGCGGAGCTTCGCAAGAGCTGAAGTTTCACAAGCAACTAGCCGAGGAGAGACGGTCATGTCGGCATTCACGGTTCATTCGATTCCAGGCAGCCCGTTCGGGCGCGCGGCGCTTGCGACACTGGAAGAGAAGGGCGTACCTTACCGGTTTTCGATGGTGGCACCGGGCACATTGCGCTCGCCGGAACATCTGGCCCGTCATCCCTTTGGCCGGGTGCCGGTTCTGGAGCACGACGGATTCATGCTTTACGAGACCCAGGCCGTCCTGCGCTACCTCGATCGTGTCGTGCCACAGCCCGCGCTGACGCCGGCCGATCCCAAGCGCGCGGCTCGCATGGACCAGGTGATGAATGTCAACGACTGGTATCTGTTCCATGGCGTCGGCAACGTCATCGTGTTTCACCGCGTGGTGGGACCGCGGGTGATGGGGCTAACGCCGGACGAAGCGGCCATCGCGGCCGCGATGCCGAAGGCCCTTACCGTGTTCAATGAACTGGCGCATTTGCTTGGCGGCAATTCTTATTTCGCCGGCGATACGATCTCGCTCGCCGACCTCATGGTCGCGCCCGCTGTCGAATTCTTTACGCACACGCCGGAATGGCCGGCTCTCGGCGCGCCGCACGCCAACCTGGTGTCGTGGCTCAAGCGAATGCAGGACCGGCCCAGCATGAAAGCGACGACGTGGGAGCGTGTGTCGGAGCTGGCGGAGGCGGCCTGATCGGGCGGTTGAGGAATTCCGTCAGATCGGGTGAGCCTGCAAATGTTCGAGCAATAATTCGCTGACGCGATCGGGTGCCTGGTCCGCCGCGAAATGGCCGACGCCGGAAAAGGCCTCGAAGCGATAGGGCGCGGCGATAAAGTCGACCGTGCCTTCGGCTGCAGGCCGTCCAACGGTGTCGTCGGCATCGCCCCAGATATAGAGCGTCGGCACCCGGATCGGGCCGAGCGGCGAGCGGATCGCGCCGCGCGCGCGATACCAGGCAAGGGCTGCTTCCATGGCGGGCTCGTTGCCGAGCACGGCAAGATGCGCTGCGATCGCGGCTTGCGGCACGCCGTTGGCGGTGAGGCGATCGCGCAGCCATTTGGCGTCATCGGCCAGAACGACGTCGACCGCATCGGGCTCAAGGAAGGCCTTGTGATGCCGCGAGCGGTGCGCCTGATCGCCATCCGGAGACTGCAACGCGCGATTGAAGGCGTTCGGATGCGGCCGCGACAGCACCGCGAGCGAGGCGAGCCGTTGGGGGTAGCGATCCGCGAGCGCCCAAGCGATGCTTGCGCCCCAGTCGTGGCCGACGAGATGAAACCGCTCGTCGCCATAACCTGACGCGGCGACGATGGCCATCGCATCGTCCATCAAGCGGTCGATGTGGTAGTTCGATGCATCGCGCGGATCGGGCCGCGCGCCCGCCGAATAGCCGCGCTGGCTCGGTGCGATCGCGCGATAGCTCCGGTTCGAAAGCGCGCTCACCTGCGCGCGCCAGCAATGCATCGATTCGGCAAAGCCGTGAAGTAACAGCACCAGCGGCGCACCTGCCTCGCCCGCGACAACGGCGTCGAAGGTGAGGTGAGGAGCGATGGTGATTTTTTCGAGGGCGGCCATCGGACGACTCCAAGAGCGGATTGGCATGTTTGCCGAGCCGTGGTGCGGGCGGTGGGACTCGAACCCGACGCGCATCATCAGCATGTCTCCTTCGAGCAACGCCTTTCATAGCACATCCTGTGCGCGTTCCAGGAGCTGGAACCGGAACAGTTGATGATGGTGTCAAGAAGTAGTAAAATATCCTACCAAAGGAAGTTGGAGGTCGTATGGCATCGGTCGAAAAACTAAGTGTGGCGCTGACGAATGAGCAGGTTTCTGCACTCAAGGCAGCAGTGGATGCAGGAGAGTACGCCACGACGAGCGAGATCGTGCGCGAAGCCGTCCGTGACTGGCAGTTGAAACGTGAACTCCGCCAGGAAGACATCAAGCGGCTGCGGCAGATGTGGGATGAAGGTGTTGCCAGCGGTTCTGCCGGCAAGCAGAACATGAAAAAGTTGCGCAAAGAAGCCCGCGAGCGGCTGGAGGGTGTGAAGAAAGCCTTGGGTAATGCCGGCTGAATTGGTCTGGTCGAACCAGGCGCGAACCGACGTATTGGAAATCTACGCGCTGATCGGGCTTGAACAGCCCACGGCGGCCGAGCGTTATTTCGATCGCATCGAGGCCAAGGCGGAACTGCTGAGATCGCAACCTCGCATGGGGGTGCGCCGGTCTGATATTCGGCCGTCCATGCGCATGCTGGTCGAGGCCCCTTATCTGCTGTTGTACCGGACCGACCCTGACACCGATGAAGGTCCTATCGGCGTGGTCGAGATCATCCGCGTCATTGACGGACGTCGGGACCTGCACGGCATATTCTAGGGCTAACCAGGCTGGGTTTCTTGAGAAAGATCAAGCCGTCCTTGTGGAGAGCAAGGCGCCCATGTCCGATGCCGACTGGGCGCGGCGGAGATGGTTCGCCGGGAGAAGCCTGTCGCCGAAGAAGAGGTCGACGGCTAGTAGATGCCAAGTAGCAATGCTTTGGTGCGGACGGCCGGACTCGAACCGGCACGGGCAATGCCCAACGGATTTTCGTACCAGCTACGGCTTTCGCCGCCGCCAATGTGGCGTTTGTGGTCTGGACTATCCCTTCACCCTGGCGTCGCCGCTGTAGGTGCTGCCCGTCTAGTCTCTACACCTTCCCGTCGCCGGGCTTGGCTCGGGATTACCAGTGAAGGCTTCCCCGAATTTGAGCAGTTCTGCATCCCGGGTTTCCCCGAAAGCACTCAACTTGGCTTAAGTCCGTTGCGTCTACCAGTTTCGCCACGCCCGCATGCCATGACCTTCATAACCCGTGCAGGCCTGGCCGCCAAGGTGTCAGGTCCCGATGAGCCTCGGCGTCAAGTCCGCAGTCGTAAAATCCGTCGGTGAGTGACGGCCGGTCTCCGTCCATGGCCGAATAGCGACTCAGGTCGCATTAGCGTGCGACGTATCCCGATCGAAATGCGCAAAAGCGACGCCCGTCAGGCCGCCCAGCATGGACCAGAAGATCAGGTTCGTCAGCGTGACGGCGACCACAAACTGATGGGATAGTGAGGTGGGCACGTTCGTCTCAACGTGCTCCAGCTCCGGCGCACCGATAAGATGGGGCAACATGATGAGGATCAGTCCCGCAATCGAGGCCGGCACGGACCGTCGGAAAAAGATAAGACCCAGGCCTCCTGCCGTCGCCACCGCCGCCACCACCCACCAGATCTGGCGCGACAACAGGGGCGCAGCCGGCACGCCCGGCAATTCCGGAGGCAAACCCAGTCCCGGCGCAATCGCGAAGACGCTAAAGCCCGCCAGTCCCCACATCAGGCCTTCGTGCCACGACACGCGACTTCCCGCGTTCCCACTCCGCAAGGCGAAGAAAGCAGCCAGAAGCAATGCAAAGCCGATGGCAGTCAGCACATTGGCCGCCGCCGTGTAGGCGTTACGCTCAAGGCCGTCGCGTGGCTCCCAGGTCTCGGCGGCGTGCTCGTGCTCCGCATGATCGTGCGCGGCAACCGTCTCCTGCGTGGCCGCCGCAGCAGCTTCACTCCTGTGAGGCCTGGCCGCCTTCTCGAAGACTTCGGCCTTCAAGATCAAGGGCACCGTACCGAATTGCTGGATCACCGTGACCATCGCGCCGACGACAAACCCCGCGACCACCGACGAGAACACGATTGAGCGAAAAGTGCTCATGTAGCGCGGGTCAGTGGCAGGGGAAGGCGTTCGAATGGCGCACATCGTGCGCGGCGTTGTGGACCACGTCGATATCTGAGAAACCAACGACCCCGACAATAAAGAGGCCGAGCGCCATGGCCATCAGGGACTGTGCAAGTCGGCTGATCTGGCCGGCAGCGATCGGCAAACGCCCTGCCTCAGCGTGGGTGACGGTTGTTCGGCTCATCATTTTTCTCCGCCTTTGACGGGTTTCAACTCTATCAAGTTCCGGGCGACGTCGCGACTCGTAAGATGGAGATTCATGCCGGCCGGAACGCAATTACGCGCAATCTTGATACTGGCGGCCGACCTGAACGCCCATTCAAATTTCCCGAAATAGGCAAGGCAGTCGTTCGGTGTTGGATCAAAGCCCAGTAGCGTCCGAAACGCCCTGCGGTGCACGGCGCACGCGGCGCCGTGATCCCTTAGGGGGAACATCAAGGCGTCGATGTCGGAACGCCAGTACGCCTTGTCATTCAAGTCGAAACCGCGCGTCCCTTGCGGAATGGTTCGATCAGCCGGACGATTTCGCATGCGGCGACAAGCCCGATCAGCCAAATGACGTTCAAAAAGGCGAGGCGCGCGATGATCGCCACCGTAAAGGCACCCGCACCACCCAGAAACGGCGTCACCGCGAACAGCGCGACCTCATAGGCGCAGTAGGCGGCAACCAGGGCCGCCGCGAGGACCAGCCGCGTTCCTTTCGATGGCAACGTGCGCAGGGCGGCGACGGAAGCCGTGGTTGCGGCAAGTGCGCCCGCGCCGATCGCAAAACCCCACAAGATCGTATTGGCGTCGGTCGGATAGTGGTGCGCGCCGAACCCAATCGCCTGGTTGACCAGCCAGGCGGCTGTCACGACAAGGAGCGCGGGACGCAAAGCCAACAGCGCCGCAGCAACCACTCCGAAGGCCGCAAACGGCGTCGCGCAAGCGAGCACTAGGCTGGCGAGAGCGCAGGAAATCGTAAGCAGTGCGAAGCAGAACAGCGGAGCATAACGCGGCTCCACCGGCGCGAGGCGGGAACCGCTGACAGGCGCGGGTGGCGTGTCGAGGGCCATGAATGATCTCCTTCGTTTGGAGTCTAGTACACTTCGTTGATGCGGAACAGGCCAGCAGGCCCGTTCAATGCCGCGCTTCCGTGGGGTCGTCGTCCTAAACCGGACCGAGCCTGCCACAGGCCGGCAGCCAAGCCGCATGACCTGCCGCTTGAGCGTAAGCGCTTCCAAAAAAGATGAGACCCCTCGGGAGTCGCAAGGCATTTTAAGTCCCTAGCGTCTACCAATTCCGCCACGTCCGCTTTAGTCAGGAGATCAGATACTTAGCGCGTTTTCCGGCGAAGTGAAATGAGCATCCCGCGGAGCCGAAAAACAACCCTTCCTGAGGCTGGCGAGGCGGCCAAGGTAAAGCCTCATTGCGGACATCTCGTGCTGCTTTAGGCAATCTCAATGTTGACCGTTTACGAAAGCCGCATGAACGATCGCGCGCGCCACATTCGGCCTCTGCCAAGCCCTGCGGCTGTCATGACGCTGCTCGGGCTCGGCTTCGCGCTTTCCGGCTGCGCGGAGATGAGCGACAGCATGACATCGGCGTTCGCCGATCCCGCCAAATACAATCTTTACGATTGCAAGCAATTGGAGCCGGAGCGCAAGAACCTTGCCGCCCGCGCCGCGGAATTGCAGGGTTTGATGGCAAAGGCCGAAACCGGCGCCGCCGGTGCGGTCGTCTCCGAACTCGCCTATCGCAACGATTATATTTCCGTGCGCGGCCAGCAAAAGTTCGCCGAGGAGGCCTGGCGCAGCAACAAGTGCCAGGAGTCTCCGCCGGGCAAGACGGATGCGCCGGACAGGCCGTCTGCGAATGTGAAGCCGGCGCCACGACCGCGATCCGGCGGCGCGGTGTATTAGCCCGCAACCCTCGAAATCCTCACACCCGCCAATCGTAAATCCAGTCCTGCCGCGCCAGCAGGCGCTGCGAGCCCATCGCCTTGATCGTAAAGTCACGCGCGATCGCGGCGGGCCCGGTGAGGTGATAGATCCATCCCACCTGTCGCGCCGCGCGCTGCACCCGTGCCACGCGCGATCGGCGCAGCCGCCCGTAACGCTTCAGCGCGGCCGCTATGTCGGTTGCGGTTTCGCCGCCAGCTTCCGCCAGGCATTTTGCCAGCACCGCCCCATCCTCGATCGCCATGCCCGCGCCCTGCGCGACGAACGGCAGCATCGCATGCGCGGCGTCGCCGAGCAGCGCGATGCTGCCGCTCGACCACTGGCCGCTGTCGGCGACCGTGAACAGCGCCCATTTGCGCCAGTTGTCCACGGCGCCGACCATCATCCGCGCCGGGCCCGGCCATCTTGCCTGCACCAACGCATTCTTGACCTCGAACGGATCGCCCGGTGCGCTCCAGCCGGGCCTATTCCAGGTTCCCGGCAGCACCGCGACCACGTTGATCTGTCGCGCGCCCGCGATCGGGTAAGTGACAAGATGCGCGTCCGGCCCCATCCAGAGCTGGACCCGGCGCGACGTATATTCGCGCGGCAATTGGGTGGCATCGAGCGTTCCGCGCCAGGCGATCAGCCCGGAGAATTGCGGCTGGACGTCGGGGAAGAGATGATGACGGACGCTGGACCAGATGCCGTCGGCGCCGATCAGCGCCACCGCCAGCTCCTGCCGCCGCGCCGTGCCGCTGCGCTGGACCACGGTCAGGCCCTTGGCATGCGGCACGACATCCTCGAACTGGCAGCCGAGCCGCAAATCGATATCGGGATGGTCGTTGACCTCGGCCTGCAACGCGGACTGCAGATCGGCGCGGTGCAACACCCAATAGGGCGCGCCGGAACGAAAGGTCGCGGCCTCGCCGAGCGGTAGTCGGGCAATCTCGCCGCCGGCACGTGCGCTCATGATGCAGATGGCGTCGGGCGTCACCGCGCGCGTGCCAAGACGCTCCTGCAAACCGAGCTCGACCAGGATCCGGCTGGCGTTGGGCGAGAGCTGCAGGCCGGCGCCGGCTTCCTCCAGCCTCTCCGATTTTTCCAGAACGACAACGCGAAAGCCCTTGGCCGCGAGCGACAGCGAAGCCGCCAATCCTCCGATCCCGGCACCTGCGACGAAGATAGTGCGCGAGGCCGCCACCTTGGCGATCAGGCGACCTTGTCCTTCAGTACGCATTCCGGCGGACGGGCTTCACCGGCGCCGAGATCGGGCGCAAAACGGTACAACGTCGAGCAGTAGGGGCAAATGATCTCGTTGTCGTTGCCGAGATCGAGAAAAACATGCGGATGATCGAACGGCGGGTTGGCGCCCACGCACATGAATTCCTGCGAGCCGATCTCGATGACGGGAACTCCGGCATCGTTATGGAAGTGCGGGACAACATTATCGGACATCGTATTCACCTGGAGTGGCGACGGCGGCGGACGCAATCAAACTCACGCGCAAACTCGCGCGGCAATTTTGAATGCCGCGCACCATACTGGCGGGTGCAGCTGATGGCTAGTTCAGCGAATCCTAGGGTTCGCACCGCCCCACGCTCATTTGCTCATGCAAATTCGACACAATCTTGTCGTCCCAGAGAAGCCCTTCTTTCGTCGGGGCTGTT
>VAZG01000491.1 GCA_005885285.1 Alphaproteobacteria bacterium | reverse complement strand
AACTGCAATCGAATCCGCCATCATTTGCTTCAATTCGGCAAACTGCTGCGAATGGCAGCGCAACACTGACACGCGGATGGTGGGCATCTTTGACTCCTTTCTCAACTCAGGATCAACCGACACGGCATCAATTGGTGTTTCGAAATCGTCAGATGTCCGTTGCCGGCGTTTAATCACGATCGACTACTATCGACTCCAGCGGTTCGCTCCAAGCATTCCAAGCCGTCCTCTGGTATTCCAAGGTACGCTTCCTCACTCCCACTCGATTGTTCGGAACCAACGCAACGCATTGACCTAGTGGAGGAAAATTTTTCGTCGCACCGGCAAGCACCGTCTCCCTGATCCGTCATAAGTTCGGGCTCTTGAATTGAAAGAGGAATTTCGGCGATCCGCGGTTTTCTCGGTTTCAATGACTATCGGCATCAATTGGTCGATTTTCTCCGCCGCTCGCCCGACCAAGCGGCATCCGCGCTTCTCAAAAAGACTGTCACGAGGCCACGTATCACAAGAGCCCGTCGCGACACAGACATCGAACCAGTCGAGCGACGCCTGGCCGATGGCCGCTATCTGGTACAGAGCCGCCGCCACGGTAAAGCAAACCGGAGGCCCGCTCAGCGCCGATAGCAGGCGGTCACCAGACCACGCGAAAGCGAACAACTCCGACAGTCGCCCATCGGTATGGTGCGACCTAATAGAGGCGCTTTGAACCTCTCCGCCTTGAGGGTCAGAAGTGCGGTGCGCCCGATTGTTCTCTGCGGAAGAATGCCTAAGATGTGGCGATCGAACGTCTTGATGAACGCGATGCATCAGCATGACCGACTTCCACGCTCGCCCCCTGCTGACGACCGATACGATGGCGGTATGGGACGTGGTGTGCGAGGGCATATGCAGGCACAAGAGCACTGAGGAATGCGTCGCGGCGACGCATCTGGTGTTCCCCTATCGCGGCGCGTACGTACAACACATCGGCCGTGCAGAGGCGGTCGCGGAGCCGAACCAGATCGTCTTCATCAACGAAGACGAGGCTTACCGGGTCAGCCATCCGGTCGAAGGCGGCGATGCAAGTTTATCGATCCGGCTCGACACGCCGACGCTGCTTGAGCTGGTGTCGGCGGATTATCTCCAAGTCAAGGGCCGTCCGGCGTTCAATCGAACACACCTGCATCTTGACACCCACGTTCAGATGCTTACGACACTGGTCCGTCATCGCCTCTCTCGTGGCGTGATCGAGACACTCGAAGCCGAGAGTCTGACCCTCGAGCTGTTGCGTCGAGTGTTGAGCGGGTGCAGCTCGCGAGCTGCGGCCGGCAGCATTGGACGCCGGAAACTGGTTGACCGCGCGAAACTCGTGCTCGCGTCCGATTTGGGACGCCGCTGGACGTTGGCGGCGGTCGCCGCCGACGTCGGCGTCTCGCCGGTCTATCTCACGCAAGTGTTCCAACAGGTAGAAGGGCTTCCGCTCTATCGCTACCAGTTACAACTACGGCTGGCCCGAGCACTTGACCTGCTTGGCGACAATGCCGGCTTGACCAGCTTGGCGCTTGATCTCGGTTTTTCCAGCCATAGTCACTTCAGCGCCGCGTTCAAACGAGCCTACGGTCAGACACCATCGGCGTTTCAGCGTTCCGCTCGCATTCGCTGAGCTTCTCCCACAATCGGCGGCAAGTTGCTAAAGATCCTGACAGCGCCGATTGCCTTTTTCAGGTTTTCTCCGCCTCGACCGCAACGGTCCTGTAGCGGAGGCTGAAATGAACCAAGCAGAAAATGCTGCGCGTTTCGCCGAGCTTCACGTGAAGGGGTCCCTTCCATGACCGATATCATATTGCACCATTACGACACCTCTCCCTATTCAGAGAAAGTTCGGCTCGGTCTCGGGCTCAAGGGTCTGGCGTGGGCATCGGTCGAGCTTCCCGTCATCATGCCGAAACCGAATCTGACAGCGCTGACGGGTGGCTATCGCAAGACGCCGGTTCTGCAGATTGGCGCGGACATCTATTGCGACAGCCAGTTGATCATGCGCGAACTCGAGCGCCGGTACCCCACTCCGAGCTTTTATCCCGCCGGCCACGGCGCAGCCGACGCGCTTGCCTGGTGGGCCGAGAAGACAACCTTCAGCCCGGCTGCCGGCATCTTGTTCGCGAAGAGACCCGAAGTGTTGCCTGAGGGGTTTCTCGAAGACCGGGCCAAATTCTCTGGCCGAAATATCGATCCCGCCGCGATGAAGGCGGCAGTACCGAACTTGCTCGATCAGTTGCGCGCGCATTTCGATTGGCTGAACCAGATGCTGACCGACGGGCGCTCATTCTTGCAGGGCTCTGCCGCTAGCCTTGCCGATCTCGCCGCCTACCATCCGGTTTGGTTCTTGCAGCATAATTTCGGACCACTGGCGGCGCCGCTCGATGGTTTTCCAAGGCTGCTGAGCTGGGCCGAGCGGGTTGCCGCAATCGGCCACGGCCGGCGGAGCCTAATGACCTCTGAGCAGGCGCTCGATGTAGCCCGCGCCGCCACGTCAATCGCCAGCGCAACCCCCGATCCGCAAGACCCCGTCGGCCGGAAGCCTGGCCAGACCGTCACCGTCACGCCGGATGATACCGGACGCGACCCGGTCATCGGCGAATTGGTCGCCTCGGGCGTCCATGAGATCGTCATCCGACGCAGCGATTCCGCCATCGGCGAGGTCTGCGTGCATTTTCCACGCGCCGGCTTCGTAGTTGCACCGGCCTAGCGCAATCCCAGCCCTCGGTCGGCACGAGGACCGTTCTCGCACCCTAAACTGAGTGGCCGCTATCGCCTGAATAAGCTGACTTTCGGTGCGATGGGCGCGAACAGGTTGCGTCTTATCCGGTTTTCACCCAATTTGAGGCAAGGAAATGGAAATAGCGGTCACTCATGGGCTTGATGACGCCTACATTGAGAAAGCTTGGAAACACACAGAAACGGAAGAGATTGAAAATCTTGCCGCTGAGCTTTTGAGAAAA
>VAZG01000490.1 GCA_005885285.1 Alphaproteobacteria bacterium | reverse complement strand
TGAGTCAGAAAGTCGCGTTACAAGGTTGGTTGGAATCAGTTAAACGGCGAGATTCACGTTGGCACTGGGGGCTGCGATGGGTCGTCGACGATCTGGAACGAGTGAATCGCGATTTGCGGCGTATGTCGAGGGGCTTGTGAGCGTGATAGGGCATGCAGATCGTGCGCAACCGCTCAGGGACTATTGCACTGGCCTGATGATGCCGTGTGAACGCAAGAGCGTGGAGCCTTTGGCGGCGGTAACGGCGCCGGCGCGGGTGGCGGCGCAGCACCAGTCGCTTCTGCATTTTGTCGGCGAGGGACGTTGGTCGGACGAGGCGGTTTTGGCCAAGGTGCGCGAGATGGTGCTGCCGGAGATAGAGCGGCGGGGGCCGATCGAGGCATGGATCATCGATGATACTGGCTCTCCGAAGAAGGGCCGGCATTCGGTCGGCGTGGGGCGGCAATATTGTGGTCGGCTCGGCAAGGAGGACAACTGCCAGGTTGCGGTGTCTCTATCGCTTGCCAACCACCATGCGAGTTTGCCAGTGGCCTATCGGCTGTATCTGCCACAGGAATGGACGAGCGATGACGAGCGCCTGCGCAAGGCCGGCGTTCCCGACGACATTGGCTTTAAGACTAAGCATGAGATAGCGCTCGATCAGCTGCGCTGGGCCTGCGCGGCTGGTCTGCCGCGCGGAGTAGTGTTGATGGACGCCGGCTATGGCAACAACAGCGAGCTGCGCGCCGAGATTACGGCGCTGGAACTGACCTACGTTGCCGGCATTCTGTCGAACACCACCGTGTGGTCTCGCGGGACAGGGCCGCTGCCGCCCAAGAAGTGGTCAGGTCGCGGCCGGCCTCCAAAGCGCTTGCGGCTTGACGCCGAGCATCAGCCGATTTCGGTCAAGGAACTTGCGTTGAGCCTGCCAAAATCTGCTTGGCACAGGGTCGAATGGCGCGAAGGCACCGCCGAGCCTCTGTCCTCGCGCTTTGCTCGTGTACGAGTTCGCGTTGCGCGCAACGACGCCAAACGCCGCCAGCCCAGGCCGGAAGAATGGCTGTTGATCGAGTGGCCCAACGGTGAGAGCGCGCCGACCAAATACTGGCTCTCGACCCTTTCCGAGAGCCTCGCTCTAAAGAGCTTGGTCTACTTCGCAAAGTTGCGGTGGCGTATCGAACGCGACTATCAGGAACTCAAGCAGGAGGTGGGGCTCGGTCACTTCGAGGGCCGTCGATGGCGCGGCTTCCATCACCATGCCACGCTGTGCATCGCGGCCTACGGATTCTTGATCTCCGAGCGGGAGACGATTCCCCCCTCAGCAGCATGTTCCGCCGCGTTGTTCGCGCCGTCTTCAATTTCCCAAGGTTATCGACCCAGAGGATCCGCCATTGCGGCCTGAGCGACACATACCGAACTCGATCGCAACCATGCGACACAGCCTGATAACCGCTCTCGTCAGAACGCTCTTGCGATGTCCATGCTGCAAAAACAATTTCAGACATCCAACATCCGTCATCCGCGCCAAGCCGCCACTGGCGTTTATGACGCAGTAGAACTAGAGCATGATCCGGAAAAGTGGGCACCGGTTTTCCGAAAAGATCATGCTCAAACAAGGAGGTAGAGCGGGATGACGATTCGAAGAAAAGTCATCCGCTCTAGCTGTGGTCTTTCAGGAGGTTGTCCATCTGGTCCGAACCGAGGAAGCTGAGGTTGCGAAGCTTCAGTGTTCCACGGAGAGACCAGATGAACAGCCACAAGAATGCTCCCCTGACGCCGAAAGGTCGAGAGGCCATGGTGCGGTGTGTGGAAGCGGGACTGAGCAATGCCGCCGCCGCGCGCCAGTTCAACACCACGCCGAAGACGGTGGCCAAATGGGTCGAACGGTTCCGCGCAAGCGGTGTCGATGGTTTGCGCGACCGCTCCTCCAGACCTCTTTCATTGCCAAGCCAAACAGCGCCTGCCACATGCGCGGTGGTCGAGGTGTTGCGCCGTCAGCGCCATACCGGCAAGCAAATCGCGGCTGAAGTCGGCGTCTCGGCTGCCACCGTCAGCCGCATCCTGCGCCGGCTGGGACTAAACCGGATACGCGACCTGGAGCCGGCCGAGCCGGTGCGTCGCTATGAGCGCGAGAAGCCTGGCGAGATGATCCACATCGACATCAAGAAGCTCGGCCGGTTTGACAAGATCGGTCACCGCATCACCGGCGACCGCACCGGTCAGAGCAACGGCCGTGGCGTCGGCTGGGAGTTCGTTCATGTCTGTATCGACGATCACTCCCGCGTCGCCTTCTCCCAGATTTTGCCGGACGAGAAAGCGGAAAGCGCCATATCGTTCCTCAAGGCGGCCGTGGCTTATTACAAAAGCCTCGGTGTCACCGTCACCCGTGTCATGACTGACAACGGCAGTTGTTACAAAGCTTTCGACTTTCGGGATGCTTGCCGGGACCTCGGCATCAAGCATATCCGCACGAAGCCCTATACGCCCAAAACCAACGGCAAGGCCGAACGCTTCATCCAGACCGCGCTCAGAGAGTGGGCCTATGCGCAGGCCTACCCCACATCAGACCGACGCGCCGAGGAACTGCCCCACTGGATTCACAAATACAACTGGCATCGCCCGCACGGTGCCCTAAAGTCGCGAACCCCCATCAGCAGACTCGGTTTGACCGAGGACAACCTCTTGAGGCTCCACATCTAGGCCATCCCTTCCCGGTCCGCGCGCTTCTTCCTTTTCGAGCGCTGCCAGACCACGCCGGGATATCCCTTCAGCGGCACCAGCGGTTCGCCGGTGTAGGCCCATTCCTGCAATTCCT
>VAZG01000489.1 GCA_005885285.1 Alphaproteobacteria bacterium | reverse complement strand
ATCGGACTGCACCAGCTTTTCGGTCTTCTGCTTGCCGACGTCGGGCTTCTGTCCGTCGTCTTCGTAGATCACCTCGACCGGCTTGCCGCCCATCTTGCGGCCGAGATGATCGAGCGCGAGCTCGAACGAATTGCGCATGTCGTTGCCGATCACGGCCGTGGGGCCGCTGAAGGTCGAGACAAAGCCGATCTTGATGGTATCGCCCGCGTAAGCGGGACCCGCCAGCGCCAAAGCCGTCGCGCCGGCCAGCCAGAATGCCGTCCTCATGTTGGTTTTCCCTCCTCGTTAACTTACTGTCCCGCCAGCCGGATAACCGCTTATTCAGTGACGTGTTTTGTGCGCGAAATCCCGAGCCCGCAGCAAGCATGATCCGAAGGCTGCCGTTAGAACCTTCGGCCCATACCCAAGCTACCTGCACCATAGTTCGCTATTGGCGCGGCTGGCAAGAATTATAGTGCCGATTGATGGTAGGGCGGGTTGGAGCCGAAAGCGTAACCCGCCATGTCGGCGATCGATAACGGCGGATCATGATCCGCCCCATGAGCTCTGCGGAGCCCTCGCTGCCGCTCAGAGCGATATTTCCGCGCCCTCGATGACGTAAGGCGCGTGGCGGAAGTCGCGGATGTCGGCGACCTTGTCGGCCTGCCAGTTCAGCAGCATGAAATATTTCGGGCCCGCGCCGGTCGCGTCGGGATCGAACACCAGAATGGCCGGACGCCCCTCCACCGATCCCGGCACCAGATGCCAATCGCTGATCTTGGAATAATTGCCAAAATATCGGGAGACCTCGGCCTTGCCGCTCATGCGGGTCTTGTTGACGAGTTCGAGCCGCACGTCGTCGGCGATCATGGCGCGGATCGCATCGAAATCCCGGGCGTTGAAATGCGTGACATAGGTGGAAAGACGCTTCCGATCGGCATCGGACAGTTTTGGCTGCGGCACCTCCTCCGGCTCGTTCGCGAATTCGCGCAGTTGCGCGCGACCGCGGTGTAGCGCCGCTTTCACCGCCGGCAGGCTCAGATCCATGACCTCGCAGACCTCCTGCAGCGAGCAGCCGAGCACGTCCATCAGGATCACGCTCGAGCGCTGTGCCAGGGGAAGCCGCATGAAGGTGCGAAGGCTGGCGCTGGCGATCTGACGGCTCAACACGGCATCAAGCTGATCGGCGATCATATCCACCTCCTCGCCGGACCGAAGCGCGTCCTGCCGGTTGCGGCGGCGAAGGAAATCCAGCGCCGTGTTGTGCGCGATCCGGAACAGCCAGCCTTCAGGATTACTGATCGTGCCGGCGGTGGGAAATGATTCCACCGCCTTGATCATCGCGTCCTGCAGCACGTCTTCGCCATCGATCACCGAGCCGACCATGCGCGCGCAATAGCGGTGCAGGCGGGGTCGCATCGCCGCCAGCAGGCGGTCGATGCCGGCGGTGGCAGGTGGTTCCGGGACCGATTCCATTCTGCCTCAGGGTTCACCCAGCATGCGATAGTTGCCGACGATTCCAACGGCGCGGACCAGTGGCGGTTCGGCGCAGCGTTCACGAACACCGCTCTGGAACGCCTGAAACGCCGGCAGCCTGGTCAACCCACCGGTATCATCGGCAGCGGCCTCGACGAAGTGCATGAACATATCGTCCTCCAGGCGCAGCGAAAGGTAGCGGATGCCCTCGGGGTTTGCAGCTTTCAGCTCCGCAAACACCGCCGAGATCAGCTCGGCATTCTTGTCGGCCAACTCCGGCTTGGTCTTATACCTGATCAACGTCCGTTTCATCATTTTCTCCTGACTTTCGCGATGATTTCTCTTGCGTCTCGACCCCAAGACGTTCGGCCATGGCGAAAGGATTCAGGCAAAACAAAAATATTTTCGCCCGCATCCTTTGTCCGCTCCGTTTCGTCTCTTTCGCAAGCAGCGCCGTCCGGCGCGGCATCGAAACAAGCGGAGAACGACGATGCAGGAAAGTTACGATCGGCGAGATAAGAACTGGGCACTTGGCGTCACGTCGCTCGCATCCTTCATGATGGCGCTGGATTCGCTCGTCATCACCACGGCCTTTGCCACCATCCGCGCCGATTTCGGCAGCTCCGTCGAAATATTGCAATGGGCGGTCAACGCCTTCAATTTGACCTTTGCGGTTCTGCTGCTGACCGGTGCCGCGTTAGGCGACCGCTTCGGACGCCGCGGCATGTTTGCCGCCGGCGTCGCCCTGTTCGTGCTTGCGTCGGTGGCCTGCGCGCTAGCCGGCAGCGCCGGTTGGTTGATTGCGGCGCGGGCGGCGCAAGGCGCCGGCGCAGCCATGGTGATGCCGCTCGCAATGGCGATCCTGAGCGGCGCGTTTGCCAAGGACGAGCGCGCCAGGGCGCTCGGGATTTTCAGCGGCGTCACCGGATGCGCCTTGATCATCGGCCCGGCGATCGGCGGCTTGATCACCGAGAGCCTCGGCTGGCGTTGGATCTTCTGGATCAACGTGCCGATCGGGGTGATTGCGATTGGCTTGATCCTGACGCGTTTGCGCGAAAGCTTTGGCCCGAAGGCGGCGCTCGACATTCCCGGATTGCTGCTGGTCGCGATCGCGGCGCTGGCACTGGTATGGAGCCTGCTGCGCGGCAATCCTGTCGGGTGGACCAGCCCCGAGGTGATGGGCTCGCTCGCTCTCGGATTGCTGTTCTCGGTCGCTTTCGTCGCCTGGGAATTGCGTGCTTCGGCACCGATGATCCCGATGCGGCTGTTTGCCTCGCGACCGTTCGCGGCCGGCGTCGCCGCGAGTTTATT
>VAZG01000488.1 GCA_005885285.1 Alphaproteobacteria bacterium | reverse complement strand
TATCAAAACCGATTGTCGTAACCGCTTGCATGATTGGCTCCTCCGAATGGTGGGGGGCCTTAACAAGGCCCGCCTTCGTGGCACTCGCGTGCCGGTGGAGGAGCCGTCCACAGCATCAGAACCGGACTCCTGCAGCGCAGCAAATTGTGACGCATAGCCCTAAGGCAAAACTCTGCATGATCCCGGCAACCGGATGAACGGGGTGCGTGGAACCTATCGCAGCGACGGACGTTTTTGTCCGCGAATGAGCAGCGCCGTGCCCGGCGCAGCAAGCGCCGAGGCCGAGGCGCTGAGCTGCACGGGTCGGAGAAATGCTCATGAGACTCACTCTTTCAGTCATCAAAGCTGACGTTGGCTCCGTTGGCGGGCATACGAAACCGTCTTCGCGCATGATGGCAACTGTCGAGGGCGAGGTCGCGAAGGCGATCTGCAATGGTCTGCTGATCGACGGTTTCATCTGCCACACCGGCGACGACATTGCGATCGTCATGACGCACACGCGGGGCGAGGGGAGCTCCGAGGTCCATCAATTCGCCTGGAAGACGTTTCTCGCGGCCACTTCGGTTGCGAAAACTTCTGGTCTCTACGGCGCCGGCCAGGATCTTCTTGCAGACGCGCCTTCCGGAAACATTCGCGGTGCCGGCCCGGGCGTCGCCGAGCTCAGCTTCGACCACATCCTCTCGGGCCCGAGACCGGCGGAGTCCTTCATGGTGTTCGCCGCCGACAAATGCGGCCCCGGCGCCTACAACCTGCCGCTCTACCTCGCCTTTGCCGATCCCATGTATTGCGCCGGGCTGATGCTGCCTCAGATGATCAAGGGATTCCGTTTCCATGTCATCGATATGGACCACACGGCTGGCGACAGCGTGATCGAACTCGACGCACCCGCGGACAGCTACCCCATTGCCGCGCTGCTCCGCGACAACGAGCGCTTTGGCATTGATCGCATCACCTCTCAAGCATATGGCGAGGTCGCCGTCGCTGTCTCGGCGCAGCGTCTTCACTCGATCGCAGGCAAGTACACCGGCAAGGATGATCCGGTCGCGATCGTCAGGAATCAGGGGATTTTCCCGGCGCCTGAAGAAATCATCTCGCCGTTCGCCAAGGCGCACTTCGTCGGCGGCGATGCGCGCGGCTCGCACGTGATGCCGCTCATGCCTGTGCCACTTAACACACCGGTGACAGGCATGTACTGCCTGCCGATCGTTTCTTGCGCCGGCTTTTCGATCGACAGGCAAGGCCGGTTTTCCGAGTCCTACACCGATTTCTTCGACAACCCGGCGTGGGACGAGGTCCGCCGGTGCGCCCAGCGCAAGGCAATCGAGATGCGCAGCCAGGGCTGGTCTGGCGCCGCGATGCTGCCCTATTCCGAACTGGAATACGGCGGCTTCCGCGACACCGTGTCCGCGCTGCTGAAGCGTTTCCGGCTGCGCGAGGAGCGCAAGCCGGAAGCGGCCGAGTAGAGAACGCGTGACGCGGGCGTTATTGCGACATGCCAATGCTGGGAGGTGGGCTTGGCGAGAAAACGCATCGGCATTCTTACGGGCGGCGGCGACGTTGCCGGCCTCAACGCAGTCATCAAGAGCGTGACTTATCGCGGCAGTGAGAACGACATCGAGGTCGTCGGTCTGCGCCGCGGTTGGGAGGCCCTCACGCACCTGAACCTCGATGACCCGAACAGCAGGTCTCACTATATCATCCCGTTGAACCGTGAAAACACTCGCACCATCGACCGGCGCGGTGGCACCGTGCTGCACTCGAGCCGCATCAATCCGTCCAAAATACAAAAGCTGCCTGATCATCTCGTCAGAGAGGATATTCCAGTCTCCGTGAGTACCAAGGGCGGCATGGCGACCAAGACGTGGGACCTCACTGGCCAGGTGCTGGCGAACCTTTCGGGGCTCGGCATGGAACGCCTGATCGCCATCGGCGGCGACGACACGCTCAGTTACGCGGCCAAGCTCAACGAGCTCGGCGTCGGGATCATCGCCATTCCGAAGACGATGGACAACGACGTCCGCAACACCGAATACTGCATCGGCTTCTCGACCGCGATCACCCGCGCTAGCGATGCCATCCAGCGGCAGCGCACAACTGTCGGCTCGCATGAGCGAATTGGCATTTTCCGTGTCTTTGGTCGCGATGCCGGATTTACAGCTCTCTACACCGCGTACGCGACCTCGATTCGGTGCGTCATACCGGAGTACAAGATCAACCTCGACAAACTGATCCAGTTGCTCCTCGAGGAGAAGCGTGCGAACCCAAGTAACTACGCGCTGATCGTGCTAAGCGAAGGTGCCGAGTGGGAGGGCTACAGGCTGCAGGAATACGGCGAGCCTGACGCCTACGGTCACCGCAAGAAGGCCAACGTGGCGGAATCGCTTGCCGACGAGATCAAGCGGCGCACCGGCGAGGAGACCATCGTCTCTGACCTCACCTACGACCTGCGATCGGGCGATCCGGACTTCATCGACAAGCTTGTGGCCCTGACTTTCGGTAACATGGCCTACGATGCCATCCTGGAAGGCAAGACCGGCCTTATGTCGGCGCTGGTAGAGGGCTGCTACGACTTGGTGCCCATCCCTGACGCCAAGCTCGGCCCGCGCAAATTGGACGTTGCCAGCAGCTACAACACGGAGCGCTACCGCCCCATCTACGCCAACAAGCGGGGGCTGCCGATCTTTCTTAACCGCGCGTCATAGCGTGCCAGGTGGTAAAGCCAATAGCCGACATGACTGGCTGCTGTGGGTGCGTGGCAACCGGCCATGGAGCCGCCACGCCACCGAGAAACGATCAGTCTCGCGTCTTAGCAGCAAAAGAACTACAGCTGGCAGCGCTCCAGAATATGGGTCATTTTCGACCTACTTAGCCGGTTATCTCACCGGTTGATGTCCGAGTTGCCCCGGAAGTAGACCTGAAGCAGAAGGGACCGAATGCGACACCGGCAGCAGCCGCTCGGCTTTCTTGATGCCGCTAGTCAAATCGCACATGTGCAGCAAATGCTGCCGCACGCGGGCGGTCTCAGATACGAAACATGTTGACAGGGCTCGGCTTTATTCGTCCTTCCATTTGATCGAGCAGCCAATAGACGCCTTTTGGTCAGCCGGCGCCAGACCGGTGGTCGCAATCGCGCGCATAGCCTCGACAAGCTCTCGGAGCGCCCCCGCGCGGGGCGGAGTTGTGCGGCCTTCGTCGAGCCGGCCGCGGTATTTGAGCTTGCGGTCGGCGTTGTAACCGAAGAAGTCCGGCGTACAGACCGCCCCATACGCCCGTGCGACTGTCTGCGTCTCGTCGTGAAGATAGGGAAACGGGAAATCATGAGCCTTCGCGAACCGCTTCATATTCTCAAATGAGTCTTCGGGATAGCTCGCCGCATCGTTCGCGCAAATCGCCGCAAAGCCTACGCCATCCGACATCAGCACGCGGGCATCCGCAACCATGCGGTCGATCACCGCTTTAACATAGGGACAATGGTTGCAGATGAAAACGACGACCGTGCCTTTTTCGCCCGCAATGTCGTCCAGTGCGTAAGTCTTGCCGTCGGTGGCCGGAAGCCGGAACTCCGCCGCCGGCGTATCAAGAACGACTTGGGTAGCTGTTGTCGCCATATTGCACCTCCGTGTGCCCCAAATATATGCCGACCATGGCCCGCTGGTGCACAGTTTCCAAAGCCTGCTCGCCGACCTCGCCGATCTCCAGCGCTGCCTAACGGACTGGGAGACGCAGCGTCCGATCGACCCGTTCCCGCTCGGAGCGCATGATTCTCCGACCGCCTCATTCTTGTAAGAAATATTTGGCCGCCGTGCGAACGTACCAACGGTGGACGTGAGCCGCTCGGCGCTCCGTTCGAGGAGTGTTGCAAGAAATCATCACTCTGCGTCGAATTGGGCTGCCGGAACGGAATCCTTTTGACTGGTGCGAGGGAGACTCGTTCTGTTCGAGCAGGGGCGCGCGATAGGTGGTGCACCATGCGTGACGAATTCGCTTCTAAGAGTTTCCTTGCTGTGACCGTTGCCGGTCTTGTCCTGCTTTGCTCGGGCTTAGTCGCTATCACATTTACCTAATCTGTGCTTACGGCTGGCGAGGCGCTGTACTCCTAGGCACTTCGGGCATCGTCAGTAAAAAGATCGGCGCCGGCGCAGCACTTGGCCTGCTCTGTGGCCGCGCCCGCGCCGCGAAACCATTTTAGGCCAGCCGCGAAGCATTCCAGAAACAGAAGCGGCCCAGGCTCCTGATCGATCAAACAATGGGGTGCGATCATGTTGGCGTTCATATTCAACTCAATTTACCGCGAAATTCTGAGGGCCTCCATTTCCGGGGCCAAGGTCGCGGGTGCCTGAACGGCCTCGCCGTGACTCTAGGAAGGCCGCAGGTGCGGGTTCGGAATGCGGGCTTCAAGTGAGGCGGCGGGGATTAGATGAATCGGGTCGCCCGGTGTTGTGTGCGGAGCGCAATGCATGATGCAACTGGAATCTACCCTGACTTGCCCCTCATGCGGTCATCGATCCGTCGAGACCATGCCGACCGATGCCTGCCTTTTCTTCTATGACTGCAAGGGCTGCGGGATGCGGCTTAAGCCTCTGGCTGGTGACTGTTGCGTATTCTGTTCCTACGGCTCGGTTCCTTGTCCGCCGGTCCAGACCAACGATAGCTGTTGCGCGCCTAGGGCTGCTCAGGCTTAAGAGGCTGGGCGCCGGTCCCGCGCGCGTTGGGCGGTCTGGGAAGGCCGCTGGTGAGTCCGGGATCTGCAGGCTCCAGAGTGCCGGCCGATCCGGCGCTAGCGCACGGGCGGGTCCAGCGCGAGGCGGCGGACGGCGCTTCTCAAAAAAGAACCCGCCATTGGCGACGGGTCGCAGTCTAGGGAGAAACGGCAAAATAAGTCGATTCGCGCCAGCGCTATGTGTCGTAATTCACACACGGAGACGGAAATTCACTCCGGGCGACCATCCATAAGCCGTTCAGAAAAATCGGGCCGCACGGGATGAAGCGAGGTACTATGTCCAGCGCAATGCAGGAATTGTGATGCAACTGGAATCCACTCTGACTTGCCCCTCATGCGGCCATCGGTCCGTCGAGACGATGCCGACCGATGCCTGCTTGTTCTTCTATGACTGCAAAGGCTGCCGGATGCGGCTCAAGCCCCTCGCTGGCGACTGCTGCGTGTTCTGCTCCTATGGCTCGGTCCCGTGCCCGCCGGTGCAGAGCAACGATAGCTGTTGCGTGCCTCGCTCTGCTCAGGCTGGAGGTGCGGGACCGAAGCCCGCCGGCCCCAAGTTTAGCAGGGCGCCCGGTGGGTCCGGTTTTTTGTAGGCTCGGCGCCGCCGCGCGCCTCGCCAGCGGGACTTTGCCGAGAATGGAAAAAAGCCGCCCGCCTTTGAAAGCGGACGTCTGCGGACATCATCCTCTCAAAATCCTTACTCGGCGGGCACAGTCGATCGCAGGCTAGCCAGCTCGGCCGGTTCGCGACGGAAAACGAGCCAGCCAAAGAGCAGCGTGTCGGCAAGCACGACCAGCGAAGACACCGCGGCTATCGGTTCACCAATTTTGTGTCCTGAGTGCACCAAGGCTACTCCGAACGTCAGGGTGATCGTACCGACGATCCAAACCCAAACCTGGATGAAAGCCAAGCGGCTACGGTCAGCCATCGGATGCAAGCGATAATAAATACCGAACAGGAAGAGAGACACCCAGCCCAGCAGATTAAGGTGGGCGTGGGCCGGCATGGTCGAATGATCCTCGCTGATCCCCATCACGATGCC
>VAZG01000487.1 GCA_005885285.1 Alphaproteobacteria bacterium | reverse complement strand
AATCGCAGCCTGGGACAAATATGTGGAGGGAATCAAGGCTCGAATTCAGAAGCCCGTCGCGCCCGGAGCACCGTTTCTGTTGACCGATCAAGTTCCCGGCCAAGCCGCCAAGCTTCGCTCCGGCGAGATCGTCACCGCGCCAGCCGGTCCGCAGATGCCTCTAAGAGTTCCGCGAGGTCTCATCCACGATTGGGCTGGCGCGTCTTTTATTCCAAACGCCAGGCTTGGCGATGTACTGTGGATCCTTAAAGAGTATTTGTTTACAGGGTGGGATCGCCGCATAGATGTCGGCGGGCATCACGGACCAGCGGATAGACATAGATGTCTTTGATGGCGTGGGCGTGGGCTTTGTGCTCCCGATCCATGCGACCGCGTCCGGTGGTCTGTCCAACATAGATCCAGTTGGCGGCCCGGTAGCAGGTTCCTCGAAACCGACTGGCATCCACCAAAGTTTCCAGTAGCAGCGGACGATGCCCATATCGGGTTTGCCAATCGTGTGGCAGTTGCCGGGCGCTCAGTGCCAGGATCTTACTCGCCAGCCCTAGGACGCGAACCCATGGCAGAATCAAAAACCGCCCATTGTTGACGATGCCTTGCAAGTTGCGTTGCCGCCCCTCATCGCTCCACCCGATCCAAGCGTCTCGCGCCTGCATTTTCCAGGCTGGCGACGTCCACAACAGGCAGGCAAGTTCCCGATCGCGACTTCGCACCCAATAGCGCAAATTCGCGCCGAAGGGCGCGCGGCATCCCAGATAGTGATAGCGTTCCACCTGCTCGCGCCACCTCCGGCTCTCCGTTTCGCCTTCTACCAGGGACAAGTTCAGCGGTTCGCATTCTCGCGCCGCGCACTCGACCGGCTCTGGCTCCAAGCGTTGCTGAGATATGTCTACGCGGCGCGGACCCTTTCCGCCCAAGTGCCGCAGGGCCGGAAGCATCAGCACTCCCTCCGCCTGCAGACGCTCCAGCAATTGCCGGCACTCGTGATTCTTCAGCCCGCCACTGGGGCGCTTCCATTCCAGCAGTTCGCAGATGGTTCTGGCGATCTCGGTCACTCCCAACTGGGCATAGTCATGCGCCACAGTGCGCATCAGTTCCACTTCCTGCGCTGTGAACGCGCGCCCACAAAATGTCACATTCAAAGTTGGATTCATGGCAGACCGGCAACCAGGGAATCTTGACCTTACGCGGAACTGAAGATGTGATTTCCGGGTGCCGACGACAGATCCGGCAACAGCGGGATATCGGCACAGGTACCTGTTACCTGTGTGGATGTTGTCATGACCAGCATCCTCGCAGCAGCAAAATCCGCTGGGGTAGATTCGGCTCGGGTCAACGGCTCCAGGGGCACGATGTCCAACAGTCTCGGTTGTGGGGATCGCAACAGGTCAACCAACAACTGGAATGCATCTTTATCTTGCTGCTGGGCGGTGCGCAGGACACTGGTGAGAATCGCCTGCGCTCGGGCGCCGTTTTCGGTGCGGTTGCCGCCCCAGTTCTTCCGGATCACCACCAAGAGACGCATCACCCGTTCCGCCAAATTGTTGGTCGCATCCACCAAACCCGGGCAGTACAAGAAGGTGAACAAATACGGCCGCTCGTGCCGCAAGTGCTTGGCCAACCGCCGATTCGCCGACTCCCGATACCTACGTTCCAGCAAGCGGTCCAGCTTGACCTCCAGCCGGCCGGTGGCCGTCCACAATCCGTGCAGTGAGATCTTCTGCTCCAGATAGCGATCCCGCAAGGACAGCCCCTGCTGTAACAGTTCTTTGACCGCCAGCGGAAAGCGGGCTGCCGCAGGCGTTGCCATCTCCGCCATATCCCGGCAGCGGCGCATCAAGTGCTCCACCCAACTCTGATGTGCCGCCTGCAGGAATTTGTAGTAGACCCGCCAACCATCATGGATCAACCAACCGGCGTACTCGGCTCCCAGAATGGACGCCGCCTGCGCAAACCCGCGCCCCGGTAGAATCTCGCAGAAGGTGATCTGGTCGGTGACCACGGCCCAGAGCCAGCGCAACTGCGCCTCGACTTTCCAGCCGGTTTCGTCCATGTGCGCCAGCTCACTACGCCGCGCCGCCTCTCGCAGGGCGTGCCAAGTGGCTTCCGCTTTGCGCGCTGTCCGCTGGATCGCCCGGCAAATGCCGCTCCGGCTCATGATCAATCCAAAGCCTTGCTTCAGGATGGCGGCGGCATCGGCATGCGGCAATCCCTGCAGCTTGTTCATCAGCACTCCCAGGGTCACCGCCTCCGGCCCCACCTGCACCGCCGCTGCTCCGATCGCATCGGAGGTTTGTAGTGGATGCCGCCCCTGTACCCGCTTTCCACACTGCGTACACCGGCAGATGGGAATGTCAAAACGCCGTACCCACGTCCGGCGCACGATCTCTTCCTGATATTGCGGCTCGATGCGCTCTAGCGTCAGGAGACCGGCGCACGCCGGACACTGCACCGGAACCGGCACCGGAATCTCTTCATCCACACGCTCCGGTACGGGCCGACGGTGATGCGTTCCATAACGGGCGCCCGGCTTGCGGCCTGGGGATTTCGGATGACTGTTGCGCTGGCCTCGCGAAAACGGAGCCGCCTGACGCCGGGCCGCGCGCTGCGCGCCCTCTAACTCCTTTTGCAAGCGCTCAATCTCTTCCCGTAGCTGCGTATTCTCGCTCTCTAGACGCTGCTTTTCCTGTAGCGCCTGATCCCGTTGCTCCAGGGCGCGGCGTAGGTCCTGCGCCAGTTCTTTGATCCGCCGAATAGGGTTGAGCGACTTGAGAAACAAACCATACTCTAAACCAAAGCGCCCACTTTTGTCCAGCCCCCTCTCAGAGCCCAATATTTACGGCGCTCTGAACCCGAGAAACAAATACCGCTGCCTTTACTGTCACAACCCGGACGCGTGGACTCTGACTAACGGTATCCCCGTGACGCTTACGCGGGCGATCGAGGAATTGCGCAAATACCGACATGGCCTCAAGATAATGTCAGGTGGTTTTACCCTGAGCGGCGGCGAGACCCTCATGCAGGATCGGTTTGCCGTGAAGTTGCTGGGCGCGGCGAGAAATATGGGAATTCATACAGCCCTCGATACCAACGGGTATATGGGCGAACGTCTCAACGACAAGGACCTGGAGACGATCAGCCTGGTGCTGCTGGATATCAAAGGCTGGGATGCCGAGCGGCATCGCCATCTCACCGGTATGGAAATAGCTCCCGTGCTGTCGTTTGCCCACCGGCTGGCGGCTCGAAACAAGCCAGTTTGG
>VAZG01000486.1 GCA_005885285.1 Alphaproteobacteria bacterium | reverse complement strand
TCGCTGGCTGCAAGTCGATTCCGGGCATCCACCGCGTCGTACTGTTCGAAGGCCTTCTTTGCCTCATACACCAGTTGCTCGAGCTTGCGGGACAGGGCGGCACGTCGAGCGGCGCCGCCGGCGCTCAGTTCTTCCAAGGCTCGCAGACTGGCTTCCACCCCCAAAGGCGCGATCACCTTTAGTAGTTCTTGTCCTACCCGGCGGTCTACCGAGCTGCCGCCAAAGCCGATGCAATACTGCCCGCCACCATCATAGTCGCCCTTACAAAGGTAGCGTGCATTGGTGCCGCGACCACCCCAATACCGTACATGCAGCTTGCGCCCACAATGTCCGCAGCGGAGGAGCCCGACCAGAAGACCCTGGCCGGCGCGAATCGCCGCCATCGACTCCTCCCCCTCCCGGTTCACGGAATTACGCCGCATCATTCGTCGGTTCTCTTCGTATGTGGCCCAGTCAATATAACCTACATGATGATCGCGGATGAAGACGCGGCACTCTTCGGCGGGGCGCATCGCGCTCTGACGTTTCTCAAGCCGGCCGTCCACCAGCAAGGTCATTACCGGACGCCGTCCCCAAACGTAGGCACCAGCATAGAAGGGATTGCGCAAAATATCGCGGATCAGGCTCTGCGACGGAATCTTCCAGATCAGCCGCGTTCCCTGAATGGGGTTGGCCGGCAGCTCCACGTCGTGATCACAGAACCATTGGAATGTCTGACGCACGCTCCACAGTTCTCGAAACTTGGCGAACACGAGTTGAAGCGCTTCGCAGACCCGTCGGTCGGGATGAAACGCAATCTTACCCACGGGGTCTCGGGCATACCCAATCGGGAGTCTTTTGAACAGTTCGCCGCGGCGCGCTTTTGACTCCTGCCCCGCCAGCAATCGTTGGCGTATGACCTTGAGTTCCACGACGCTGAGCGTTCCTTTGATGCCCAGCACCAATTGATCGTCGAGATAATTCAAATCGTAGACCTGTTGCTCGTCAGCGATAAGCGTTCCAAAGATCTGACAAACCTCCAGCAGCCGACACCAGTCTTTGTCGGTGCGGGATAGCCGCGATAATTCCCGGCTGCCGACGATTCCGACCTCTCCCAGTGCCACCAAGCTGAGGACACGCTCGAAGCCTTCCCGCTGAGCGGAGGCAAGGCCCGCGCTCGATCCCAGGTCACTATTGATGATTTCGACTTGCTTCCAGCCCAGCGCACGCACCCGTTCGGCCACCGCATACTGGAGGAGTTGACTTTCCTTATTCTGTCGTACTTGTTTTTCGCTGGATTGCCGAAGGTAGACAATCGCCTTGCGAGCCAGGTGCTCCGGTTTGATTTTGGGATTGTACAGGACCTCTGTCATTGCCTCTTCCCCCCTCCTCGTGAAAGACCGCTACCAGAAGGCGGGCCATGAGATCGATCAGATCGGCGCGTGTCGCTGCGTCCATTGGCACGGCACCGCATTCCTTCGGGATCATCAGGTCCAGAAGTTGAAGTTGCACCATGACGACCTCCCTCGCATCCGCTAACGGGCGTTTGAAGGTTATCGTGACCACGGTCTTTGGAGGCGAGTTGTGAGGCGATCAATGAAGCGAGAGATAGGAGGGCTTCCTTACCCAGGTGCGGTCGTCGCGAGATCCTGATCTCAGCGCACTCCGACAACAGCATCCAGACGGGAATCTTCAGTCGCCTCCCGGCTGGGTCCATGACACAGACCGCCCCATCTCCCCGCTTCGGTCTGCGAAGGATCTGGAGGGTAGCACCATGAAGCGGGTGGAAGGGGTAGAAGACCTGAACAGCCGTACTATCTGCGCTCAGGGTATTGTGGGGGTGGGTGCCACCATCCGCACGTTCATATGATTGTACCGGGTGGCGGCATATCGCTCGACGGGACGCACTGGGTACGCTGCAAGCCCGGGTTCCTTCTGCCGGTGCGCGTGCTTTCCCGCCTGTTCCGGCGGCTCTTCCTGGCGGCGCTCGCCGACGCCCACGCGGCAGGCCGGCTGGCGTTCTTTGGCGAGATCGAGGGCCTGCGTCGGCGCGAGGCCTTCGCCGCGCATCTCGCGCCGCTCAAGCGCAAGAAGTGGTTCGTCTACGCCAAGCCGCCCTTCTCCGGGCCGGAAGCGGTGCTTGCCTATCTCGCCCGCTACACTCATCGCGTCGCCATCGCGAACAGCCGGCTCATTGCTCTCGACGAGCGCGGCGTGACCTTCCGCTACAAGGATTACCGCCGCGACGGGCAGGCGCGCTACCGCACAATGACGCTCGCCCCCCCCGGCGAGTTCATCAGGCGCTTCCTGCTCCACGTTCTCCCAAAGGGCTTTCATCGCATCCGCCACTACGGGCTGCTGGCCAGCGCCGGCTGCAAGGCCAACATCGCGCGCGCCAAGGAGCTGATGGCCGCCCCAATGCCGGCGGTCGATCCGCCAGCAGCGCACGACACAGCCGATCCGCACACCACGACCGATCATCGCCCGCCGTGCCCTTGCTGCGGCGGCCGCATGATCATTGTCGAGGTCTTTGCGCGCGGCGCCGCACCGCGCGGCCCGCCCTCCGGCGCCGGGATCAAGACGTGATCCGATGACCTTCCTTCTCGTCTCCTGGCAGCATCCGTTCGCCACAACATTCCGTTCCCGGCATCGCGATCATTTTACCCTGGTGCCTGGCAACGCTCGCACGACATCACGGACCAGTCCCCAATCAGGCCATCCAGCGCCGCAGCAGCGAGCTCTCCGCTGTCATCAGCGGTGCGCGGCGCTCGGCGATCTTCGCAAAACCCTCCCCGACAACAGCCGCTCCGGCGCCAAATCCCCATAGCCCGTCAAGCGCT
>VAZG01000481.1 GCA_005885285.1 Alphaproteobacteria bacterium | reverse complement strand
TTGATGCAGGCGAATGGAAGCATGTTCCGGCTTGCACCGAACCAGGCATCAGAAGCTTAAGAAGAGCGAGGAACGATCATGATCAAGGTGAAGATTAACGGCCAGGAACAGAATTGGGATGGCGACCCAGATCTTCCGCTACTTTGGTTTCTCCGTGATGAGGTGGGCCTGACCGGGACCAAGTATGGCTGCGGCGCGGCGCTGTGCGGTGCGTGTACCGTCTTGATCGACAAGGAGGCTACGCGCTCCTGCATCACCTCGGTGTCCGACGTGGTCGGCCGCGAGGTCACCACCATCGAAGGCCTTCACCCGACGGGCGATCATCCGGTTCAGCAGGCTTGGCGACAACTCAACGTTCCGCAATGCGGCTATTGCCAGGCCGGCCAAATCATGCAGGCGGCCGCGTTGCTGATACAAAATCCAAAACCGTCCCACGATCAGATAGTTGAAGCGATGTCCGGCAACATCTGCCGCTGCGGCTGCTACCAGCGCATCGAAAATGCCGTGCATCTCGCATCGACGGGGGTGTGACCATGACTATCAATACGAACCCCAAAAAACTCCGCGGCTTTGAACAGTTCATCAACGTCAAGGTCGAGAACGTTTCGCGTCGCAGCATCCTGAAGGGCCTCGGCATCGCCGGCGGCCTTGTGCTCGCCGCTCCCGTGATGTCACGCCCCGCTTTCGCCGCGTACCAGACGGGCGCGAGCGAGATGCCGCACGGCACCGTCGTCGACCCTCGTGTTTTCGTGTCGATCGCACCGGATGGCATAGTTACGATCGTCGCACACCGTGCCGAGATGGGAACAGGCGTCAGAACCAGCTTGCCATTGATCGTAGCCGAAGAGATGGAAGCCGACTGGTCGCGCGTCCGCGTCCAGCAGGCCCATGGCGACGAAGTCAGATACGGCAACCAGGATACCGACGGATCGCGCAGCACACGGCACTATCTGATGCCGATGCGCCAGATCGGCGCCTCGGCTCGCACGATGCTTGAAGCCACGGCGGCGAAACGCTGGGGCGTACCGGCCAGCGAAGTGAAGGCCGCCAATCACGAAGTGGTCCACAATGCGAGTGGACGCCGGATCGGATTCGGCGATTTGGCTGCCGATGCAGCGAAGGAGCCGGTGCCGAGTATCGAAGGCCTGAAGCTGAAGGACCCGAAGGATTTTCGCTATCTCGGCAAAGGCGAGATCAGCATCGTCGACCTGCGCGACATCACCACTGGGGCGGCGCATTACGGCTCCGACACGCGCCTGCCCGGCATGAAGTACGCCGTCATCGCGCGGCCTCCGGTCACCGGCGGCAAGCCGGTGTCGTTCGACGCAGCAGAGGCCATGAAGGTTTCCGGCGTCGAAAAGGTCATCGGGGTGAAGGGATGGCCGTGGCCCTCCAAGTTCCAGCCGCTCGGCGGGGTCGCCGTGATTGCTCGCAACACCGGTGCTGCGATCAAGGGCCGCGATGCGCTGAAGGTTGTCTGGGACGACGGACCTAACGGCAAATACGACTCGGTTGCCTATCGGGCCGAACTTGAGGAAGCCGCGCGCAAGCCGGGGCTGATCGTGCGCAAGGAGGGCGACGTCGATGCCGCCTTGAAGGGGGCCGACAAGGTGATCGTGGGTGAATATTACCTGCCGCACCTTGCCCATGTCGCCATGGAGACGCCTGTCGCGGTCGCCGACGTCAAAGGCGACAAGGCCGAGATCTGGGCGCCTGTGCAAAGTGCGGGTGGAACCCGCGAAGACGTCGCGAAGACGCTCGGCATTCCCGAGGAGAACGTGACAGTCAACGTCACACTGCTCGGCGGCGGATTCGGGCGAAAGTCGAAGTGCGATTACGCGCTGGAAGCGGCCCTGCTTTCGAAGGAACTCGGTGCTCCGGTCAAGGTGCAATGGACGCGGGACGACGATATTCGTCACGGGTTCCTTCACACCGTTTCGGTGGAACGCATTGAGGCCGGCCTTGACAAGAAGGGCAAGGTGATCGCCTGGCGGCACCGCAGCGTTGCACCGAGCATCGCATCGACATTTGCGGCGGGTACGGTGCACCAGGCGCCTTTCGAGCTCGGCATGGGACTTGTCGACATGCCGTTCGAGATCGCAAACATCCAGTGCGAGAACCCGGAAGCGGCCGCACACACCCGCATCGGCTGGTTCCGCTCGGTGTCGAATATCCCGCACGCCTTCGCCGTGCAGTCCATGGTTGGCGAGCTCGCGCACGCCACCAACCGCGACCAGAAGGAAATGTTGTTGGAGCTCATCGGCTCTCCGCGGATCGTTAACCTGTCTTCCGTGAAGGATCTCTGGAACTATGGCGAGCCCTACGCCAGCTATCCGATCGACACGGCGCGGTTGCGGCGTGCCGTCGAGCTGGTCGCTGAGAAGGGCGAATGGGGACGGTCGGTGCCCAAAGGCCATGGGCTCGGGATTGCCGTCCACCGCAGTTTTGTCAGCTATATCGCGACCATCGTCGAGGTGGCCGTGGACGACAAGGGCAAGTTCACGGTGCCTCGGGTCGACACCGCGATCGACTGCGGGACATATGTGAACCCCGAGCGAATCCAGTCCCAGATCGAGGGCACCGCGATCATGGGAATGAGCCTTGCCAAATATGGCGCGCCGCCAAGCGGCGTCGGCGAGCCCGGCCTGCCGCCCTTCGCCCCGGCATTGGCCAACGCCATCTTTGCCGCGACCGGCAAGCGTATCCGGGTGCTGCCCATCGGCAAGCAGCTCGAGACATAAGCGGAGCGATCGGCTCGCTCAAAAAAATGCGGCGGAGATTGTCCGCCGCATTTTTCGTTCGCCATCACCGCGGCCTCGCCGAGATGAACGTTTTCATCCTGCGCTCGGCGCGCTCGGACGGTCGCAATGTGAGGCGCGGATCAGTTCTGCGTGACGCCGACGCGGCCCGAAAAGGTCGAAGCAACCGTCACGACGCCGTCCTTGAGCTTCAGCCCGAGCGCCGCAAGCGGACGTGGAGCCGGCCCATCGATCACCTCGGCGGCGTTTCTGGGGTCGAAGATGGAGGCGTGGCATGAGCAGACGAACGCGTTGCGCTCCTTCGACCACATGTTCACCGGGCAGCCCTGGTGCGTGCAGATCGCCGAATAGGCAACGACGCCGTCTGCGGCGCGCGCCCGCGTCTCGTCGGTCAGTGCGGCGGGGTCGAACCTCGCCAGAATCACCAGATTGAGGCGGCTGTCATTGCGCACCGTGCCGTCCGGAGCGATCGGATAGGCCTGCACCTGCGGGCCGCCGACCGCAAGATCCTCGGCCCG
>VAZG01000480.1 GCA_005885285.1 Alphaproteobacteria bacterium | reverse complement strand
CATCAGGAACATGGTGCCGCCGGTCAGCGTGATCGCGGTGGAGAGGCGGAAGAACAGCCCGGGGTCGCTGACGACATTGCCGGCACCTTCGAGGCCCACCGCGATGCCGTAGGACTGGAACGCGGCGAGCAGCACCGTCAGATAACGGGTATACTGGTTCAGCGTCTTGCGCCCGGCCTCGCCTTCCTTCTTCAGCGCTTCGAGTTGCGGCGACACGGTCGTAAGCAGCTGGATGATGATCGAGGCCGAGATATACGGCATGATATTCAGGGCAAAGATCGCCATGCGGTGAATACCGCCGCCGGCGAACATGTTGAACATGCCGAGAATGCCGCCGGCCTGCGAGCGGAATACCTGTTCCCAGATGTTGGGATCTATGCCGGGCAGCGGAATGTAGGTGCCGAGCCGGTAGACCAGGAGCGCACCCAGCGTGAACCAGATGCGCTTCTTCAGTTCGTCGGCCTTGGCAAGCGCGCCGAAGTTGAGGTTTGCCGCTAATTGTTCCGCTGCTGAGACCATGTCTGGCTTTCTCCCGCCGTCCTTTGCTCTGCTCCCGGGGGACGATCAGCAGAGGCTGGACATTATTTGGTGCTCGGCCTCGATAAAGTCCATCGGTTTGATCGTGCGGATGGCCCGGAGGCTGCGCGCGATGACGCAGATGTTACGCTGCCTCGCCTTCGTCCTTCTTCGCGGGTGCGAGAATCTTGACCGTGCCGCCCGCCTTCTCGACCGCCGCGATGGCGGATTTCGAAGCGCCGTGAACCTCGATATTCAGCTTGGCCTTTATTTCACCACGGCCGAGCAGCCGCACGCCATCCTTCGCGCGCCTGATCACGCGGGCCTTGACCAGCGATTCGGCGTTGACGGTTTCCTTAGGCTCGAGATGCTTGGCATCGATCGCCTGCTGAAGGCGGTCGAGATTGATCTCGGCGAATTCGAGCCGGAAGACGTTGTTGAAGCCGCGCTTCGGCAGCCGCCGATGCAGCGGCATCTGGCCGCCTTCAAAGCCCTTGATGCGCACGCCCGAGCGCGCGGTCTGGCCCTTGCCGCCGCGGCCCGCGGTCTTGCCCTTGCCCGAGCCGATGCCACGGCCGACGCGCATCCGTTTTTTGCGCGAGCCGGCGTTGTCGGCGATATCGCTGAGCTTCATCGTTGGCTTCCTCTATCTCTCTGGCGCATGATCTTGACCGAAAACCGGTTCCCACTTTTCGGGATCATGCGCCTCACTTACTTCTCGCCGACGATGCGGACGAGATGTTGAACCTTTGCGATCATGCCGCGAACCGCAGGCGTATCCTGAAGTTCGGCGACCCGGCCGATCTTGTTGAGCTTCAGCCCGATCAGCGTCGAACGCTGCGAGTGATGGCGGCGGATCGCGCTGCCGGTCTGCTCGACCTTGATCGTCTTTGCGGCCTTGGCCATCGTCTTAACTCCGAAAAGCGCTGAACATGCGCGTTGTTTAGTCGGCTGCGGCCTCGGCATCGCCGCCGACGCGGCGCGCCTGCAGCGCGGATACCTTGATGTTACGGCGCGCCGCAACCGAGCGCGGCGAGTCCTGATGCTTGAGTGCGTCGAAGGTCGCGCGAACCATGTTGTAGGGGTTGGACGATCCGATCGACTTTGCCACCACGTCCTGGATGCCGAGCGTCTCGAATACCGCGCGCATCGGGCCGCCGGCGATGATGCCGGTACCGGCCGGCGCCGCGCGGAGGTAAACCCGCCCCGCGCCATGACGGCCAGCGATGTCGTGATGCAGCGTGCGGCCTTCGCGCAGAGCCACCCGTGTCAAATTGCGCTTGGCCGATTCGGTCGCCTTGCGGATTGCCTCCGGCACTTCGCGCGCTTTGCCGTGGCCGAAACCAACCCTGCCCTTCTGGTCGCCGATGACGACGAGGGCCGCAAAACCGAAGCGCTTGCCGCCTTTGACGACCTTCGCCACGCGATTGATGTGGACGAGCTTGTCGACGAACTCGCTGTCACGCTCCTCGCGATCCCTGCCCCGTTCGCGTCCGCCGCGTTCGCGTTCACCTGCCATGGTGCTATCCAATCCTTGCGAGGCCCAAAGCCTCAGTTCAAATCCAGTTACCTACCGTTTGAGCATGATCTCGTCGGAAAACCGGAACCCGATCTTCCGCCATCATGCTCTAGAAACTCAATCCGCTTTCCCGCGCCGCATCCGCGAGCGCCTTGACGCGGCCGTGATAGAGATAGCTGCCGCGGTCGAACACGACTTCCTTGACGCCGTTCTTCACCGCGCGCTCCGCCAATAGCTTGCCGACCGCTTTCGCCGCATCGATGTTGGCGCCGGTGTTACCGGCCTCGCGCATCGACTTCTCGAGCGAGGACGCCGACGCCAGCGTCTCGCCCTTCAGGTCGTCGATGACCTGCGCATAGATATGCTTCGACGAGCGGAACACCGACAGACGCGGGCGGCCGCCGGCGGAACGGCGCAACGACAGCCTCACGCGTTGCTTGCGCCGGGCATTCGTAACCTTGGCTCTCGACATGACCGGCTCCGTTACTTCTTCTTGCCTTCCTTGCGGAAGATGAATTCGTCGACATATTTCACACCCTTGCCTTTGTAGGGCTCCGGCGGACGATAGCTGCGGATCTCGGCCGCGACCTGGCCGACGCGCTGGGAGTTGCTGCCGGTGATGGTGATCTCGGTCGGCTTCGGCACCGTGACGGTGATGCCCTCCGGGATCGGATAGACCACGTCGTGGCTATAGCCGAGCGCAAGCTGCAGGTTCTT
>VAZG01000042.1 GCA_005885285.1 Alphaproteobacteria bacterium | reverse complement strand
TCGGCTAGAGTCGGGCGCAACCCTGTCTTGGATGAAAAACATGGTTCGAGAGAGTGAAATCCGCGACGGCGAACTCGCCGTTGACATGCCCGCCGCGCGCGATGCCGGTCTCGTCTTCATCGGCCGCATCCGCACGCCCTGGACCTCGCGTTTGGCGACGCCACGGCAGGGCCGGCATGACGGACCGGTGTGCCGGCTCGAGATTTTCGAGCCCTGGGTGCCCGCCATCAAGGGCGTCGATTTCTACTCAAATCTCGAAGTGATCTATTGGCTGCACCAGTCCCGCCGCGATCTCGTGCTGCAAAGCCCGAAGAACAACAAATCGACCCGCGGCACGTTTTCGCTGCGCTCGCCGGTGCGGCCAAACCCGATCGCGACCTCGGTCGTCAAGCTGGTCGGTGTCGAGGGTAATGTGGTGCTCGTCCGGGGCCTGGACTGCCTCGACGAAACGCCGCTGCTCGATATCAAGCCCGACCGCTGCGAATTCACCCCGCTGGCGCCGCCGCAGCCGGGCGATTTCGAGACGGAGTGAGGCGGCCTACGTGCCCTTCAACACCGCAATCAATTTCGCCGTGTTGTCTTCCAACACCTTGGTGTCTTCCTTGCGACTCGCCGGCGGCAGCAGTGCGATGCCGTCCTGGCGCGGCATCACATGGACATGCAGGTGAAATACTACCTGTCCGCCGGCAGCTTCGTTGAATTGCTGGACCGTGATGCCATCGGCATCGAACGCTTTCTTCGCCGCAGCTGCTATCCTGTGGGTCGCGCGCGCTACATGCAGATAGTCATCCACGTTGATGTCGAGGATGTTGCGGGCCGGCGCCTTCGGGATCACCAGCGTATGCCCGGGCGAGCGCGGCATGATGTCGAGGAAAGCAAGGACATGGTCGTCCTCAAAGACCTTGTAGCAGGGAAACTCGCCGCGCAGGATTTTTGCAAAGATGTTGTTGCTGTCATAAGCGGTCATGGCGGCGGCTCCTGAAATCTCTCCGGCTACCTTCGCTGTCACGCCCGATACGGTCAAGGCGCCTCATCCGCGCCTTTGCGGAACGGCCCGGCCTCGCTGAGTTCGCGCCCGGCCTCGGCGACATAAGCGCGCTCGCGCTTCAGATAATCTGATATCGCACGGCGCAAATCGGGATCGGCAATATAGTGCGCGGAATAGGTGGTTTGCGGCAGGTAGCCGCGCGCGATCTTGTGCTCGCCTTGCGCGCCGGCCTCGACGGTTTTTAACCCGCGCTTGATGGCGAAATCGATGGCCTGATAGTAGCACACTTCGAAATGCAGGAACGGGTGGTGCTCGATCGCGCCCCAGTTGCGGCCGAACAGCGTGTCGGAGCCGATGAAATTGATGGCCCCCGCGATCCAGCGGTTGTTGCGGCGGGCCATCACCAGCAGCGCATCGTCAGCCATGGTCTCGCCGACCAGCGAAAAGAACGAGCGGGTCAAATACGGACGTCCCCATTTGCGCGAACCGGTTTCCATGTAGAAGGCGAAGAACGCATCCCAGGCGTCTTCGGTGATGTCGCTGCCAGTCAGGGAGTGGATCGTGATTCCAGCAGCGACGGCCTCACGGCGCTCGCGCTTGATCGCCTTGCGATGGCGCGAATTGAGTGTGGCGAGGAAATCGTCAAAGCTGCCAAAACCGTGATTATGCCAGTGAAACTGCTGATCGGTGCGCTGCAGGAAGCCATGTCGAGCCAAAAATCTCCATTCCGCTTCGCGCGCGAACGTTACATGCGCCGATGAGGCCTTGCTGACGCCGCAGAGCGCGACCAGCCCGCTGGCCAGCGCCGTGGCGATCTGGTCTTGATCAACGCCGGCGCGGACCAGAAGACGCGGCCCAGTCGCCGGCGTAAAGGGGACCGAGGCCTGCAATTTCGGATAATAGCGCCCGCCGGCACGCTCATAGGCGTCGGCCCAGCCGCGGTCGAAAACGTATTCGCCCTGCGAGTGTGATTTCAGATAACAGGGCACGATGCCGGCGACCGTGCCGCCAATTTTCGCGATCAGATGCCGCGGCGCCCAGCCAGTCCGCGTGGTAGCCGAGCCGGAAGCCTCGAGAGCAGAGAAAAACGCATGCGAAATAAACGGGTTATAGGCGGGTCTTGAGTTGGCGCAGGAATCTGCTGCGACCGTCGATAAGACCAGCGGGTTGGCACAGGCATCCCAGTCCTCAGCGGCGATATCGCTGACGGAGGGGACGGCTTCGAGGGTGATTTCGGGTGACGCCATCGAGGCTCTTTAACGACCAACCCTAAAGATCGTGCATTGCAGCAGAGACTTCAAGGGTGCAGGATTGTTCAAGGTTCCGGCCGAAAACCTTCAAAAATCATCTGATCCGCGTAACGCGCCGCACGCTCGCGCTGCTCGGGCGTGCGCACGGTCCAGGTGAGGAGCGGACAGCCAAAGATATTACGGGCAATCCAGGGTGCCGCGGCTGGCAGTTCGTTGACCCAATAGGCCACGAAATCGGGCCGGGTGCGGAAGAAATGACGCATGTGTGTCATGCCGCGACGCTGGGCAGGGGAAGCATCCGGCCAATCGCTCACGGTGTAGTGACGCTCGGCCACGATCCCGCGCGGGCGCGAGGGGATGAGTTCTCGCAGCGCTGTCACATGATCCGGGTCGAACGACATCCCGACCGCCGGGCCGGCATAGGAGGCGAGGACCTCCGCCATCCGGCTGACCAATCGGCGATCACCGTCAAAATGACTTTTCACCTCGATCACCAGCGGCACGCGGCCGGCGACGAGCGTGCAGAGATCGCCAAGCGACATCATCCGTTCCGGCGTGCCCTTGAAGGCGACGGCCCTCAGTTCGGCTGCGGTCTTCTCAACCAGTGCGCCGCTACCTTCGGTCAGACGGCCAAGTTCATCGTCATGATGCACCATGGCTTCGCCGTCGGCAGTGAGCTGGATATCGCATTCGATCGCGAAATTTTCGGCCATCGCAGCCTTGGCCGCACCCGGCATGTTCTCGATGATGCCGCGGGTATGGTCATGCAGGCCGCGGTGGGCCACCGGCCGTGCCGTCAGCCAGTCCGGTGCGCGCAAACCTGTAGTCCCTTCAAGAGACTTCGAAGGTGCCCTCGACTTCCACTGCAGCATCGGCGGGAAGGACGGCAACGCCGACGGTGGTGCGGGCGTGGCGGCCCTTGTCGCCGAACGCCGCGACCATCAGGTCGGAGGCGCCGTTCAGCACTTTGGGTCCGTCGAGGAAATCAGGTGTGGAATTGACGAAACCGCCGAGCCGGACCACGCGCACCACCTTGTCGAGGTCACCGAGCGCGGCCTTGATCTGCGCCAGCAGGTTGATGGCGCAGCCGCGCGCCGCCGCACTGCCTTGCTCGACCGTGACGCCAGCCCCCAGCTTGCCCTTGGCGATCAGCTTGCCTTGCGGATCGACGCAGACCTGCCCCGAAACGAACAGCAGGTTTCCAGTGCGGACAAAGCCGACATAATTGGCCACAGGGGCGGCCGGTTCATGCAACGTGATGCCCTGTGCCGCCAGTTTCTGCTCGATCGTGCCCGCCATGTTTCGTCCCCCGGTTGATTTCACTAGACCCGACCTCGCATCGGGTCCGCTTGTTTCGCGCATCGTCAGGCGACATGCAAGCGAGGGCAGGTCGGCAACTCATGCGTCTTGGGACTGTAAGCCCCGCGGAAAGCTGCGTAAAAACATGGCACGCCGGCCCCGAATTCTACTTTTTCGTGAACTCGCCCTAGTTGCGGCGCAATAGAGCGGTCACTAAAGTGACGAATCTTCTCCCGGCCTTAGGAATCAGACATGGCTCACTCCTCGCGGACGTCGCTCGGTTTGCTCGCAATCGCCGCGGTGGTCTTGGAGTGGAGTTTCGCAAGCGGAGAGAGCCAAGCCGCGGCCGGCGGGGCGTTTCTGCCGCATCAGGCGCTCTACGAGCTGAGCCTGGTCAAGTCGCGCGGCTCCAACGCGATCAACAGCGCCCGCGGGCGTATCCTGTACAATTTCTCCGGCAGTTCCTGCGAGGGCTACACCTCCGAATTCCGTCAGGTTTCCGAACTCGACAGCAGCGAAGGCAAGGTCACGCTGAGCGATCTCCGCTCGACGTCTTGGGAAGATGGCGCCGGCAAGAGCTATCGGTTCAAGATCGACGCGCGCACTAATGATTCTGATTCGAGCCCGGTTGACGGCATCGCGGAGCGCACCGGGGACCACATCACGGTCAAGCTGACGCAGCCGCAAGCCAAGACGTTTACGCTCGATGGCGCAACCGTGTTTCCGACCGAGCAGATCCAGCGCATCGTCGCGGCCGCCAAGCAAGGCAAGTCGCTGGTCGAACTCACCGTCTATGACGGTTCGGACAACGGCCAGAAGGTCTACAACACGCTGTCGGTGATCGGACAGCCGATCAAGGGCGAAAAGGCGGTGACCTCGCCGGATCCGTCTACCAGCAACGAGCAGATGAAATCGCTGACGCGCTGGCCGGTCACGGTGAGCTATTACGACCGCGACGCCAAAACCGGCGACGGCGAGCAGACGCCGGTCTATGCGATGCAGTTCGAATTGTTCGAGAACGGCGTCTCGCGCGCGCTGGTGCTCGACTATAATGATTTCGTGATTTCCGGCGCGCTCGGCAAATTCGACGTCAAGGACTCCAAGCCGTGCAAGTGACGGCCGAAAGGCCGTCATTCCGGGGCGCGCATTAGCACGAGCCCGGAAGCTCGAGATTCCGGATCTGGTCCTTCGGAACCATCCCGGAATGACGACGTCCAGTAAGGACCAGCGTCATTCCTCACTCCCCCTTCTCCGGCCCGTCATAGGCGATCCCCCTGATCACGGCGGAGCTGCCGAATTTCTTGCGCAGGTCATCGATCGCGCGTTCGGCATGCGCGGCGCGGCGGTCGAGCATGTCGGTGTCGTCGGCCTGCGATCCCATCCGCAACGCGCTGACGCCGGTGCCCATCAGGCGAAACGCGGTGCCGTCGATCTCCCTTGCCAGCAGATCGCGGGAGATTGCGAAGATCTTGGCCGCAAGCTGCGTCGGCGCGTGGATCGATTGCGAGCGAGTACGCTGCCTGAAGTCGGCAGTCTTCAGTTTCAGCGTGATGGTGCCGCCTGCAAGCTCGCCGTTCTTGAGCCGCGCGGAGACCTTCTCCGATAGCCGCCACAGCACCTTTTCAAGAGTGGCAAAATCGCGGACATCATTGTCGAACGTGGTCTCGCTGGAAATGGTCTTGGCGCCGCGATCGGCCACGACGCGGCGATCATCCATGCCGCGTGCCAGGCGCCACAGCCGGCGGCCCTCGCTCGGGAATTGCTTCATCAATTCGGTTTCGTCGGCGCGCTGCAGGTCGGCGATGGTGCGGAAGCCGCGCTGCGACAGCCTTTCCTGGGTTGCCGGCCCGACGCCAAAGATGAATCCGACCGGTCTGTCAGCCAGCATGGCCTTGGCTTCGGCCTGATCGAGCGCCGCAAAGCCTCGGGGCTTGTCGAGGTCGGAGGCGATCTTTGCCAGGAACTTGTTGCAGGAGAGGCCGACCGAAACCGTGATGCCGATATTGCGCTCGACCTCGCGGGCAAAGCGCGCCAGGACTTTGGCGGGAATCATGCCGTGCACGCGCTGGGTGCCGGAAAGATCCAGAAATGCCTCGTCGATCGACAGCGGCTCGACCAGCGGCGTCAGCGCGAGCATGGCATGGCGCACCTCGCGACCGACCCGGACATATTTCGCCATGTCGGGCGGGATCACGATTGCAGACGGGCACAGTGCGAGCGCCTTGAACATCGGCATCGCCGAGCGCACCCCGAAGGTGCGCGCGATGTAGCAGGCCGCCGACACCACGCCCCGCTTGCCGCCGCCGATGATGACCGGTTTGTCGGCGATCTCAGGATTGTCGCGCTTCTCGACGGTCGCGTAGAACGCGTCGCAGTCGATGTGCGCAATGGTAAGTCCGGGCAGGGCGCGGTGAGAGAGAAGGCGAGGCGAGCCGCATTCGCCGCACCGCCGTGCCGACGGAGCCAGATCGGCGAGGCAATCCCGGCAAAAGCAGGTCGCCTCTCGCCCGAGCGTATTCACGGCACATCGCGCTCCCAATGCGGATCGCCGAGCACCTGACGCGCAGCGGCGATGTTGGTGGGGTGAAGCTTTGAGGCGTCGGCGAATGCCTTCACGCTGGCATCGTCGCGCATGACGAAATCCAGCACACTCGCAAGGAAGTGCGGATCGGCAGCGGCGGTACGCAGAGTCTCCGGTCCGATGCCGCTTTCGGCCAAAAAGGTCCCTAAACGCTCAGGTTCGCCGGCGATGAAAGAGAGCGCCTGAACCGCAACGATTTCAGCTACTTCCCGAGGGTTGTGAACAGGCTTTTTCAACGATCGATTTGCCTTTCCGTTAACTTATGGGCTCTAATTTGCAACCATCATGCCCGAGTCTCTGCGATCGGTTCAAGCAAGCGGAAACCAAATCGCAAGTTGGAACTCGGGTTTAACGGGTTGGAGCGAATCTGACGCTAGTTTGAATTCACATGTCGACACGCCCGGCAGCGGGGTCTGACGGCTGCTATATCGGGCATGTTTCCTGGAGAAATGGGGAGGGACGGGATGGCGAAAACCGTCCTGATCGTGGAGGACAACGAGCTGAATATGAAGCTCTTTCGCGATCTGTTGGAAGCGCATGGCTATCAGACCTCGGGCACATCAAATGGTTTCGAGGCGCTCGATCTCGTGCGCAAGATGCGCCCCGATCTGATCCTGATGGATATCCAGCTTCCGCAGGTCTCCGGTCTCGAAGTGACGCGGTGGATCAAGGATGATCCGGAGCTGCGTTCGATCCCCGTGGTTGCGGTCACGGCATTTGCGATGAAGGGGGACGAGGAGCGTATCCGCGAGGGCGGATGCGAGGCGTATTTGTCCAAGCCAATTTCGGTCGGCAAATTCATTGAAACCGTAAGGCGTTTTGTTGGGTAAGGAGTGAGTTTCGATGTCCGCGCGTATCCTGGTCGTCGATGACGTTCCAGCCAACGTCAAATTGCTGGAAGCCCGCCTGTCGGCGGAATATTTCGACGTCCTGACCGCGTCCAGCGGCGCCGAGGCGCTGCAAATCTGCTCGCGCGCCGAATGCGACATCATCCTGCTCGACGTGATGATGCCCGACATGGACGGCTTCGAAGTCTGCCGGCGGCTGAAATCCAATCCGGCAACCCATTTCATTCCCCTGGTGATGATCACCGCGCTGGATAGCCCGGCCGATCGCGTGCGCGGGCTCGAGGCCGGTGCCGACGATTTCCTGACCAAGCCGGTGTCCGACGTCGTTTTGATCGCGCGGGTGCGGTCGCTGACCCGGCTGAAGATGATGACGGATGAGCTGCGCATGCGCGCCATCACCTCGATCGAGATCGGCATGGAGGCGCCGGAGCGTGAAGCGGTGGCCGATACCGGCAAGGGCGGGCGAATCCTGCTGGTCGACGACCGGCCGTCTTCCTACGAGCGGATGGCGCCGGTGTTGAGCGCCGAGCACACCGTCGATGTCGAAACCAATCCATCGGAAGCGCTGCTTCATGCCGCTGAAGGCAACTACGACCTTCTGATCGTCTCGCTCAGCCTCGATAATTTCGATGGGCTTCGGCTGTGCAGCCAGGCGCGCTCGCTGGAGCGGACCCGGCAGGTGCCGATACTGGCGATCTCGGATGCCGACAACAATTCGCGGCTCTTGCGCGGGCTCGAGATCGGCGTCAACGACTATCTGCTGCGCCCGGTCGACAAGAACGAACTGCTGGCACGCGCGCGCACGCAAATCCGCAAGCGCCGCTACACCGATCATTTGCGCGACAACGTGCAGAACTCGATCGAAATGGCGATCACGGACGCGCTGACCGGCCTGCATAACCGCCGCTATATGGAAACCCATCTGGCGACGCTCGCAGAACAAGCCGCAAGCCGCGGCAAGCCGTTGGCGCTGATGATGCTCGACATCGACTATTTCAAGTCGATCAACGATAATTACGGCCACGATGCCGGCGACGACGTGCTGCGTGAATTCGCGGTGCGGATCCGCAAATCGATCCGTGGCATCGATCTCGCGTGTCGCTATGGCGGCGAGGAATTCGTGATCGTGATGCCGGAAACCGACTTGCATGTCGCCGGCATGGTGGCGGAGCGGCTGCGCCGATCGATCGCCGGCGAGCCGTTTGCGGTCCACAAGGGAACAAAGCGCGTCGAGGTCACGATCTCGATCGGGCTGTCGACGCTCGAGCTCAAGGGCGAGGCTGTCACTGATGTGCTCAAGCGCGCCGACGTCGCGCTCTACCGCGCCAAGCACGCCGGCCGCAATCGCGTGGTGGCGCAGGCGGCGTGAGTCGCCGTTTTCTGATTCAAATTTCAAACAGCCACTCTCTCGAGCGTCGTCGCCCGGCTTTGCCACCCTCCGCTAAAGCTTCGGCGCGCCTGAGACCGAAAGCCCGGCGAAGCCTTGGCGTAGACGGGACCGGGCGATCCAGTATTCCAAAGGCGCTCGCGCTTAGGCGGAGAGGCCGCGGCGTACTGGATCACCCGCCTTCACGGGTGATGACAGTTGGAAGTACGGCGCGCTCGTACGCAGCGAATTGTCACTGATCTAATTTTCAAACAGCCAAGTCGATTCCAGACACGTCTTCGCCTTCTCGCAGCGCGATGCGCCCGAGCTTTGCAAGAACGTTCGCCCAAAAATAAAGAGGGCGCAGGGAAAGCCGGGTGCTCGATGCACCCGCAGCCTCGCACGCAAACAAAAAAGCGCACGAGCGTCGTCACCACAGGTTCACCGAACAGTCCGGCCTTCCCTGCGCGATGGTTCTACGGCTTATTCTGCGCTCTCCCCGGTGACCGGGCTCTTTTGCCACCGTCGCTTGCGGATTGTTCACCCGCAAACTTGACGCCAGCATCGGGGCGTCAGGACCACACAGCTTTGCCGTACGCAAGGCCGCGCTCTCGTCAACAGCGTCGCTCGCGTCCATCGCATCCCGCACCCAACGTCCGTGACGATCGCGATACGCCCCTCTTGTGGGCACGGGACAAGCGGAAACATGGAGCTGATTTGGGGTGTTCGGCAATGCCGTCGCCATGCGACAGATTAACACGACGGGCAAATTTCGCATGGCGCTCATGCGCAATTTGCCCGTCGGGCACTGGGCGCCAATCCCTAGCATGGTGTCCCGCGGATTTCCGCTCTGAGACGCATGACGTGTTGAAGTCGGGCATTGCGCAACTTCGAGAACTGCCTACAGCAGGCTAGTGCGCCACGGCAAAGAACGTTGCTATTCGAGCACCCCATCGGCGATACCCAGCAGGTTTGGAGGAATGGTGAGACCGAGCGCCCTGGCTGAAAGCCCTCGCAGCAACGCCTTGTTTCCACGCAGGGTGTCGGTGGGAGAGAAAGGTGACAGAAGCCCTATTCCTGCGCGGTCATCGGACTCCGCGTTTAGTTGCGATTGAGCGATTAGGCCTCCAACCTGTCCTTGGTCGCGCGCAGAATGTCGTCCGATAGCTTGGGATCGTTCACAGCCCGGGCGAGCACGAGTGCCCCGACCAGGGAGGCGACGGTCGCGAGCGCCTTGTCGTCGCGCTGCCGTTGCTTCAGCCCGGAACCCATTCGCCCACTCAGCAGCCCGATCATGCCCCGCACTCCGGCTGTGAAGCGCTCTCGCACGCCTCCGCTTTGGCGCGGCATCTCGCAACACAGGGCCGCGAAGGGGCAGCCGCTTCCCGGCATGTCCCGGTGCGCCGTCGTATTGCGTGGGCCACTGCCTCTTCGACGAGCCGTTCCTTGGAGCCGAACTGACTGTACAGGCTGCCGTGAGTCATCCCGGCAGCCTCGGTTAGCGCGTCAACGCCCACACTGGAGATGCCGCGCTCGCGCATCAGCCGTGAGGCGGCCTTGAGAATACGCTCGCGATTTTCGGCTGCTTGTTCCTTTGAAACGCGCATGTGGCAGGTCCAGGCTCAAGAAGGGTCTTGACAATTATAGTTACGATCGTCATGTAAATCAATCATTACGATCGTCATCAAAGAACGATGGGCATTGGCGCCATCGTCAGGAGGAGCTCATGACCAAGATCAACCTAAAGATCGCGCTCGTTACCGGCGCTTCGTCAGGCATCGGCGAAGCCACGGCGGAGCGGCTCGCCAAAGCTGGCTACAAGGTCTACGGCACCAGCAGACGGGGAGCCCAAGCAGGCAAGCGATCATTCGAGATGCTGCCCCTCGACGTGACCAGCGACGAATCCGTGGAGGCTGCCGTCAGCGAAGTAGTGCGGCGCGAGGGCCGTATTGATCTGCTCGTAAACAACGCCGGCTTCGGGGTTGCCCCAGCCGGAGCCGAAGAGAGTTCGCTCGATCAAGCCCGGTCGATCTTCGAAACGAACTTCTTCGGGCTTGTCCGGATGACCCGCGCCGTCGTGCCACACATGCGACGCCAGGGGAATGGTCGCATCATCAACATCGGCTCCGTCCTTGGCTTTCTGCCGATGCCGTATGGCGCGCTTTATGCCGCCACCAAGCACGCAGTGGAAGGCTATTCGGAATCACTCGACCACGAGCTCCGCACGAGGGGCATCCGGGTCTCCGTCATCGAGCCTGGGTACACGAAGACACCATTCGACGCGAACTTCATGGAACCGGACGCCAAGCTCGATGAGTATCGCGAGGCTCGTGCGGGCGTGAGCAAGAGGGTGAACGAAGTCATGACAACCGCCGAACCGCCTGGCATTGTCGCCGACACCGTGCTGAAGGCGGCCAACGCCGCACGCCCGAAAATCCGATACGCGGCCGGTCGCCTTGCGAACCGTCTGCGATGGCTTCGCAGATTTGCGCCTGCTGGCATGGTGGACGCCGGGATTCGAAAGGACCTGCGGCTTGATGTTTCGGCGGCTTAGCGGCAAAGGCCGGAAACCAGGGACAGGCAACCATGAAAGCGCTCGTCTTCAATCAATATGGGGGAGCCGATAACATCGCGTTCGCCGAGACGTCTCGGCCAGTGCCCAAGCCGGACGAGATTCTCGTTCAGGTTCACGCCGCCGGCTTGAATCCGATCGATTGCGCGATTCCGAAAGGCACGTTCAAACCCATCCTCCGGTTTCAGCTTCCGGCCACGCTGGGCAGCGATTTGGCAGGTATTGTGGTCGAAACTGGAAGTCGCGTCACTCGCTTCAAGCCGGGCGATGCCGTGTTCGCCAGCATTTTCGACCTGGGCACAGGCGCGCTCGCCGAATTTGCGCGCGTGCCGCAAAGCGCCGCCGCGCCGAAACCGCCAAATCTCGACTTTGTGCAAGCGGCCTCGATCCCGATGGTCGGATTGACATCGTGGCAGGCGCTCAAGGAGCGCGCGCGCCTCAAGCCCGGGCAAAAGGTGTTCATCCCGGCAGGTTCCGGAGGCATTGGCACGTTCGCGATCCAACTCGCGAAATACCTTGGCGCAAAGGTGGGGACGACAACCAGCACCGGAAACGTGGACTTGGTGCGCAGCCTTGGCGCCGACGAGGTGATCGACTACAAGAGCCAGGAATTTGAGAACGTCCTGCGGGACTACGATGCCGTGCTGGGCACTGTTAGGGGCGATGCGCTCGAAAAATCCCTTCGGATTCTGAGACCTGCGAGCACCGTCGTCTCGCTCATCGGGCCACCGGACACCGCGTTCGCTCGCGCCCGTGGCATGAATTTTTTCATGCGGTTCGTGGTCGGGCTACTGAGCCGCAAGATCATTCATCGCGCCAAGAAGCGCGGCGTCGCTTATTCGTTCCTGTTCGTGCACCCAGACGGTGGTCAACTCGCAGAGATCGGCGAGCTTCTTAAAACGGGATCCATTCGGCCGGTGATAGACAAGGTATTTCCGTTCGAACGGGCGAGGGAGGCTCTTGCGTATCTTGAGCAGGGTCGAGCAAAGGGGAAAGTCGTTGTCCAGATGAAGTGATGGCGTCCACGCTGGCGCTGTCGATTCCCGATCTGATAGCGCCCTTGGCGCAGAGCGCTTTCGATGTCGCCGACGGATTCGGGTCTCCCATTGCACTGATATAGATCGCGCGTCTAGGTTTCATCGCGGGATCGTCGCGCACCAGAGCCTGCGCGATCGAGCCGTCGACCAGCAGCGTAAGCTGGGTCGCAAGGGCTTCCGGATCGGCGACCTTGAGTTGCCGCAACAGATCGCGGAACCAGACGCGCCGGCTTTCCTTGAACGCAATCGCGGTCTTCTTCACCGATTTGTCGTCCGTGCCGAGCTCGGCGACCGCGTTCACGAACGGACAGCCGCGAAAATCCTTGCTCGCAAAACGCCGCTCCAGCGAATCGAAGGTGGAGAGAATTTGCTCGACCGGTGGCTTGTCCGACGGCCGCGGCTGGACGAAGCGGCGCGCGAGGTAGGCTGCGATCAGCGCGTCCTTGGACGGAAAATGATTATAGAGCGTGCGCTTACTGATGCCGATCTCGGCCGCGATAGTATCGACGCCGATGGCGCGGATGCCCTGCAGATAGAACAGGCGGTCGGCGGTCTCCAGGATCCGATCTTTCATCGGCTGCTTTGCAAGCGGGGACGCCATCTGATGATTCCACTAATGTCTTTAACCGAGGGAAATCCGACATTTGAGACAGGCGACGAGTATGTCAGGAATTGTCCTCGCACCAAACTTGACAAGCTCGTGGGCGATAGCTTAATTACACAGATCGGTGTAATCAAGCCCGATGCGACG
>VAZG01000479.1 GCA_005885285.1 Alphaproteobacteria bacterium | reverse complement strand
GCGGCGCCCGGAATGAGGATGTATTCGATGGTCGTGCCGTGACGCTGGAGGAATCCGGGGTCGGCGGCCGGAGCTACTCCGACCGCCTCCACACCATCCGCCGTGTCTGTCGTCACGAAGTCGCCCCGATCACGCCCTCGACCAGATAATCCATCTTTTCCAGTTCAGGATCTTTCTGGCCGCGGTCGGTGCCGGACGCGATCACGGCCTTGCCCTTGTTGTCCATGATCGGGCCCTTGAAGATGGTGTAGTCGCCGGCCGTGAGCTTGGCCTTGACGTCGTCGGCGTGCTTGCGCGCTTCCGCCGAGACGGCTTCACCGTAAGGAGACACCTTGACGATCTCTTCCTTGAGGCCGCCGCGGTAGAAGTTGGGGATGGATTCGCCGGCGGCGATCATCTTGACGAATTTCGGATAGAGCGCTTCCCAATTCCATTCGGCGCCGGTGAGATAGGCTTTTGGCGCCAAGGGCGACTGGTTGACGTGATAGCCGCAGACCATGGCGCCGCGGCGCGCCGCATTCTCCACCATGGTCTTCGGTCCGTCGACGTGGCAGGTCAGGACATCGACGCCCTGGTCGATCAGGCTGTTGGTGGCCTCGGCTTCCTTGACCGGCATCGACCAGTCGCCGGTGAAGATCACCTGCGTGGTGGCCTTCGGATTGGCGAGCCTGGCGCCTAACGTGAAGGCATTGATGTTGCGCAACACCTGCGGGATCGGCTTGGCGGCAACGAAGCCGAGCTTGCCGGTCTTGGACGTGTAGCCCGCGACGATGCCTGAAATATATTGCGCCTCGTCGATATAGCCGAAATAGCTGCCGGCGTTCGTCGGATCCTTCTCGCTCCACAAGCCGCCGCAATGCTCGAAGTGCAGCTTCGGAAACTTGTTGGCCATCTTGATCATGTGCGGATTGTAGTAACCGAACGATGTCGGGAACAGCAGCGTCGCGCCGTCGAGATTGATCATCGATTCCATCGTCTTTTCGACGGCGTCGGTCTCCGCCACCTTCTCTTCCTCGACGATCTTGAGACCGGACATCTTCTTCAATGCCGCAGCGCCTTGGGCGTGGGCCTGGTTGTAGCCATAGTCGTCGCGCGATCCGACATAGATGAAGCCGATCGTGGTGTCCGCCGCGAGCGCGGAACGTGCGCCAAGCGCGCTGCCGAGCGTCAGCGCCGCACCGCCTTGCAAGAGGTGCCGTCGTGAAATCCTGCCAAAATCCATTAGTCTGCTCCCATAGGCGGATACGCCGCCGCTAATTTCGCCGCTTCGCCGGATCGGCGGAGCCCAGGGGCGATGTCGCAATCTTCATGCCAGAGCCGCATTGGCGAGCATATCCGCTTAACCGATTGATATTATTTTAGTATATGTAACAACTGCGACCGAATGGATCTTGTGCAAAGGATCTTTTGCTCAAAACATCGGCATCATCCTTCGATTGTATGCAAGGTGGTTAAGCAGCCTTAACCGATTGTCGGCGCCTCGGACTGCAAGCAATTGGCGATTTTGATCATTTGCCCGCTGGCCAAGCCGATTGGGCCTGCTACCAGTCGGGCTGCGCGAACGAACGAAACGTGTTTCGGCTGGCACTGAACTTGTATCGATGGCCGACAGCGTTCGCGGATCGCCGCAAACTTTCGGCATTGGAAAATCATGACCAAGATGGATGCGGAAAGCGCCGGGCCGGATACCCTGTCGCTCGGCGATGAGATCGTCAGCCGGATCAATCAACTAGCGGCGATCTCCGAGACGCCGGCACATCTGGCGCGGATTTTCCTCACCAGGGAGCATCGTGCCGCGGCCGAACTGATTCTCACCTGGATGCGATCGGCCGCAATGGCCGCGCACCTCGATCCGATCGGCAACGTCTGCGGCCGCTATGAAGGCGATCGGCCTGGCTTGCCGTGCCTGATGCTCGGCTCGCATTACGATACCGTGCGCGATGCCGGAAAGTGGGATGGCCCGCTCGGGCTGATCACGGCGATTTCCTGCGTCGCCGAGCTCGCGAAACGAGGACGGCGTTTGCCGTTCGCAATCGAAGTGATCGGCTTCGCCGACGAAGAGGGCGTCCGGTTCGCTTCCACGCTGCTGGGCAGCCGCGCCGTTGCCGGTACCTTCGACGAGAGCGCGCTTGGTGCAAAGGACACGGCCGGAATCTCGTTGCGCGAGGCGCTGATCGAATTTGGTCTCGACCCCGGCCACATCGGCGCGGCCGCGCGCACGCGCCGCGAATTGCTCGCCTACATCGAACTGCACATCGAGCAGGGGCCAGTACTGGAAGCCGAGAGCCTGCCGGTGGGGGTCGTGACCGCAATCGCAGGCGCGACACGGCTTGCGGCGAGACTGACGGGCATGGCCGGCCATGCCGGTACCGTGCCGATGCCGTTACGGCGCGACGCGCTGGCGGGTGCCGCCGAGTGCATCGGTGCGATCGAGGAATTTTGCCGGACCGACGAAGGCGGACTGGTCGGCACCGTCGGTTATATCCATGCGATGCCGGGTGCTACCAATGTCATTCCGGGACAGGTGTCGTTCACGATCGACATCCGCGCGCCGACCGACGAGCACCGCAAGCGCGCGGTCGCCGACATCGTTCGCCGGATCGAAGCGATCGCCAAACGTCGCAAGCTGGCGCTGCAGCTCGACGTCACCCATGAGAACCGCACGGTGCCCTGCGCGCCGTGGCTGCAGCAACAGGTGGCGCAAGCCATCGCGGCCGAGGGCTATCGCGTCTTCGAACTTCCGAGCGGGGCAGGGCACGACGGCATGGCGATGATCGACATCGCGGATGTCGGCATGGTGTTCGTGCGTTGCCGCGGCGGCATCAGCCACCATCCCGACGAGCATGTCGAGTTGGCCGACGCCGATGCCGGCGCGCGCGTATTGCTCGGGTTGATCGAGAATTTTCGGCCGCGCGGTGGGGCTTGATAGTCGGCGGGCAGGCCGTGTTCGTCCCAGAGAAGTCGGGCTGGGGAATTCCCAGTCCGACCTCTTTGAGGTCAGCCACTTCAGCGCCCGGACCCAGAGCATGATCCGGAAAAGTGGACACCGGTTTTCCGAAAAGATCATGCTCAATCAAAAACCTAAAGCGCGATGACGATCTAACTTAATCTCATCGCGCTTTAGTCAATAACCCGGCGCAGGTTCGCAGGGGACGTCGTTATCCCAAGGCTGGCTCGCAAATGCGCCCACGCGCGGAGCGGGGTAGCAGGAACCCCCGCCCGCGTAAGGCGCAGGAGCGCTGGCATAGGCTTCGTCAGGTGCAGCGAACGGGGCGCTGATATCGGCGCGTGCTGCAAGGTGTTGCGTGCCCGGATGATACTCCCGAGCCGCCACAGGACTGGCCAACATGGCTGTGGCAATCAGCCCAGCCGCCAGAAGTTTGGACTTGGTCATTCAGTTTCTCCATCGCATTTCGAGAAGCCGATTCGTGGTTGGCCCCTCGCGGCAGAGATGGAGCGGCGTGCCATCGATTAAACCCCAACGCGCCCTCACATCTGTTCAACGGCGCGCGAGGTCGGCAAATTCTATGTCTAGCGTCCACCTTCTTCGGCGGCTTGCCCCACTGGGCTCCTGTCAGATTCTAACCCGCCGTCACGTCGACGAGTTCGACGCCATCGAGAACTTGCCTCGCCTTGGCGCGGTCGAGATCGCCTTCCCAGGCGGCCACCACGACGGTCGCGGTGCAGTTGCCGATCAGATTGCCGAGCGCGCGCGCCATGCCGATGAACCAGTCGACCGAGAGCACCAGCACGAGCCCGATCGCCGGGATGCTCGGCACCGCGTTCAACGTCGCCGCCAGAATCACGATCGCCGAGCCGGGAACGCCGTGCGCGCCCTTCGACGTGATCAGGGATACCCCAAGCACCAGAAGCAGATCGCCGAACGACAGCGGCGTGTTGGTCGCCTGCGCGATGAAGACGACGGCGAGCGTCAGGTAAATCGAGAATGCGTCGAGATTGAAGGAATAGCCGGTGGGAATGACGAGCCCGACCACGGAATCCTTGACCCCGAGCCGCTCGAGCTTGCGCATGATCTGCGGCAGCACCGCATCGGAAGAGGCGGTGGCGAGCACGATCGTCAGCTCCTCGCGCAGATAATTTAGGAATTTGAGGATGTTCAGCCCGGCCAGCGCCATGACGCTGCCGAGCACGCCGAGCACGAAGATCGCAAGCGAGACGTAGAACAGGGCGACCAGCGAAACCAATTGCTTGAGCGAGCCGACGCCATATTGTCCAACCGTGTAGGCGACCGCACCGAGCACGCCGAGCGGCGCCACGCGCACGATCAGCCCCATCGCCCGGAACAGCACGGTCGATACAGCGTCGATCAGCGATGAGATCTTTTCGCCCTTTTCGCCGCCGACCAGCGCGAGGCTGACGCCAAATAGAATCGCGAAGAATAGCACCTGCAGCACATCGTTGCGGGCCAACGCGTCGAACGACGTAGTCGGAATAATGTTCATCAGGAAGCTGCCGATGCCGCCGCCCTTCAGCTTGTGGGCGTTGTCGGCATAACTCGAGAGCGCTTTCGCATCGAGCGTCGATGGATCGATGTTCATGCCGTGGCCTGGGCCGAACAAGTAGGCCAGCAGCAGGCCGACGACGAGAGCGATCGTGGTCATCGTCTCGAAATAGATCAACGCCTTGATGCCGACGCGCCCGACCTTCTTGAGGTCGCCGGCCCCCGCGATGCCATGCACCACCACGCAGAACACGATGGGCGCGACGATCATCGAAATCAGCTTCAAAAACGCATCGCTGAGGATCTTCAGGCCGACCGCAAATTCGGGCACGGCCATGCCGAGCACGATTCCAAACAGAAGGGCTGCGAGAACTTGGACGAACAGCGAGGTATAGAGCGGCTTTCGCGCAACCGGCGCAGCAGTGGTGGTTATGGTCGCCATGGCGTGTTCCCCCTCGGTTTGGGCCATCCTAGGCGACAAATGAGCAACAAGCGTGCCAGCTTGAGGGCGCGGCGCGCCGAAACAACAATTATTCCGCCGCCCGACGCACTATTGTCCCTGCGGGGAACTGTAGTTCACGACCGTCGGTACCGGCAACGCGCGGCGCCGTTGCCTCTGGACAGGAACGTGCTGCAATTCCAAACTCTCCTGGCGGAGGAGCTGCCCCGATGATGATTATCGATTCCCAGGTCCATGCCTATGAGGCGAACACTCCGAAGCGACCTTGGCACAGCGTGCCGAACTGGCCCGGTCATGTCACGGGCGACGAGATGGTGGCGGCGATGGACAAAGTCGGCGTCGACGGCGCGATCTTCATCTCCGCCTTTTCCATGTACCGATACGACGCCAGCTATGCCGTGGAAGTGCAACGGGCCCATCCCGGCCGCTTCGCCATCGTTAAGCCGGTCGACCCGGAGGATCCAGCGGTGGCCGACGTCGTCGCCGACTGGAAGAGGACGCCGGGCGCGGTCGGAATCCGCATCATGCTGACCAGGGAGAACAAGCGCGAGCCGGATGACCCCGGCCTCGACCGCATTGCGCGCGCCGCCGTTCGCCACGATTTTCCAGTCAACCTCTTGTGCTGGGACAATCTGGACGCGGGCAGGGCGCTGATCGATCGTCATCCCCACACGCGATTCATCCTCGACCATCTCGGCATCCTCCAGCCGCGCGTGCCGCCGGCGCCGCCTCACCCGTGGGCTGACCTGCCGAAGGTGCTGGAACTCGCCAAGCGCCCGAACGCGGTGATCAAGGTCAGCGGCGCCTGCACGCTGGCCCGGGAGCCGTATCCTTTCCCCGACATTTGGGATCCGCTTGCCCGCGTATTTGACGCCTGGGGTTTCGATCGCTGCTTGTGGGGCACGGACTGGACGCGCGCGTTCGCAGTCGTCAATTACGCGCAGGCCGTCGAGCCCTTCGTTAAGACCAGCCGCCTGAGCAACACCGAGCGGGCAATGCTGATGGGCGGTGCCAGCGCCAAGGCTTATGGCTGGTCACCGAACGTTAGCAACCGGAAGTAAGCGGCGCAGGGTCAAGGTGAAGCCTTTGCGGATTGCGAGCCGCACTGGCGTCCTTGATATCTGAAGCGTATAGTTTCAGAACACTTGAAAGTTACAAACACTTGGCGCTGGCGCGGATGTCGGTTTTCTCAACCAGATTAGGTCTCGCATTCCTATTGGCGGCGCTCTGTCTGGGCGGGAGAACGGCGCATGCCCAGGCCGCCCCTGTTCCTTATTGGACCGCAGGCGGACCCCTCGGCTTCGGTAGCAGTCTGACGGCCGGTCAGAGCGCGGATGCTTACGGCAACTTTGCTGGCTTTGACGGCGGTGACACCGGAGGCGGCGGCTTTTCCTATATGCGCTACAATTTTCCGAACGGCTGGTTTGTCGGTGGCGAACGCGGTGGGATGGGCTTGAGCGGCATCAACCAGAAAGCAGCTTTTGGCAATTTCGGCTCGCTCTATACCGAAGGCGTGCAGTTCGGCTACAGCTTCAAAAACGCGAGTGGGTTGCCCCTCACGGTCTACGCCGGTTTCGACACTTTGAAATACAATGCTCCCATCGGTGGCCCTTTCGCCCCTTTTGACTCCACGTCCGGCACGCTGCCCGGCTATAGCGCGCATGCGGGCATCGAGTTCCAGCCGACGTCGAATGTCAGCCTGTCACTCGGGGTCGGCTACATCCAACAGTCCGGGCGCACCGACAGCGACATCAATTCGCCCTTGCTGCCCGGCGCTTCTCCATTTGCCTTCGGCGCTCACCGCTAACGCGCGCATTTCAGCGGGGCGCTGGGAATAGCGATGAAGCCATCGGACCGTGGATTTACATGGAATTGTACTCTTCTCGCCGCATTTCTGGGTTACCGCGGGCATTGGACTGAGGGAACCCGCATGAGAAAGATAATCGCGATTGCGCGCTGGCCCTGTCGCTGATTTCTTCCGCAAGCCAATCCAAGGATTATAGACTGTCGCCTTGGGGCGACGTCCCCGCCGCATTTTTGAGGTGCCCCACCGCAAAGGCTTGTGATGGAAAGGGCATGGTTTGGTAAAGCTGAGATTTCGGCTTTTGGCAGCGCTCGGAGTGCTGCAATCTATTTGATCGAACTTTCAATAGTCGCAGCCGGCTACATTGGCCTTGCCGAATCCGCGCTATTGCTACCCGCAATTAATCCGGCCGCGACACCGTTGTGGCCGCCAACCGGGTTCGTGCTCGCGCTGGTCCTGCTGCGCGGCTACCGGATTTGGCCCGCGATTTTAGTGGGGTCTCTTTCTCCTTACCTCACGGCCGGCCGATCGCTGTTAGAGTTGGGCTCCGTGGGGATCAGTACTCTCCTCGCTGCGTTTGCCGGGACATGGCTGATTAGTCGCTGGTCCAACGGTCGCCAGACGTTTGGTACCCCCTCCGGCATCGCAAAGTGTGCAATCATTTCCTTTGCGCCCACCGCGATGATTAGTTCAACCATCGCCGTGGCGGGATTCATTCTCGCCAACAAGCTAAGTTTTTCCGACTCTGTCGTCACCTGGGTAACCTGGTGGCTTGCAGATGCGGCCGGGACCTTGGTCATAGCGCCGGTCGTCGTGCTCTGGGCGATGGTGCCTTTAGGCAGTTTTTCCAAATGGGACCTGCTGGAATCCGTCGCAGTCTCTATT
>VAZG01000478.1 GCA_005885285.1 Alphaproteobacteria bacterium | reverse complement strand
GATTCGAGCTGCACCAGCGGATGGTGGGTACCGGCGATGTTGCGGGTGCCGCCGGCGCCGGTGCCCACTCTGGTAGCGGTCTCGACCATGGCGCCGACTACCTTCGGGTGCTGGCCCATGCCCAGATAGTCGTTGGAGCACCAGATCACGACATCGCGCCGGCCTTGCGGGGAATGCCACACCGCATGCGGAAACCGGCCCGCCATCCGCTCGAGATCGGCAAATACGCGGTAGCGCCGCTCGTCATGCAGGCGGTTGAGGGCGGCACTGAAGAATTTGCTGTAATCCATCGCGAGACCTGAAGCGGAACCTGGCCGGAACGGCTGGTCCTATTGCTGGAGTTTTGCCTTTTTAGAGCTTTTCCAGGTTTAATGTCGAGCCGGATTCCGGCGTCGCGAGGGCTTGCGAGCGGGCAGCCGGGTTGCTGCCAACGCGGAGCAAAAATTGACCGAGATCAATGTGCTGGCGGCGTTTTGCTACCCACGTATTATTCGGCCTTCGTCAAATTCGCGCTTCGCCTGTCATGTCGTCTTGAAGCGCAGCACGCCTTCGCACTCCTCGGCCGTCAACCGTCCCTCGACCAGCATGTAATTGACATGCGCGATCAGTTCGCCGGCGGCAAAGCCCATCTGATGGGCATCCAGCACGTGCTTGTGGAACACCACCGGCACCAGTTCCTTGGAGGTCTGCGGAATCTCCCGGCAGGCATCCGCGATCAGACGGCAGCGTTCCTCGTGATGGTCGGCCAATTGCTTGATGCGAGTCTTCAGCCCGTAGAATGGCACGCCATGGCCGGGCAGCACGACCACATCATAGGGCAATGTGGTGGTCAGGCTGGCCAGTGAGGCGAGATATTCCCCGAGCGAGTTCTGGTCGGGCTCGACCGCCCAGACGCTGACGTTGGGCGAGATCTTGCTCAACACCTGATCGGCCGAGAGGAACAGCTTGTCGGTGGCGCAATACAGCATCACCTGGTCGAGCGCGTGGCCGCCGCCGGTGATCACCTTGAAGCGTCGCGTGCCGATCGTGATCTCGTCGCCATGCGAGATGCGGCGATAGGACGGCGGCAGGATCGAAACCCGCTTCAGATAGTCCTGACCGCTGCCGAGCAGCTTGTCGGTCAGGCTTTCGTCCATGCCGTGACGGCGGAAGAACAGCCGCTGGGCGTTGCGGCGCTCCTCGGTGCCGCGGTTCTGGTGATAGACCGATTGCAGATATTCGACCTGCGACATATGCAGCGCGCATTTGAAGCGGTCGACGATCCAGCCGGCGAGCCCAACGTGATCGGGATGCGAATGGGTGACGATCAATCGCGTGATCTTCACATGCTCAAGCGGGCCCTCGAACAACGTGGTCCAGGCGGCAATCGATTGCTCGTTACCGAATCCGGAATCCACCATCGCCCAGCCGTCGCCGTCGGCAAGCAGATAGACGTTCACGTGGTCGAGGCGGAACGGCAGTTTCAGGCGCACCCACAAGACGCCCGGCGTGACCTCGACGACCTGATCCGCCCCGGGGTGATTTTCCCAGGGGTATCGCAGTGCCTCTGCGGAGGACTGAACGGTGTCTGTTCTCGAATGCATGGTTTATCCGCTTAGCCGTACCGGCGGCGCTGCGCCAGCCGAAAAAAACGGATGCGCCTTTGGGTGAAACACATGGGCGCAGTCATTCTGGGATGGTCCGCAAGGACCAGACCCGGAATCTCGAGATTCTTAGATGCGCAATTGCACATCATAGTTCGATGCTTGCGCATCGCCCCGGAATGACTGGTTCTCTAAGCCGCCCGGATATTGCTCAGGAAGGCGTCGATTTCCGAACGCAGCCGATCGGCTTCGCGGCGAAGCGCCTCCGACGAGTTCAGCACCTCGGCCGCCGCCGCGCCGGCCTCGGCGGAAGCGGTGGAGACCCCGACGATGTTGCTGGAAACCTCGGCTGTGCCGCCGGCAGCGTGCTGGATGTTGCGGGCGATCTCGCGTGTGGCCGCGCCCTGCTGTTCGACCGCAGCCGCGATCGCGGTGGTCACCTCGTTGATCTCGCCTATGGTCTGACCAATGTTCCTGATGGCGCCGACCGCCGACGTCGTCACCTGCTGCATGCTGGCGATCTGCGCGCGGATTTCGTCCGTTGCCTTCGCGGTCTGGTTGGCGAGGCTCTTCACCTCGGAGGCGACCACGGCAAAACCGCGGCCCGCCTCGCCGGCGCGCGCGGCCTCGATGGTGGCGTTGAGCGCGAGCAGGTTGGTCTGCGATGCGATCACCTGAATGAGGTCGACCACGACACTGATGCGGCTCGCATTGTCGGCAAGTCCCTGCATGGTGGCGTCGGTCGCACCGGCCTCATCGACGGCCTTGCCGGCGATTTGCGCCGAGGCGACCACCTGGCGGCCGATCTCGGCAATCGACGACGACAATTCCTCGGTGCCCGAAGACACTGTCTGCACGTTCACCGAGGTTTCCTCGGCGGCGGACGCCACCGCACTCACCAGCGCGCTGGACTGGTCGGCGGTGGCCGACATGCTTTGGGCGGTGGTCTGCATCGAATTGGCCGAGCTCTGCAGATTGTCGAGCGCGGCACGGACCGCTCCCTCGAACTCGACGATGCGGGCTTCCATGCGGGTGGCACGTTCGGCTTTGGCGAGGCGGTCCTTGTCCTGCTCGGTGGAGAGCGCGCGGCCCTCGATCATGCTTTCGCGGAACACCTGCAGCGCGTTCGCCATCGCCGCGATCTCGTCGTGCTGGGCGGAGCGATAGATTTCGGTTTCGAGGTTGCCCTCGGACAACAGCACCATCGAGCGCTGCAGGTTGCCGATCCGGCGCAGGATGTTGCCGCCGACATAGCGCCATACGAACAGGATCGAGCCGAGCAGGGTTGCCGCCCCGAGCGCCAGCATGATCGCGGTGGCATAGGAGATTTCCTGGCGCGCCTGCCAGGTCGAGGCGTCGGTTCCCGACTGCACGCCCGCGACGAGCTGTTGCACGCTGATGGTAAGACCGATGTTGAGCTTGCGGGTTTCATCCAGCACGGTCTGGCCGTAGTCGTTGGCATCCAGCTCCTTCTGGCGCACGCTGAACGCGCCGGTCTTGCCGTCGCCGAGTGCGAGCAGCTTTGCCGCAGCCTCCCGCAATGCGTTGGCCCCCTGATTGCTCGGCAACAGGTCGAGGTTGGATCTCACGCGGCCCTGCGCCGCCTTGAATTCCCGCTGGATGTCGTCAAGCGTGTCGCTTGAATTTGCCGACAGTGCCGCGCTGAGGTCGGCGGCAGCGAGATTGCCGCTGGCGACGACGTTGCTGATCTGGTCGACAGCCTGCGCGGCTTCGGTGGCGTCAGCGGCCGAGAGATTGGCCGAGCTGAGAATGGCGTTGATCTGGGTCTGCGCATCCAGCATGACCGGGCCTGCGGCGGCTACAAAGGCTCCTTGCGCGCTGCGCAACGCGTCATAGGTCTTGTCGTGCAGGGCGGCGGCTACGAGCCGCTCGCGGGAGGCCGTGACCAGGCTCTTGGTCGCCTCGTCGATATTCTTGACGGTTTCGCCGAGCGCCGCGACGATGGTCTTGTCGGCGCCGAGCTCGATGATCTCGCCGAGCTTCTCCTGCGTGGTGCGCTGGATCTCGTTCATCTTCTTGATGCGCTCATTCAGCGCGTCGTCGGTTTGCGAGACCAATAACGCCGGTCCCTGACTGGCGAGGCTGGCGCTTTGCGCCGACAGCTCGAGGCTGGCGGCCAGACGCGGAATATCCCGCCCGCTCAGGTCGACCATGGCGCCGCCGAGATGGTGCAAAACCATGCCGGCGCCGGCACTGATGACGATCGCCATGCCGGCGATCACGGCGAAGGCGGCGAACAGGCTGCCTCTGACGCCCCAGCGGGGCCGCAAAAAGCGGAACAAACCGGATTTGCCGAAGCTCAATCGTAACGCCATGTCCTCTGCCCCACGCCCGCTGGATCCTTGGTCAGATCAATCGGATGGCAGTATCGCGTTAGGCGGTTAATAAAATCGGGAAATCGCGGTGATTTGGGCCATTTCTGCAACAAAAAGGCCGGCATTGCGCCGGCCTTTCCGTAAATTGCTGCTGGTTGCGACCAGTACTTGTCGCGATCAGTGCTCGTCGCGATCAGTATCTGGCGACAACCGGGCCACCCCAGTTGAAGCGGTAGTTTACGCCGGCCTTCACGGTGTGGTCATCGGTGGTGAAGCTGCCGAACGGAACCAGCGCTGCCGGGGCAGTGAAGTTGGCGCTGCCAAAGTTATAGTACTGGTACTCGATCTTGGCCGACCAATTCTGCGCGAACATGTATTCCAGGCCGGCGCCGACGGTGTAGCCGTTGCGGTGGTCGTTATTGATCGCGAACGCGACGGGAACGCCACCGAGCGTCACGCTCTCGTTGTTGTCGGAGAAGGCATAGCCGCCCTTAACATAGAGCAGCCCCGGACCCCAGGTGTAGCCGACGCGGCCGGTCACCGAGCCGAGCCCGCGCTGATTGTTGTTATAGGCGAAGCCGCCGGGGAATACCGCGCCGACATTGCCGCTGAGCCAGCTGTACTGAGCTTCGGCGCCGACCACCCAGTTCGGAGCGAACTGGTAATCCGCGCCGCCCTGCAGACCGCCGAGGAAACGGCCGTTGCCGTTGTTGCCCGTGCTCAGGCCGTTGAAATTATTGTCGCTCGAGAATGCGCCGCCGATATGGCCGCCGATATAGAAGCCGGTCCAGTTGTAGATCGGCGCCGCATAGACGGGAGCCTTGGTATAAGGAGCGCGCGCGCCGAGATCGGCTGCAAGTGCTGGCACGGTCGCGCCGAGTGCGACGAGCGCCACAGTAGTGAGTAGAAGCTTCTTCATTGGTTCTTGTCTCCAAAAGATCATCCAAGAGACGCCGCCTGCGGGCGCCGTCCAAGGCGCGCAATTAGACAGGTTTTGGATAAAAAGCTGTCACCTGCGAGCCACACCGGTCCGTAACCCAACTCGCTGGGGAACAACGACTTTCTGTGCTTAATGCGGCCCTAATGAAAGCTAAAAGATGCCTTAATTTCAGACCGCCCCAAGGCGCGGCCGAACGCGACGCGCGGTTCATAAGACGCGCATCGGCAAAAATGCTTGCAGCAGCCGTCAGCCGTGCAAGGCCCTCAGATTGTCCAGACCGGCTTTGAGGAAGCCGCGGATGGTCTGGGCGGTGCCAGCTTCATCACCCGAGGTTGGCTCGAACTCCGCCGACCACTTAACCGTACTGGTTTGGTCGGCGTTGCCTTCCACACGCAATTCGCCGACATAGTCGCGCACCGGCAGCGCGGTTATCTCCATCCGATAGCGGTAACGGTGATGCTCCGGCACCATCTCCAGCAAGCGTTCAGTTTGCCGGCTGCCGTCGCGGCCTTCGGCCATCCGCAAGGCGCCTTCCCGATCGCCCTCGCTATCGACCTTCACCAGCATTGGATGCCAATTGCCGACGGCGCCGAACTCGCCGATCTCCCGCCACAGCGTGTCAGCGTCTTCGCCAATGCGCACGGTCTCGACGATCTTTGTCATCGCGCTACCCTCCTGGATTGCTTGCCACCAGGGAATATCGCGCTGATCGGCTCCTCGTTCCTCATATCGATGGGAAGATGGGAATGCCCGAACCTCGGGGCCGTGGATCGAGCAGTCTGGAACCGCTGATTGCTGCAAAAAGCTGGTGCTGCCAGACAGGATTGAACTGTCGACCTCTCCATTACCAATGGAGTGCTCTACCACTGAGCTACGGCAGCATGCCCGGGGACCTGACAGAATCGGCCAAGAGGCCCTAAACGGCGCGCCGATCCTTGCCACAAGCCCTCAAGCGGCGCAAGCGCTCGGGTGC
>VAZG01000477.1 GCA_005885285.1 Alphaproteobacteria bacterium | reverse complement strand
CCAGTCATGCGGGCCCGATCGATGAAGGCCATCACGACGGCAACGCACAGGATCGCAACAAGCGCACCGGCAAGCAACGGTATGCGACTGCGCGCCCAGCTGCGTAGCGGATCTTCGGACTTGAGGACCAACCAGCCTGCGCCCAGCAGGGCATAACCAAGCACAAGGCCGATCCCGCACAGGAACGGAAGCCCTGCGACCCAATCGAACGAGCCTCCGGAAAATTGGCCGTTCACGACAGGTATCCCGCGGATCATGGCCCCGACCGCAGCACCTTGGACAAAGGCCGCAACGAGCGAGCCGGCAGCGAAGCAGCGATCCCAGAATCCCTGTGCAGCGCCCCGAGCGCGGAATTCGAACGCGACGCCGCGGAATATCAGTGCCAAGAGGAGCAGCAGCACTGGGATGTAAAAAGCCCCCAGGAACACGGCGTAGACGATGGGGAAGGCTGCGAACAACGTGGCGCCCACCACGATCAGCCAAGTCTCGTTGCCGTCCCAGAATGGAGAGATCGAGGCGATCATTGCATCGCGCAGCGCCGCGTCTTTGGTGGCGCCAAAAAGGATGCCGACCCCCAGGTCAAAGCCGTCCAGGACGACATAGGCGAGTATCGCCACGCCGATCACGGCGATCCAGAACAGGGCTAGTGCCGAGGGGTCCGTCGCACTCATCGGGATTCCTCCGTGGAGGATTGCATTGCGACAGCCAGCGGCCGAGCCGGAGTCATTTTCGCCCGGTCCGACGCGTCGCGCCCGGGGCCGTCCCGCAAAAGTCGGTGAATGAAAAATAGACCAAAGCCGAAGATGGTAGCGTAGGCGATGACGTAGCACGTCAGCGAAATCAGCACGTCACCCGTGGTCAAAGACGGCGTTACAGCATCCTTCGTGCGCAGAAGGCCGTAGACTACCCACGGCTGGCGGCCGACTTCGGCGGTAAACCAGCCCGCCAGCACGGCGATGAAGCCGCTAGGGAAGGACAGGAACACCACCCACAGAAACCAGCGAGTGCTCTCCAGGTGGCCGCGCCACCGCAGAAAGACTCCAAACCACGATACCGCGAGCATGACCAGGCCCATTCCCACCATCACGCGGAATGCGAAAAAGGGAATGATCACCGGTGGGCGGTCTTCGGGCGGGAAAGTCTCCAACCCAATCTCGCGCGCGGTCCAATTGCCGGAGGCGATGAAGCTGCCGAGCTTGGGGATTTCGATCGCAAAGAGATTCCGCTCCTGGAAAGGATCGGGCAGAGCGATCAGCACTTCGCTTGCCGGCTGCTGGCTCTTCCAGCGCGCCTCGATGGCCGCGAATTTGGCCGGCTGGTAGTTGAGAACGTAAATGCCGGTAAAATGACCGAACACCATTTGCACCGGGATCATCACGGCGACGAGCCCGAGCCCCCAGCGCAGCATGGTGCGCGACTCCGGCACGTCCTTATCACGCAGCAGGTACCAGGCGCCGGTTGCCGCCACGCACATGCCGGTCGTCAAGAAGGCGGCCAGCAGCATGTGCGGCCATCGAATCCGCATGATGGGCCCAGTTGTAATGGCCCACCAGTCAGCGGGGATAATCCTGCCGTCGACGATCGTGTGACCGAGAGGCACCTGCATCCAACTGTTGTTGGCGAGGATCCAGAACGACGAGAACATGGTGCCCAGCGAGACCATGCAACAGGAGAGAAAGTAGAACCACGGCGGCACGCGGTCGCGACCGAGGAGCACGACGCCGAAGAATGTTGCTTCCAGCATGAAGGCCGTGAAAGCCTCATAGCCCAGCAACGGCCCCTGGATCGATCCGGTGCGCTCGGCCATGACGCTCCAGTTGGTGCCGAACTGGAAGGCCATCACGATGCCGCTGACCACGCCCATGCCGAACGACAGAGCAATTATCTTGAGCCAGAAGTCGAAGACCCGCCGATAGAGCTCGTTGCCGGTCAACAGCCGCACGCCTTCGAGCGTTGCAAGCCATGCGGCGAGCCCGATCGTGAAGGCTGGGAAGATGATATGGAAGCTGAGAACGAAGGCGAACTGCACTCGCGACAGCAGAACGGGATCAAGCTCCATCACCAGGCTCCTCATTTGGTTCGCACGACGGCCGGCGCCGCCGTTGGCTGCTTCAGTCGCCTTCGACGCCCAGGATCGAGATCTTCGCTCTCCTGATTTCGACGGGAAAGGCGGGAGACACGTAGCCGGTCGCCACCGCGATTTTCTGCGCGCCGTTGGCTGTATAAGTGATCACGCCGCCACCAATCGCGCCGCCGATCTTCTTGCCCCACAGCTTCTGGCCGGTCGCCGCGTCAATCGCATAGAAATTGCCGCCCATGTCGCCGAAAAACACGAGGCCTCCTGCGGTCGGCGTCACGGCGCCCATGATCGGATAATTGGACTTCAGCCTCCACTTCCACACCCCTGTGTCGGCGTCGACGGCGTGAAGCCATCCGCCCCAATATCCGTCCGAGCGGGCAAATTGGCCGAATACGTCGGCCGGATTGAAAGTCCTCTCTCCCGTCCAGAACTGCCCGGGCGCCGACGCGGTGACTTCTTGCGTGGTCTGCAGCTTCACCGTCGTGCACCAGTCGGCGTCTCCGGTGAAGATGAGATTGGTCAGAGGGTCGTAGCCCGGGCTGTTCCATTCCTCCCCGCCCCCCGCGCCGGGACAAAAATGGACGTCTTTGTCGACAGCGAAGGGCTCTTCCACATTCTCGATTCTCGTCACCGGCGTCCGGTACAAGAGCTTGTTGTCGGCAAGATCAAAGCCGTAAAGGTGTCCGTCCTTCGGCGACACCGCCATGAGCCTCTTGCCCCCCCTCGTCTTGATCAAAATCGGCGGGTTGGAGACGTCCCAGTCGTGCCAATCCCTGGGCACAAGCTGGAAATGGTTCTTGTACGCGCCGGTCCTGGCGTCGAGGACAACGATGGAGCCGGTGAAGAGATTGTTCCCCTGGCGGACGCTGTTGTCGTAGTCAGGCGCGGGATTGCCAACGGGCACATACAAGAGCCCGGAAGCCGGGTCCAAGGTCGTAGAAGTCCAGGCTCCCCCGCCGCTGATCGGAGCGCCAGGCACGTTTTTCCAGGTCGAATTGTCGAGCGGCGTGGTGCCCAGGGGCCCGCGAACTATATCGCCCTCGGTCTTGGGCACGAGGAAGAATTGCCACACAATCTTGCCGGTCTTGGCGTCGAGCGCGTACATGTGCCCTTTG
>VAZG01000476.1 GCA_005885285.1 Alphaproteobacteria bacterium | reverse complement strand
GAAACGACCGAAACCTTTGCCGGGGCACAACGACGGCGCAGCTTGGCTACGACGGAACTCCTGGATAGCCTGGCGCAGGTGAGCGCCGATCATGCGCCCTCCGGAAACAATATCGGGTAAAATCGTAGAATGGCGCGCCACGGCCGATCAAGATGATGGGGTGGACGGCCCCTGCTCTCCGGCATCGAAGTGCCATAACGTGGTCGTCGCTGAACGCCACAATGAGAGGAGCCGTCCGCTATGCAAGTTACCACAATCGGTTTGGATGTCGCCAAGAGAGTCTTTCAGATCCACGGCGTCGAAGCTGCCGGCGCGGTTGTTATTCGGAGGAAGCTGAGGCGGTCCGAGCTGTTGCAATTCTTCGCTCACCTTGCGCCATGCCTGGTCGGCATCGAGGCCTGTGCGACCGCGCACTTCTGGGCACGAGAATTGGGCGCGTTCGGCCATCAGGTCCGGCTGGTGCCGCCGAGCTACGTCAAGGCCTACCTGAAGCGCGGCAAGAACGACGCGGCCGATGCGGAGGCGATCTGCGAGGCAGTGACGCGGCCGAACATGCGCTTCGTTCCGGTGAAAACTGTCGAGCAGCAAGGCGTGCTGGTCTTGCATCGCGCGCGCGAATTGCTGGTGCGCCAGCGCACCATGCTGGTCAATGGCCTGCGCGCTCACATGGCGGAGTTCGGAATCGTTGTGCCGCAAGGTATCCAGAGGCTGCCTGAGCTTGTGGCGTTGCTGGAAGACGAGAAGACGGGCATCCCACAAATTGCCCACGAGGTGCTTGCGGCGATGGTCGTGCAGATCAACAATCTTACGACGAGCATCCGGCAGATGGAGAAGCGCATTGTCGCCTGGTGCCGCACCAATGCGGCGGCGCGGCGTCTTTCGACCATTCCGGGCGTGGGCCCGATCACCGCCTCGGCGCTGGCCGCCACGATCACGGATCCGACGCTGTTTCGATCCGGCCGCCATCTTGCAGCATGGCTCGGCCTCGTGCCGCGGCAGCACTCGACCGGCGGCAAGGCCAAGCTCGGTCGGATCACCAAAATGGGCGATCAGTATCTACGCAAGTTGCTGATCGTGGGCATGACGGCAGTGATCCGATCGGCGCGGCGCACCAAAGCTCCGGCTTTCGCCTGGGTCAACGCGTTGCTCGAGCGCCGTCCGGCGCGTCTGGTCTCGGTGGCACTCGCCAACAAGGCGGCGCGGATCGCCTGGGCGATCCTGATCCGCGGAGAGACCTACCGGGCACCAGCGATAACAGCAGCCGCATGACCGCTACCGCGCTATTTGGGGGCGCGCTCGCTCGCGGCTTGCTCCCACTGAATTCGACCAACGACCCGATGTGACCGTTACCGACTGCAGGGGGTGCTATGACGTGATGGCGAACCGGTTGAGCCGGGGACTGGGAAAACCCGAATAGTGCCCAGCACTTCGAGTGCGGGAAGATGATTGGGACCTGGTCCGCGAACTTCCATCAGGGCCAGCGGTCGTGTGAACCGCGCAAACAGGCCGGACACATGAGCGCACTCGACCAGCTTGCCAAAACGTCAAAAAACCTCTTGCACCGCAGGGGCCGTCCACACATGGGCTCTATGATGCCGTAGCCCAAACACGCGCTCCAATCTGCAAATCTGCGCCGCCCTGCGCTCTGCGCTACGGCCCGCCCTTTTCTCGCCGCCATCATCATTCAGGAAACCTGCGGGGGCAGTGTTCCTGAAGGAACTGCGTGATCGTCCGACGTTTGCCGCAATACGAAGTGACTGCGTCCCGCCGCGCGTTCCTGCGCGGGCTTGCGTCCTCAGCTAGCCTGCTCGCGCTCGGCGGATGCACTAACTTGGGCGCGACGGGCGCGCGCTTCGATGCTTCGTCGCTTTCAGTGGAACCTACATTACTCGTCGCAACCACGCGCAAGCCGGTGAACGGCGGGCGGGCGAAGCCCTGGTTTGGGCCGGAGCGGGCTTCTACGATGACCGTCGCACGGGCGAAGCTGGTGCCGCCTGACGACAGCCGTTTCTCTCTCGCCGCAGCCGGGCTTGGCGATTGGCGTCTTGATGCGGTCGAGCCGGTGTCGGGAGAGGTCAGCAATCTTCTCGCGCAGGCCGGCGGCGGACCAGACGTCCTGATCTACGTCCACGGCTTCAAGCAGACTTTCGAGACAGCGGCGCTCGATGCCGCGCACCTCGCCGATGGCATCAGGTTCCGTGGCCAGACGATGGTATTCTCCTGGCCGTCCAAGGCTGGGCTCTTCGACTACGCCTATGACCGCGAGAGCGCGATGTGGTCCCGCGATGACTTCGAACGCGTGCTCCAGTCCGTCGTCACGACCCCGAGTGCCGGCCGCGTTCACATCGTCGCACACAGCATGGGAACCACGGTGACGCTCGAAAGCCTCCGCCAGCTCTATACGCGAGATGGTGACACCGTCGTAGATAAAATCGGGGCCGTCGTGTTCGCCTCACCGGACATCGACATGGACGTGTTCTCGTCGGCGATCAACCGCATCGGTCCGCTCGCCCGCAAGATCACCGTCATCACCGCGACGAACGACCGCGCGCTGGCGCTGTCTGGGCGCATCGCGGGCGGGATGACACGGGTCGGCGCCGCCGAGAAGGCCGCCATCGAGCGGCTAGGGGTGCGCGTGATCGATGCTTCCGAGGCAGGCTCGGGCGTCATCAACCACGATTTGTTCCTGTCGAATGCGGAGGTGCAGCGGGTGATACGCCGCTCGATTGATACCGCGGCCGCGTGAACTCGGCTTGGCGGAAACGATTACACAGAAAGGGTGCCTGCCCGGCGCGATATAGCGCTCTGGCGTAGAGTGGCGCGCCACGGCCGATGAAGAGCACTATTCGTTCGCCGTAATGGGATGGCCCGGCCGTGCTCAGCGGCCTAATCACCGTGCCGGGGATCGGCCCGATCATCTCAAGCGCGGTGGTGGCGGCGATCGGCAATGGCGCCGGCTTCAAGCGGGGACGCGATTTCGGCGCTTGGCTGGGCTGGTACCCAAGCAGGAGTCGACGGGTGACCGCACGATCCTGGGCAAGATCTCCAAGCGTGGCAACACCTACCTGAGGAAGCTGTTCGTGCAGGCCGCGCACGTCGTCCTGGAGCGGCGGTCGAGCGCGGCCATGCGGGGTCTGTGGCCCTGGATCGAGCAAGCATCGAAACGGCTGCACCGCAACCTGCTGGCGATCGCGCTCGCCA
>VAZG01000041.1 GCA_005885285.1 Alphaproteobacteria bacterium | reverse complement strand
CGTTCCAGCGAGTGGCCGAAGGCATAGTCGTCGGTGATGAAGAACCAGCTGTCGCCGCCGCGCTTGACGACGGCCTGCGCGGTGCCGACCGCGAGCGAACGGGTGTCGATCACCCACTGCATCGCGTAGGGCGAGCAGAACTTGCCGTGGAAATCCGCGGCCAGCGTCGAATGCGTGATGAACAGTTTCTTCTTTTCGTTGGCGATGTTCTGCACGGCAAGGCCGACCGCCGACACCGGAACGTCGACGATCAGGTCGACCTGGTCGACGTCGTACCAGCGCCGCGCGATGCCGCCGCCGATATCCGGCTTGAGCTGGTGGTCGCCGACGATGATGCTGATCGGCTTGCCCAGCACCTTGCCGCCGAAATCGTCGATCGCCATTTGCGCTGATGTGACCGAGCCCTGGCCGGTCGGGGTCGACGCCGGCCCGTTCATGTCAGTGAGCACGCCGATCTTGACGACGCCGTCGGAGATCTGGGCGTGGGCCAGGGTCGATGACAGCATCGCGGCCGCGAGCATGCCAAGGATCGAAAGATTTCTGGCGTACATAGCCTACTCCTCCCGTTACCTCCGGCGCATTGGCCGTTATTGGTTGTCCCACGTTCTTGCAATTATTCCGCGGTCGCCGTCAACGGCGAAGGGCGGCCTCCTTCACTCTCCCACGGGACTCCGAAGGGACTCCCAAGGGTGGTTGCCAATTCTGGCGATGCATGGTCCATCATGGCTTATGAACTCGATCCAGCGCCTGCCGGCCTCGCTCACCCCTTTCGACGTCGCGCTGGCCATCTTGCTGCGCGATATCGTGGCGGTTGCGCCGGTCGAACTTCCGTTGAGCCAAGCGCTGGGCTGCATCGCTGTCGAGATCTCGCCTGCGAGCGCCTGTCCGCCGCATAATGTCGCAGCCGTGGACGGCTGGGCGCTGCGTGCCCGCGGTCTGGTCGGCGCATCCTCCTACACGCCGCTGCCGCTCGCGGCGGCGCCTCCATGGGTCGAGGCCGGCGATCCGATTCCCGAAAACTGTGACTGTGTGGTCGATGCTGATTCTGTCGATCAGACAGGACCGCTGGTCCAGGTACTGGCGGAAGCGATACCGGGGCAGGGGGTTCGTCGGGCCGGTGGCGATATTGGCGCTGGAACCCTCCTCGCCGAGGCCGGCCGGCAGGTGCTGCCGGCCGATCTCCTGATCGCACGCGCCGCGGGACTTGAAAAAATAGCTGTACGCCGTCCTCGCTTGCGCATCGTCAATATTCCTGGCGGCACGATCACGGCAAATCTGATCACCGAAAGCGCGCGCGGTCGGGGCGCGGAAGTCATCTTCGCCGAAGCCGCTTCGCGCGATGCCGCCTCGATCGCCGAAGCACTTGATGCCGATTGCGATCTCCTCATCACCGTCGGCGGCAGTGGCGTCGGCCGTACCGATGCGACCATCGCGGCATTGGCCAGACGCGGTGAGGTCAATGCGCATGGCATCGCCTTGCAGCCCGGCCGCACGGCGGCGGTGGGTAAGGTTGGGAAGACTCCGATCATCGCATTGCCCGGTGCGCCGGATCAGGCGTGGGCTGTGTGGTGGACCCTTGCAGTTCCCGCGCTCGACCGGTTGACCGGGCGGCCGCCGCAACGGACCGTCACCCTGCCGGTGGCGCGCAAGATTGCATCCAGCGTGGGCCTCGCCGAGATTGTCCTGCTCGAGTGGAAGGGCGGCGGCTGGACGCCGCTCGCGACCAGCGACCTACCGCTTGAGACGATCGCCCGCGCCGACGCCTGGCTTTTGGTTCCCAGCGGCGGCGAAGGATTTGCTGCGGGCGCCCAAGTCGATGCCTATATGTTGCGCCAATGAGCCGCGAGATGAGCCAAAACCAGCAGCCGCAAGGCCGCAACAGCATCGATCAGGATCAGTTCCTGACCATCCTGTCGCGCGAGGACGCGCTTGCGCGCTTCGAAGCCGCGCTGTTTCCTCTTGCCATGCCGCGCGAGCAACGCAGGCTGGCGGACGCGCTCGGCTGCGCGCTGACCGAAGACGTCGTGGCGCCGATCGACGTGCCGCCGTTCGACCGCTCCAATGTCGACGGCTTTGCGGTGCGCTCCGCCGATCTTGCTTGCGTCACCGGAACATCGCCGGTGCGCCTGATGCTCAACGATGAAGTTATTGCCTGCGGCGTTGCGCCGGCGCGGCCAGTGCTGTCGGGAAGGGCGACCTCGATCGCGACCGGCGGGCCGTTGCCGCGGGGCGCCGACGCCGTCGTCATGGTCGAGCACACCCAGCCCGCAGGCCCGCGCGCGATCGAAATCCGCCGCGCCGCCTCGGCCGGACAGTTCGTATCCTATGCCGGCTCCGACATCGCGCGCGGCGAGGCGCTGTTGCGCGCCGGCACGGTGATCGGCTCGCGCGAGATCGGCATGTGCGCGGCCTGCGGCGTCGCGGAAGTCCCGGTCGCGCGCAAGCCGCGCGTTGCCGTGATTTCGACGGGAGACGAACTGGTTCAGCCGGGTGAGGCGCTTCGCCCTGCCGCGGTCTACGACACCAACGGCGCGATCGTCGCGGCCGCGATCAACGAAAATGGCGGCGAGGCCGCCTTTCTTGGCGCGACCCCGGACGATGAGGTGCTGCTCGAATCCGCGATGCGCGCGGCGCTCGCGCAGAGCGACATGCTGGTGCTTTCCGGCGGCACCTCGAAGGGCGCGGGCGACGTCTCCCACCGCATCATCGCGCGGCTGGGAAAACCCGGCATCATCGCCCATGGCGTGGCGCTGAAGCCGGGCAAGCCGCTGTGTCTTGCGGTCTGCGACGGCAAGCCCGTGGTCATCCTGCCAGGTTTTCCGACTTCCGCGATGTTCACCTTCCATGACATGATCGTGCCGGTGCTGCGACGGATGGCCGGCCTGCCGCCGCGAGCGGAGGCCAAGGTCACCGCAAAGATCCCGGTGCGGATTGCGTCGGAACTCGGCCGCACCGAATTCGTGATGGTGTCGCTGGTCGAGGGTGCCGGAGGCCTGATCGCTTATCCCACGGGCAAGGGGTCTGGCGCGATCACGTCGTTTGCGCAGGCCGATGGCTTCTTGAAGATCGACGCACTCGCCGACCAGATGCCTGCCGGCACGCAAGCCGAGGTGACGCTGTTCACGCCCCATGTGCGGGCGCCCGATCTCGTCCTCGTCGGCAGTCATTGTACCGGGCTCGATCTGGTGACGGCGCCGCTCGCGCGCGCCGGCTTGTCGGTGCGCTCGATTGCGGTCGGCAGCCTCGGCGGGCTGGCAGCGGCCAAGCGCGGCGAATGCGATTTAGCGCCGATCCATCTGTTCGACGACAAGACCGAGACCTATAACACGCCGTTTTTGAGCCAGGGGCTCGAGCTGGTGGGCGGCTGGAAGCGGATGCAGGGCATCGTGTTCCGCAAAGGTGATGCGCGTTTCGAAGGCTTGAGTGCACAGGAAGCGGTGCGTGCCGCACTCACCGACGCCGCCTGCATCATGGTCAACCGCAACCAGGGTGCCGGCACGCGCATCCTGATCGACCGGCTGCTCGGTGATCGCAGGCCTGACGGTTACTGGAATCAACCGCGCTCGCACAACGCGGTCGCCACGGCCGTGGCACAGCATCGCGCCGATTGGGGCATGACGATCGCCCCCGTCGCGCACGCCTCGGGATTGGGCTTCATTCCGTTCGCTGAAGAGCATTACGATTTCGCCCTGGTAAGCGCGCGCAAGCAGCGTCCCGCGGTGCAGGCATTTCTGGATGCGTTGGCATCGGAAGAAGGCCGCAAGGCACTCACACAAGCGGGATTCCGGCCGGCGTAAATCATCCCCCATCCAGCGTCGCTAGCCGCTCCGCTTCCGCAATGTCCTCGACCGTGTTGGCGTTGAAGAAGGGATCGAGCGGTGTTGCCGGCCATTCCACCGTGGCGAGCTTGTAGCGCGCGGTCCAGCGGTCGATCTTCCTGACGTCTTCGACGACCAGCGCGTGGCGCAGCTCGTGGCGTAAATTCACGCTCCATAGCCCGATCACCGGATGCGATTGCCCGCCGGAAGCCGCGACCGCAAGCTGCGCGGTTTGATCCGAGAGCGCCTGCGATAGCCGCACGACGAGATCACGCGGCAAGAACGGACAGTCGGCCGCCGCGCTCAGCACCAGCGACACCTCAGGACGATTTGCCGCGGCCCAGTCCAGCGCCGCCAGAATACCCGCCAGCGGCCCTGGAAAATTCTCGACAGAATCAGGAATGACCGGCAGCCCAAACGCCGCAAAGCGCGCCGGGTCGCCGTTGGCGTTGAGGATCAGCCCGTCGCATTGTGGCGTCAGCCGCGTGATCACGCGCTCCAAAATAGTGCAGCCGCCGATGGCGCGCATCGGCTTGTCGCCGCCGCCCATCCGCCGCGCCAGGCCGCCGGCCAGCAGCACACCCGGAATTTTAATCGTCACCGGCCTCGCCCTTGCGCTTGTGCCGTGCGGATTCTTCTTCGACGAACGCAAGGTTCTGGTCGTAGACGATCCGCTCTTCGCCCGAAAGCGCGATGAAGCGCTTGCCTCGCGTGCGCCCGACCAGAGTCAGTCCGACCTGACGCGCCAGCTCGACGCCCCAGGCGGTGAAGCCCGAGCGCGACACCAGGATCGGAATCCCCATCCGCACCGTCTTGATCACCATCTCGGATGTGAGCCGTCCCGTGGTGTATAAAATCTTGTCGGCGGGATCGACGCCGTGGCGATAGATCCATCCTGCGATCTTGTCGACCGCGTTATGGCGGCCGACGTCTTCGGTATAGCAGACCGGGGCGCCTTGCTTGCACAGCACGCAGCCGTGGATCGCGCCGGCCTCCAAATAGAGGGAGGGCATGGTGTTGATCGCATGCGTCATCTGATAGAGCCAGGACGTGCGCAGTTCTGCCTTGGGCAGCGCCACGCTTTCCACCGCTTCCAGCAGATCGCCGAACGCCGTGCCCTGGGCACAGCCGGACGTCTGCGTCCGCTTCTTCAGCTTCGCCTCAAAATTGGTGTTGTGCTCGGTGCGTACCACCACCACCTGCAAATCATCGTCATATTCGACCTCGGTGACGGCGTCGTCGTATTTCAGCATGTTCTGATTCAGGAGATAGCCGAGCGCGAGATACTCCGGATAGTCGCCGATCGTCATCATGGTGACGATTTCCTGCGCGTTGAGGTATAGCGTCAGCGGCCGCTCCACCGGCACCTTGATCTCGACCTTGGCGCCGGTCTGATCGATCCCGATGACACGCTCGGTCAGCTTCGGATCGTCCGGGTTCGGCACGATCAGCGGCACGGGGGCTTTTTCGATCTTCATCATGTCGAAGAGGTTAGCATGACATTACCTGTCCATCGATATAAAGCAGCTTTAGATAAAACCTAGCCCCGGTTCCGCCGGGGCTGCCGGAGAATAAGATGAAGGTGATCGGGCTCGCAGGATGGAGCGGCGCCGGCAAGACCACGCTCTTGAAGCGCGTCATCCCCCATTTGCTCGAAGAAGGCCTGCGCGTCTCCGTGATCAAGCACGCCCATCACGAGTTCGACGTCGATGTGCCTGGCAAGGACTCCTGGGTGCATCGCCAATCCGGCGCCACCGAGGTGCTGGTCTCCTCGACCCGGCGCTGGGCGCTGATGCACGAACTGCGCGGCGCCGCCGAGCCGCGACTGGCGGAGCTGCTCAAAAAAATGTCTCCGGCCGATCTCGTCATCGTCGAGGGTTTCAAGCGCGAGCTGCACCGCAAGATCGAAGTGCACCGCGCCGCCAACCAAAAGCCGCTGCTCTTCCCGGATGATCCCGGCATTGTCGGCATTGCGACCGACATGGCCGTTGCAACCACGCTCCCGACAGCCCATCTCGATGATGTCGAGGCCGTCGCTGCGCTGCTGCAGCGATCGGCGATCGCGGTCGAAGACGTGCTGGCGAAAAGCGGGGCCTGAGAGGCGCGATGGCGCAATTGTCCGACGACTGCTTTGCCTTTGGCGGACCGATGATGTCGGTCGAAGAAGCCGTCGCGATCATCGCAGCCAAGGTGACGGCGGTGCAGGAGGTTGAGACCGTTGCGCTTGCGAACGCGGACGGCCGCATCCTCGCGCGCGACATCTTAGCGCCGCTGCCGTTGCCGCCTTTTACCAATTCCGCCGTCGACGGCTACGCGGTCACAAGCCGCGATCTGCCGCCGGACGAAGCGCAGATATTTCCCGTTACTGGCCGCGTGCAGGCCGGCGCGTCGGCATGCGGGCCGGTCAAACCGGGCCAGGCGGTGCGGATCTTCACGGGCGCGCCGATGCCTGATGGCGCCGATACCGTCTTTATGCAGGAAGACGTGCGCGTCGAAGGAAATAACGTCGTGCTCCCCGCAGGGCTGAAACCCGGCGCCAACGTCCGCCCGGCCGGCGAAGATATTCCGCTTGGCCACGCCGCGCTCAAGGCCGGTCAGCGGCTGCGGCCGCAGGATGTCGCGCTCGCTGCCGCGTTTGGATTGACGCAGGTCGAGGTCCGCAGGCGTATCCGCGTTGCGGTGTTTTCGACCGGCAACGAACTGGTATCCCCCGGTGAAACACGTGCGCCGGCGCAGCTCTTCGACTCCAATCGTTTCATGCTGATGGCGATGCTGGCGCGGCTGGGCTGCCAACTTAGTGATCTCGGAATCCTGCGCGACGAGGCCGCTTCGCTTGCAAGTGCCCTGAAGAAAGTGGCGGGCAGCCACGATCTCATTCTCACCACCGGCGGCGTTTCCACCGGCGAAGAGGACCACGTCAAGGCCGGCGTCGAAAGCGCAGGCAAGCTCGTGTTGTGGCGGATGGCGATCAAGCCGGGGCGCCCGGTCGCCATGGGAATCATCGGCGGTACGCCGTTGATCGGCTTGCCCGGAAATCCGGTGGCGAGCTTCGTCACCTTCGTGCATGTGGTGCGGCCGACCGTACTGGCGCTGATGGGGGCCGCGCACCAGCATCTCGTTCCGATGCCGGTGCGAGCCGCCTTCACCTACAGGAAGAAGATCGGCCGCCGCGAATATGTCCGCGTCACCTTGCGAAAGGCGGACGACGGTGCGCTTGAGGCGATCAAATTTCCGCGCGAGGGCGCGGGGCTGCTGTCGTCGCTGGTCGACACTGACGGACTGGTCGAACTCGGCGAAGCCGTCACAATGGTCGAGCCCGGCCAGGTCGTCGGGTTTTTGTCGTATGCGAACCTGAGCTGAAGGCTGCACGGGCGGCCAAATCACGTTGGTCTGCTTGGCGAAATCAGGTTTTTGGCGCAGCCCCTGCCGCGTTTCCAGGACGGCTATTCCGGTCAAGCCGGGCGATGACATCAGGAGAAACGGCCGCTGGTCTGCAAATTGCTATATTGCATATGATCCTGGGAAGCATCGATTTGGGACGACAAACCATGCAATACCGTTTCTGTCCAAGAGATTGCGGATATCATCGCACGTGATAACTGGATTGATCTGCGTCGTATTGGGCAGCGCGCTGGGAGGCACCGCGCGCTATTTTCTATCCGGATTGGTAGCGAGGCGGGTCGGGGAGACGTTTCCCTGGGGTACGTTGTTGGTCAATGCCAGCGGCGCTTTGCTCATTGGCATCGTCGGAGCCTTGGCCCGCGACGGCGCGTCGCTGTTTGCCTCGTCAAATCCGTGGCTGTTCGCGGTGACGGGATTCCTGGGCTGTTACACCACGGTCTCGTCGTTCAGTTTGCAGACGCTGGCGCTGGCACGAGACGGCGAGAGCGGCCGCGCGGTTGGCTATGTCGTCCTTTCTGTCGTGTTGTCGCTTGCAGCCGTTGCTGCGGGTTTTGCGGTGGTCAGTGTGCTGAGATGACTTGGGATCGATAGCCAATGACCGCAGGCAAGACGAAACCCAGCGCGTGGAATACGGCGGCGCTTTACGGATTTATTGCAACCGGCAGTGTGTTGGGCGGCGTTGCGCGCTATCTACTGTCCCTGCTGATCCAGTTGATTCCCGGGTTTCCCTGGGCAACCCTGTTCGTCAATGTTACCGGCTCGTTCATCATTGGATTCTACAGCACGCTCAGCGGCCCCGACGGAAGATTGTTCGCAAGCGCGCGACAGCGGCAGTTCGTGATGACCGGATTTTGCGGCGGCTACACAACGTTCTCGACCTTTAGCCTGGAAACCTTCAAGCTGCTGGAAGGCGGCATGGCGCAGACTGCGTTTGTGAACATAGCGGTATCCGTCGTGACCTGGCTCGTTGCGGTGTGGTTGGGATATGCGCTCGCAAACCGTCTTAATCGTCTCAAAGGGAGCTAACCATGCAAATCCCGAAACAGGCGCTGTTGCTTCGAATTTTCATCGGCGAGGACGACAAGTTCGGCTCCTCGCCGCTCTACGAGGCGATTGTACTCAAAGCACGGGAACAGCACCTTGCCGGCGCAACTGTTCTGCGTGGTTCGATGGGCTTCGGCGCATCCAGCCGGCTTCACACCACGAAGATATTGCGCCTGTCGGAAGACCTGCCTTTGGTGATCGAGATCGTCGACAGTGAGAACAAAATCAACGGCTTCTTGTCGGTGCTGGATGGAATGATGAGCAGCGGCCTTATCACCCTGGAGAAGGTTCAGGTTCTTCAATATGGAGAAGAGACCGCGAAGTGAGGCGGCTTCAGCCAGCGCGGAACCTGCCAGCGTCGCGCGCCGCTTCCGTCCGATCGTCAAGCACGTTTTCTGGGCCGCGCATTGCAAGCGAGGGGCGTTGACGATGCGTACCAGCTTCGCCATGTTCGAGACATGACGACGACAAAATTGGACCTTACCGGCCTGAAATGTCCGTTGCCGGCGTTGAAGACGCGCAAGGCGCTAAAGGGAATCACCTCGGGCGATTTTCTGGAAGTGCACTGCACCGATCCGCTGTCGGCGATCGATATACCGAACCTGATCCGGGAAACCGGCGACAAGGTCGAAATCACGGAGCGAACCGAAAGCCGCATCGTGTTTTTGATCGAGAAAACCAATGGGTTGATAGAAGAACCTAATGGTCCGTCGCCTGCGGTCAAACAAACACTTTAGCAACCGCTTTCCCGCGGCACTAACTGGTTACCTACCATTTTCCTATCGACATATGTGCTGCCTTCTGTCCCAATCCATGATCTCCGCAGGGGCGCGGAGTTTGAGTCGTGCCTCCGTGCATAGTCCGGGTCCCGGCGTGTCTCAAATCAAGCCATGCAATGGCTTAGGGGCATAACGTGTCAGAGCAGGTGTTGAACCCTTTCGGATGCGCTTTCGCGATCCCGGCGCTTCCCGAAAGATTGGCTGCGGGCAGCAATATGGTTGCTGATCCGTTGATGGGCTTCGAGCACTGGGATCGAGGACGGCAGGCATATCCGGCAAGGGTGGCTGCGCAGGGGAGGAACGAATGACGACAATCAGTAGCGCCGGCACCATGTCCGGTACCGGGGGCGGTGTCCTCGATAGGGAACGGACCATCGCAACAGCCGGCTACAACCGCTGGCTCGTTCCCCCGGCGGCGCTTTGCATCCATCTGTGCATCGGGATGGCCTACGGCTTTTCCGTGTTCTGGCTGCCGCTGTCGCGCGCAATCGGGCTGAGCTCGCCTAAGGCCTGCCCTGACATCTCGCTGTTTCAGGAATTGTTCACCACGACTTGCGACTGGAAAGTCGCCAGCATGGGCTGGATGTTCACCCTGTTTTTTGTGCTGCTCGGCGTCTCGGCCGCTATCTGGGGCGGCTGGCTGGAGCGGGTCGGCCCGCGCAAGGCCGGCGTCGTCGCGGCGCTGTGCTGGGGCGGCGGTCTCCTGATCGGGGCATTCGGCGTCTACGTCCATCAGCTCTGGATCATGTGGCTAGGGGCCGGCGTCATTGGCGGCGTCGGTCTGGGTCTAGGTTACATTTCCCCAGTTTCGACGCTGATCAAATGGTTCCCCGATCATCGCGGCATGGCGACCGGCATGGCCATCATGGGTTTCGGCGGCGGCGCCATGATCGGCGCGCCGCTGGCGAATTTGCTGATCAACTACTTCAAGACGCCGACCTCAGTTGGCGTCTGGGAAACTTTCGCCGCCATGGGCGTGATCTATTTCGTCTTCATGATGATCGGCGCCTTCGCCTATCGTGTAACGCCGGCGGGGTGGCAGCCCGATGGCTGGACGCCGCCGAGCGAAAAGAAATCGATGATCTCGGAGCATCACGTCCATCTCAACGACGCGCACAAGACGCCGCAGTTCTGGCTGATCTGGTGGGTGCTCTGTCTGAACGTTTCTGCCGGCATCGGCGTGATCGGCATGGCCTCACCGATGCTGCAGGAAATCTTTGCGGGCAAATTGGTAGGGCTCCCGGATGTCGGTTTCAACGCGCTCAATGCCGCGCAAAAAGTACAGATAGCGGGAATCGCGGCGGGCTTCGCCGGGTTGCTCTCGCTATTTAACATCGGCGGCCGCTTCTTCTGGGCGTCGTTGTCGGATTATATTGGCCGCAAGAACACCTATTACTGCTTCTTCCTGCTCGGCATCGTGCTCTATGCGATGGCGCCGACATTCGCGGCGGTAGGCTCAAAACTGCTGTTTGTCAGTGCCTTCTGCGTTATCCTGTCGATGTATGGCGGCGGTTTCGCGACTGTGCCGGCCTATCTTGCCGACATGTTCGGTACGCAGTTCGTCGGCGCCATTCACGGTCGTCTGCTGACAGCGTGGTCGACTGCCGGCATCATCGGCCCGGTTGTGGTGAACTACATCCGCGAATTCCAGCTCCAGGCTGGCGTGCCGCGCGACCAGCTCTACAACAGCACCATGTACATCCTGTGCGCAATGCTGGCCGCCGGACTGATCTGCAACTTCCTGATCAAGCCGGTCAATCCGAAGTGGCACATGAGCGAAGGGCAAGTCGCCAAGCTGCAGGCTGCGAGTGCGAAGGGCGAGGCGGCGGTCCAACATGGCTCGTTCGGCATCGGCAAAGGCGGGTTGGACATCAGGGCTGTGCTGTTCTGGGCCTTCGTCGGCGTCCCGCTGGCCTGGGGCGTCTGGAAGACGCTGGAAAGCGCGGCCAAGATCTTCTGATCGCGCTGTGTTCACCGCGGGCCACCACCATTTGGCGGCCCGCGGTCCCGGCTTTTCAATCACAGAATAATACCAAGGGGGATTCCCATGCTTCGCAAAAGTGTTTGCCTTGCTGCCATGCTAGTGGTCGCGGGCGCGCTCCATACCGCGTCGGCCCAGACCACCACTACCGACGCCAAGCCGTCGAAAATGAAATTGACGGTGGAAAAGCTGAAGGAAATGAAAGCCAAATGGTCGGCTAATAAACCGAAGCTCAAGGTATGCCGCAAGGAAGTGAAGGCCAAAGGTCTGGCCGGCGACGAGCGCTGGTTCTATATCGAAGACTGCATGGGCAAGACCTAGCGACCTTAGGGTCAGCGATGACAGTAAAAGGGGCACGGCAGGAGGCTGCCTGCCCCTTAAATCATTATTTATGCAACGATATTTTCTATTGGCATCTGGCATGCCAGGCACTAGAGTTGGATGACGAAAGCAGGAACGAGACGCCCCGATGAGTCATGATGTGCAACAGGTTCGTTCGTTTGAGCATCCGGGCGAGGGACGCAAGCGGGCCAAGGCGACGCCCAAGGGCCGACAGGTCGATCCGACCGCCGCACACGAGATTGAGCTCCTGCTCGGCGACCGGCCACGGCGGCGCGATCTCCTGATCGAGCATCTGCATCTGATCCAGGACAAGTACAATCAGATTTCAGCCGGCCATCTCGCCGCCCTTGCCGACGAGATGAAACTTTCCTTCGCCGAAGTGTTCGAGACCGCAACGTTTTATGCGCATTTCGACGTGGTCAAGGAAGGCCAGCCCGACATCGCGCCGCTGACCATTCGCGTTTGCGATTCGCTGACCTGCGCCATGCTGGGCGGAGAAAAATTATTGCACGAACTGCAGAATGCCGCGGGCCCCGGCATTCGCGTGGTGCGCGCGCCCTGCGTCGGCCGTTGCGACACCGCGCCTGCGGCCGAGGTCGGCCACAATTTCGTCGATCACGCCAGCGTCGCGAGCGTGCTTGCCACGGCAAAAGCCGGCGATACCCTCGCGCATCCGCCGAAATATGTCGATTACGGCGCTTATGTTGCCGGTGGCGGTTACGCCTTGCTCAAGCGCGTCCGCTCCGGCGAATTGCCGCGGGAAGATCTGTTGAAGGCGCTGGATGATGCGAGCTTGCGCGGGCTCGGCGGCGCCGGCTTTCCGACGGCACGCAAGTGGCGTGCGGTGTTAGGGGAGCCCGGCCCGCGGCTGATGGCGATCAATGGCGACGAGGGCGAGCCCGGCACCTTCAAGGACCGCTATTATCTGGAAACCGATCCGCATCGTTTCATCGAGGGCATGCTGATCGGCGCACATGTGGTGGAAGCGACAGACGTCTACATTTACATCCGCGACGAATATCCGGCCTGCCGCGAAATCCTCGAACGCGAAATCGCGAAATTGCCGGCGAGCGGACCACGGCTGCATATGCGGCGCGGCGCCGGCGCTTACATCTGCGGCGAAGAATCCTCGCTGCTGGAAAGCATCGAGGGCAAGCGCGGCTTGCCGCGGCACAAGCCGCCCTATCCGTTCCAGGTCGGGCTGTTCGGGCTGCCGACACTGATCAACAATGTCGAGACGCTGTGGTGGGTGCGCGACATCGTCGAGAAGGGCGCCGACTGGTGGAAAAGCCATGGTCGCAACGAGCGCCAGGGCTTGCGCAGCTTTTCGGTCTCCGGCCGCGTCAAAAATCCCGGCATGAAGCTCGCGCCCTCGGGCATCACGGTGCGCGACTTGATCGATGAGTTCTGCGGCGGCATGGCGGATGGACACACCTTTCACGCCTATCTGCCCGGCGGCGCTTCCGGCGGCATCCTGCCGGCCTCGATGAGCGATATCCCGCTCGATTTCGGCACGCTGGAAAAATACGGCTGCTTCATCGGTTCGGCCGCGATCATCGTGCTGTCGCAGCAGGACAGCGTGAAGGCGGCGGCGCTGAACCTGATGCGTTTCTTCGAAGATGAAAGCTGCGGCCAATGCACGCCATGCCGGGTCGGCACGCAAAAGGCGGCGCTGTTGATGGAACGCCCGGTCTGGAACCGCGAACTGCTCAACGAATTGGGCCAGGCGATGCGCGATGCGTCGATCTGCGGGCTTGGCCAGGCGGCCTCGAATCCGCTCTCCTCCGTGATTAAATACTTCCCCGACGAGTTCAAGGACGCTGCGGAATGACCAAGATCAAGTTCGAACTTGACGGTAAGCAGGTTGAGGCCAAGGCGGGCGAAACGATCTGGCAGGTGGCCAAGCGCCAGGGCCAGGAAATCCCGCATCTGTGTTATTCGCCGGCGCCCGATTATCGCCCTGACGGCAATTGCCGCGCCTGCATGGTCGAGATCGAGGGCGAGCGCGTGCTGGCGGCCTCGTGCAAGCGCACGCCGAGCGTCGGCATGAAGGTGAAGACCGCGAGTGAGCGCGCGGTCGCGGCGCAAAAGATGGTGATGGAACTGCTGGTCGCCGACCAACCGGCGCGCGAGTCCTCGCACGATCCGGATTCAAAGTTCTGGCACTGGGCCGAAAAGACCGGCGTGACCGCAAGCCGCTTGCCGGCCGCGGAGCGCTGGCATGCCGATGCCAGCCATCCGGCGATGCGCGTCAATCTCGATGCCTGCATCCAGTGCGGCCTGTGCGTGCGCGCCTGCCGCGAGGTGCAGGTCAACGACGTCATCGGCATGGCTTATCGCAATCACGGTTCAAAGATCGTGTTCGATTTCGACGATCCGATGGGGGAATCGACCTGCGTCGCTTGCGGCGAATGCGTGCAGGCCTGTCCGACCGGCGCGCTGATGCCGGCTGTGATGCTCGATGACAAGCAGACACGCGTCACCTATCCGGACAAGGAAGTCGATTCGCTGTGCCCTTATTGCGGCGTCGGCTGCCAGGTCACCTACCAGGTCAAGGACGACAAGGTGATCTATGCCGAGGGCCGCGACGGCCCGGCCAATCACAACCGGCTCTGCGTCAAGGGCCGCTTCGGCTTCGACTATATTCACCATCCCAATCGCCTGACCAAGCCGCTTGTGCGGCTGGCGAATGTGAAGAAGGATGCCAACGATCAGGTCGATCCGGCCAACCCGTTCACGCATTTCCGCGAAGCCTCCTGGGAGGAGGCACTCGACATCGCCGCCAAGGGACTCCTCAAGATCCGCGATGAGAAGGGGGTCAAGGCGCTGGCCGGTTTCGGTTCGGCCAAGGGATCGAACGAAGAGGCCTATCTGTTCCAGAAGCTGGTGCGCACCGGCTTCGGCTCCAACAACGTCGATCACTGCACGCGGCTGTGCCACGCCTCCTCGGTCGCAGCGCTGATGGAGGGGTTGAATTCGGGCGCGGTGTCGGCGCCGTTTGCCGCCGCGATGGACGCCGATGTGATCATCGTGATCGGCGCCAATCCGACCATCAATCATCCGGTAGCCGCGACCTATATCAAGAATGCGGCCAAGCGCGGCGCCAAGCTTATCGTGATCGACCCGCGCAGGCAAACGCTGTCGCGCCACGCCTATAAGCATCTTGCGTTCAAGCCCGGCAGCGACGTCGCGCTATTGAACGCGATGATCAACACCATCATCACCGAGGGGCTGACCGACGAGCAATATATCGCGGGCTACACCGAGGGCTATGACGACCTCAAGGCCCGCATCAAGGAATTCACGCCGGAGAAGATGGAACCGATCTGCGGCATTCCGGCGGAGACCTTGCGCGAGGTGGCGCGGCTATATGCGCGTGCCAAGGCCTCGATCATCTTCTGGGGCATGGGCATCAGCCAGCATGTGCACGGCACCGACAACGCGCGCTGCCTGATCGCGCTGGCGCTGATCACCGGCCAGGTCGGCCGTCCCGGCACCGGGCTGCATCCGCTGCGCGGCCAGAACAACGTGCAGGGCGCCTCCGATGCCGGTCTTATTCCGATGTTCCTGCCGGATTACCAGCCGGTCGGTCGCACCGACTTGCGCGCGCCGTTCGAAAAGCTCTGGCATCAGGAGCTCGATCCGGTGCGTGGTCTCACCGTGGTCGAGATCATGAACGCGGTCCATGCCGGAGAGATCACCGGCATGTATGTCGAGGGCGAGAATCCCGCGATGTCCGATCCCGATTTGCAGCACGCGCGCGAGGCGCTCGCAAAGCTCGAGCATCTGGTGGTGCAGGATCTGTTCGTCACTGAAACCGCGTTCCACGCCGACGTGATCCTGCCGGCCTCGGCGTTTGCGGAGAAATCCGGCACCTTCACCAACACCGACCGCCGCGTGCAGCTGGCACGCGAGGTAATCAAGCCGCCCGGCGATGCCAGGCAAGATCTCTGGATCATTCAGGAGATCGCCAAGCGGATGGGGCTGCCCTGGAATTACAGCGGACCTGCCGACGTCTTCACCGAGATGGCGCAGGTGATGCCGTCTTTGAACAACATCACCTGGGAGCGGCTGGTGCGCGAGGGCGCGGTGACCTATCCGGTCGACGATCCCCATAAGCCCGGCAACGAGATCATCTTCACCGCGGGTTTCCCGACCGAAAGCGGCCGCGGCAAGATCGTGCCGGCGCATGTGACGCCGCCCGACGAGTTGCCGGACGACGAATACCCGATGGTGCTCTCGACCGGGCGCGTGCTCGAACACTGGCACACCGGCTCGATGACGCGGCGCGCCAGCCTGCTTGATCAGATCGAGCCGGAAGCCGTGGCGTTCATGACCCCGAAAGACATGCGGCGGATGAAGCTTGCGCCCGGCGATTTCATTCGGCTCGAGACGCGCCGCGGCGCGGTCGAGGTGAAAGTGCGCTCCGACCGCGACGTGCCGGAGAACATGGTGTTCATGCCGTTCTGCTACGCGGAGGCGGCGGCCAATCTCCTGACCAACCCGGCGCTCGATCCGTTCGGCAAGATTCCCGAATTCAAGTTCTGCGCGGTGCGCGCCGAAAAGGCCGACCTGCGCACCGCGGCGGAGTAGGCC
>VAZG01000040.1 GCA_005885285.1 Alphaproteobacteria bacterium | reverse complement strand
CACCCCAATGCTCCGATCGGAACGCCGCCGGCGCCGTCATAGGCCGCATAGGCGTTGTCTTTCCCCTTCGGATAATCGAATTCTGGTATGCTGGACTTGACGATGACGTAGTCATCGCTCTCTTCGCCGAAGTAGATGCGCGGCTCGTCGATCTTGGGACCGCCGTCTGCAACCGGCGGAATATCCCGCAAGTAGAAGATCGGCAATCCCTCCGCGCTCTTGCGGGTGACCGGGCTCATCACCGCGCCATTGCCGTGCGTAAACAGCACGTGGCGGTTCACCCAAGTCTGTGCGTTGGGTGGTAGCAGGGACGAGCGCAACTCGCGCGCCGAGAGCATCACGCTCTGGTAGGAACCATTGAGCCAATAGCGATCAACGTCGAAATCATCGAATTTGTAATAGGTGCGGATTTCCTGCAGTTGCGCGTAGGTATCCGACAGGGGCAGCCAATCCCAGAGCCTGATGTTGTCGATGGTCGCCTTGTTGGCCTCCAGCGTCTGGAAGGTAAGCCTCTGTTCGGCGGCAAATGGCCTGGCTTCTATCTGATCGAGATTGTAGGCCTTTCGGGTGAGCGCGATGTTGCGCTCGATGTAGGGCTTCTCAAGCTGCAACTCGGTCGGTTTGACGAAGAAGTACCGGAACAGCGCCGGCACCGCGCTGGACAGCAGAAGAGAGCCTGCGCCGACGAGCAGGAACGCGATGACCAGTAGCCTGTAAGTGCGCAGGCGCAAGTTTGCCCACGCGGTGAGCGCCGCGACAATCGACAAGGCGATCATGAGCCACAGGCCGGGCAGCCCCACATGGATGTCGGTGTAGCTTGCGCCGACGACCACACCGTTGTCGCCGTAGAGCAAGAGATAGCGGTCGAGACCATAGGACCAGGCCTTCACCGCGAACAAAACACCGGCCAGCGCCGAGCCGTGTGCAATTACTGTCGGCGACATGGATCGGTGGTGAACGTCGTATTCGATGTCGCCGCGCGCCCAATAGATGGTTGCGGCGAAAAGCGCGCTCAGGACGATTGCGAGCAGCATCCAGTTTTTGATCGCGATATAGGCGGGTAGCGAGAACAGATAGAAGCCGATGTCCTTGTTGTAGAGCGGATCGTCCGCGCCAAATGGCACGTGATAGAGAAATTGCAGCAGGACGCCCCAGTTGCCGACCTCGCTCGCGGCGACCAGCAAAGCGAGCACAGCTGCACCGCCCGCGACAAGACCGGGCCACGGCAGTCGATCGCGTATGAGCGAGAGCAGGTCGGGCGGCGCATGGCCCGCTGGGTTCCACGCGGAGGCGGCAACAGTCGGGGTCGATTGCCGCCGGGAAAATCGCACCGCGAACAATCCGTTCAGCCAGAGGACGACGGCGGTCGCCGTGAAAACGGCGAAAAAGACCGCGGCCTTGGCGCCAATGCTGACCAGGAAAACCTGCAGATAACCGATCGAGGAAAACCACAGCCAATCGACCAGGAGGTCGCCCGCGAGATCGAGCAGGATCAGGCAAATCCCGATGACGACGGCCGCAACGATGAGCTTGACCACGGCGTGTTGCCTTGGTGCCCTCCGCCCGGGTCCGCTGATCCCGATCGTCATGGTCGGATGATAGCCGAAAGGAGGGACGCTCGCCGCTTGATTCGTGGTCGCGATTGCGGGTCCGGGCGCTCCGCCGGTTTCAACGCAGACCCTCGCGCCGGCGCCGACCACGACATGAGAAACTCGTCCGGAGAGCCAGCTTGGAGTCCCCCGAGGGCACCCGAGAAAACCCGGTGTCCACTGCGACTTTCCTGTGACTATGGCATGAAATTGGCATGACACCGCCGAGAGCCAAGTCTATCCTGCTTGGCGGGCAGTTGGGGGATACTAACGTGTTCAACGTCGGCGCGATGGCGTGGCGTGAGGGGCGGAACGGACCACGCCTTGACGCGGCCTCGTCTCCGGGCATTTCATTTACATTGGTCCGTTCTGCGCCGCGCGGGCAAATGCTGGAGCTTGTGCGATCCGGCGCGAGCGTCGTCCTGGACCTGCATTTGCCGACGGACCGGCCGGATCTTTTCCTGAGCTGCCGCATCGACCTCGGTTCGCAGGATTTGCCGCTTCTCCGGCGATCGTTTCAACAAACCGCAAATCATCGCTCCTCGGCACTGGCGATTGCCGGGATGACATTGTTGCTCGCGATCTGCGGCTGGATTGTCGGCGGAACCGAGGGGGTGCATCGGGCGCTGACAGGAGGCGCGCCGCGGCAAGACGGTTCGGCAATCCGGCACGAAACCATTTACCGGTGGTTCGGCGCGCGCCTGCTGCGTCCCGCCGAACTGCCCGAATTGTTCAACATGCTGGCGGAGGTCTGCCACCGGGCTCGTTTGTCCCGTTTGCCGGACCTCTATTGCCTTCCGGCACCTCACGATATGAATGCCTACGCTTTGGGGGGCCCGGATGGCGCCGCCATCATCTTGACCGAAGGGTTGCTGCGCGGCATGACGCGCGAGGAGATCGCCGGCATCCTCGCCCACGAGGTCGCCCATATCCGCAACAATGATGTGTGGACGATGAGCTGGGCGGCGGCACTGCATCGTTCGATCGAATGGACCTCGCTGGCTGGTCTTGCATTGTTGCGGGCGCAGCATGGAGGTCTGGCCGTCAGTCGGCCGCTTGCCGCACTGCTGCGCGCCGCTCCCTCGGTCGCGCAGTTGCTTCGCCTGGCGCTGTCGCGCACCCGCGAATTGGACGCCGATGCCACCGCTCTCGAATTGACCGGAGACTGGCAAGCGCTCATCGCAGCGCTCGACAAATTGGAACGCCACCACTCAGGTTTCGCGGTCCACTCGCTTGCTGCGCGCGACGACGGTTCAATGCGTCTGCTTCGTAGCCATCCCGCGACCTCCGAACGGGTCGGTGCCCTGCTCAACCTTGCCTAATGACCTGCAAGGTGAGTTGTAATGACCTGTAACGTGATGACCTGCCAGGTGAATTGCGTCGCTGACATCTAGTTGGATTAGGTCAGGGCGTTTGCCGAATACGCGACGAAGGACGCCGCGATTGAACTAGCACAATGTTATCACAAAAATATCGCGAGACCTCCGCAAAAGAACACCGCTGCGACGTTGCATTGTGGAGCGAGAGTTCTTATAAGAAAAAAATTATAAGAAATTCGGGAGCGAACACCCAAACGCAGAGCACCCAGACGAGGGTTGGCTCACAACCGGGATGAACGTGGAAGGCCACGACAGTTCCGAATTTGCAGTTTGCTTTCCACGTTGTCCCATCATCAATCCGTTTGCCCGAGAAATGTATCTCTCGCTTGAGGAAGCGACAGAGAGGTTGACGGGTATCTGCTGATTGTTTTTGCACAAAACCGGTTCCGATTGATTGATCTCGATTGAGCAATCGAGCGCGTGCGCGTGCGTCATACCGCCGTGACGGTGGTTGCGCTCGTCGCGAAGCGTCCGGTTGCGAAGATCAGGTCGAGTGCGAAGACGAGAACACATCGTCTTCGTCCGTTGTGGGCTGAGGGGCATCAACCATCGCAAGGAGAACAAGCGATGACTTACTTCGATATCCAGCAGCAAAATCCCGCGCATTCGCAGTTCAATCCGCAGGGGTTTCCCCAAGCCGGCCAGCCCTATGGCGCCTGGAGCAATATGCCGTTGATGCAGGCTATGGGCGGCCATGGATTTGGCGGTTATGGACAGGGTAGTTACGGACAAGGGCAAGCGGCATATGGCCAGCCATACGGCCAATATGGCGGTCAGCCCGGCATCGGCGCGTTCGGATACAATGCACCCCAAGGCTGGGGCCAACAGCAACCGCAGTGGGCTCAGTGGGGCGGTCAGCAACAGCGCCAGCTTTCGCAGCAGGATGTGAATGAGGTGGTACGGCAATTGGTGCCGGCGCTGCCTCAGATCCTGGCGCAGGCACAGCAGCCGTACGGGGCAATCGGCCACGCGGCATTCGGCCAGGCACCGCGGCAGTTGAGCCAGCAGGATGTCAACGAAGTGGTCCGCCAGCTGTTGCCGATCGTGCCACAGATCGTTGGGATGCTGCAGAACCAACCGCAACTGCAATACGCCGCCATGCTGGGCGGGCAAGGTTTCGGCCAGCAAGGTTTCGGTCAGCAAGGCTTGGGTCAGCAAGGCTTGGGTCAGCAAGGCTTGGGTCAGCAAGGCTTGGGTCAGCAAGGCTTGGGCCAATACGGCCAGGGTCAATTCGGCCAGGGCGGTTTCGGGACGCCATTTGGCGCGCCGCAATTCCAGTCGGCGTTCGGCGGCCTGTCCGGCTGGGGACAACAACAGCGGCAATTGACGCAGCAGGACGTCGCTGACGTCACGCGCCAGTTGATCGGCGTGATTCCCCAAGTCATCGGCAACCTTCAGGCTTTCAATCAGCAGCGGATGATCTGACAGCAATTAGCCGCCGGCTCCCGCCGGCAATCTGCGGCCGCCGCCCTCCCGCGCGGCGGCCGCCGTCGACCGCTATTTGAACGCGCCAATATCAGCGCGCCCCCGATGAAGATGAAGGAGAACAACCATGGCCGCCTCCAATCCTTCCGCTACAACCGCTTCGCAATCGCCGACGCCCGACATTCAGCAACTCGTCGGATTGCTGGGCAATTTGATGCCGCTGCTGCTGCGCCTGCAGTCGCAAGTCTTCCCGCAGCAAGTGTTCCCGCAGCAAGCCTTCCAGGAAGCCTTCGCATCGCAAGCCTTCCCGTCGCAAGCCTTCGAGCCCTCGTTCCAGAGCGGATTCGGCAATTTCGCGATTCCGAACCCAGCACTCGATCGTCAGGCGGCGGAAAATTTCATCGGTGACATCATCACCGAACAGCTGCGCACGCTCTCGGCCTATCTGGAAGCCAATGCCGGGCAATATGCCGGCCTTCAGAATTCCGTTCCGATCGTCACGCAGGCCGCGCACCGGTTCGCGGCGCGGGACTACGCTCAGGCCTTCAACCTGATTTGGCTGGCGTACCGCGCGATCGAAGCGGCCCGGTTGGCCGATCCCAAGGTGCCGCCGCCGCGCGCGGCCTCTGTCGATCAGACTTTGTCGTCGGTTCATTGAATTTTTGGAGGCAACACCATGAGTGAAACGTCAGATGCCAGGGGCTCCGCCTCGCGCAGCCGTCGACGCCAGCCCGTGAGCGCGCGCAACCGCCAATACATGATCGCACCGGCGGGACTGGGCGCGACCAGGCAGACCCTCGTCGATCGACTGAACAAGTTCGAAAATATCGAAATCTTGCGAACCTATGCCGAGCGCGAAAATATCTGTCCGCCGATTGCGGTGGTGCGCGCGTCCGACGGAGCCGCGGCCGTGCTGCGCCGCTCTGTGGCCGGCGCGTTCGTCATCGAGCCAGACCATACCCTGCGGGCTGCCTCGTTCGTAGGCGCCTTTCCGCAACCGCCCATGCTGTCCGCCATCACCGCGTTCGGCCCAGGCTTCACGGTGACAATCCAGGCGTCGAGCGCGAGCGGCGGGTCGATCGCGCATGCCGCCGTTCAGCTGGTCGGGGAGCAAGCGACTGCCCAAGGCCTGACCGATAGAGACGGCAAAGTCGAACTCACTCTCCTTGGCGAGCTGCCGGAGACGGTTGCCGAACTGTTCATCCGCGCGCGCTCCGGTCATTGGGGCCTGTGGCGACATCGGCCAGAGCTTCGCGCTGGTAGCGTGAACAGCTTCACCTTGGAACCATTGTCGCTGCCCGAGGCCCTGGATTGGAGCGGCCGCGTGCTGCGGTTCGATCAACTCCCCGCTGAATGTCGCGGCGGCGGAAGCAAGATCGCGCTGATCGACAGCGGCGTTGCCGCCAGCCACAAGCAACTTTCGAAAATCGCTCACGGCATCGACATCAGAGGCGGCGAACAGCGCTCCTGGTCGCAGGACGACATCGGCCACGGCACGCCTTGCGCGGGCATCATCAGCGCCGCCGTTGCGGATGGCCGCAGCATCCGCGGCTATGCGCCGGAATCAGAACTGCATGTTTGCAGGCTTCCAGCCGACGCGCGCTGCAGCGACCTCGTCGCCGCGCTTGATTATTGCCTGCAAAGAGAGATCGATGTCGCGTGCCTCGGGTTCGGTTGCGAGCGGGGTTCGGCGATCGTCGAGCAGCGCATCGCCGCGGCAAAACAGCAGGGCGTTGGCATCATCGCCGCGGCCGGCAATTCTTCGGGAGCAGTGCTGTTCCCCGCGAGCTCGCCCCATGTGATCGCGGTGGGGGCGATCGGACAACTCGGAAGCTATCCGGACGACGGCCCACAGGCAGCGGCCGCGGCCGCGGCGGTCCCGATCGCGCGCGGGCTGTTCGTGCCTCCGTTCTCCTGTCGCGGACCGGAGCTTGATTTGTGCGCGCCAGGTGTGGCGGTCATCGCCTGTCAGTCGCCGGACGGTTACGCAATTTGCGACGGCACCTCGGTAGCGACCGCGCATGTCGCGGCGCTCGCGGCGCTGATTCTGGCGCACCATAGCGATTTCAAGGGCGGCTTCGCCGGGCGGGATTTTCAACGGGTCGAACGGCTGTTCCAGGTTCTCAAGGGCACCGCGCAGCCGGTCGGTCATCCCTGGCAGACCGGCGCCGGCCTCCCCGATGCGGCGCGCGCGCTCGGCGTCTGGTCGGCGCCACAACCGCCTGGAGCGACGCTTAGTGCCGAGTTGGCGGAGATGCGCGGCGCGCTGCGGCAGCTCAAGCGCCTTCATTTGGGCACGGGCGGGGCGAATTTATTCGAACCGCTGCGTGGCCCGGCCAATGTCACGCAATTGCCGCTGAACCCGGTTCCATGGCCGTTCGTGGCGGAGAGAGCTGCGGAGGCAGGCGTGCGCGAGCTCAGGGCGGCGATGATGCTGGCGGGTCTTTCCGACGCGCGCTGATCTTCTGCCACCCTGGCAAAGGCTGCACACGTCGCACACGCAATCGCAGTGACGCACGCTCAGCGCTTGCGATGCGCAAGCCGCGAATGCCCTTTGCGGCCTTCGGAAGTTTGCACGCCGGCTTACCGCCCTGGGCGGAACCCGGACGTCAAACTATGGCCGCAGCTTCGTTGAAGATTAAGGGCCTCCGGCAGCGATGAGGCTTCGCTGCGCTCAGGTTGAGGATAAGCCCAAAATTGATGTCGAAATTCATGTTCCGATCCATGTTGATCGCGCTAGCCTTTTTGCTGGTGGCTGTTCCTGCCAGATCGCAGGATGCGCATGGTGCTTCGCCGCAGCCAACGGCGGCGGTGAGCCCTGCACAGGCGCAGCAGGCGCTCGACATCCTGCAGGATGACCACAAGCGCGCGCAATTGCTCCAGACATTGCAGACGATCGCCAAGGCGTCGCCGCCCGCCGCGTCGACGCCGGCGGCGCCATCACCCGCACCCGCCGACAATCTCGGCGTGCAGCTTCTGGTTCAAATTTCGGACTGGTTCGGCGATGTATCAGGCCAGCTCGCCCAAGCTGCGCGCAACCTGTCCGATTTTCCGATGATCTGGCGCTGGCTGGTTCAACTGGCGAGCGACCCTGGCGCACGGCAGACCTTGCTCGACACGGCATGGAGGCTCGCACTCGTGATCGTTTGCGCGTTCGTGGCTGAGCGGATCATTCGACGGGCTGTACGCCGGCCATTGGCTGCCGTCGACCGTTATGTCCCACGCCGCGCACGTCAATCGACCGACCCTCAGCCGCCGTCGGCAAGCGACCGAGCATCGATCGCCGATGTCAACGAAGTGCACCGGTGGCATTTCACCTTGGCGCAGGCATGGCAGCTCGCGCTTCGGTTTCCGTTCGTCTTCGCGCGGCTGGTTTTGGAACTGTTGCCGGTGATTTGCTTTGCTGCGATCGGCAATCTGCTGCTCGCAACCGACATCGGCAGGGAAGCGACGCCGCGCGTCGTCATCCTGGCGATGGTGAACGCCTACGTGCTCTACAGCAGTATCCTCTATGTGACCGCGGCACTGATTTCGCCTGCCTCGAGCCAGCCGAGCCTTTTCGTTATTCGCGACGAGACGGCGGCTTATTTCGAGGTCTGGTGGAACCGCATTGTTGCGGTGACGATTTTCGGCGTGGCGATCGCCAACATCGCGCTGCTGCTTGGCCTCTTCCGGCCCGCTTATGTGGCGGTCGTACGACTCGTGATGCTTGTGCCTCACCTGTTCGTCGTCATCATCATCCTGCAATGCCGCCGCAGTATCGCCGACGCCATCCGCGCGCGCGACACCGAGACCGGGCCATTCGCGATGATGCGCAGTCGCCTCGCCGACATCTGGCACATCCCGGCGATTATCCTCAATCTGGCGCTCTGGACGGTGTGGGCATTACAGGTGCAGAACGGCTACGCATTGCTGCTGCGATATTTCTTCGCCGGCGTCGCGGTTCTAGCCATTGCCCGGCTCGCATCGATTGCCATGATGACGGCGCTGGACCGGATCTTTCGGATCAGCCCGGAATTCTTGCGGCAATTTCCCGGCCTGGACGCGCGCGCCAACCGGTATTTTCCCGCGTTGCGTGCCACCGTCTCCGCTGTGATCGCGGTCATAACCCTGATTGCCCTGCTCGAGGTCTGGGGCATCGATGCGGCAGAGTGGTTTTCCAGTGATCGCATTGGCGGACGCCTGATTTCCGCATTGGTCACGGTCGGCATCGCCGCCGTGGTCGCGCTTGCCATCTGGGAGGCGACCAATGCCTCGATCGATCAGCACCTCCTGCGGCTTTCGCGCGAAGGAAGATATGCGCGGGTCGCACGGCTGCGGACATTCCTGCCGATGCTGCGCACCACCTTGCTGTCGATCATTGTCACGGTCGTCACCCTCACCGCACTTAGCGAAGTTGGCGTCAATATCGCTCCGCTTCTGGCCGGCGCCGGCATCGTCGGCATCGCCATCGGTTTCGGCTCCCAGAAGCTCGTGCAGGATCTGATCACGGGCCTGTTCCTGCTGTTGGAGAATGCCATGCAGGTGGGTGACACCGTCACGGTGTCCGGGCTATCGGGCGTGGTCGAAAACCTCTCGATCCGCACCATCCGGCTGCGAGCGGGCGATGGCTCCATCCACATCGTTCCGTTCAGCTCGGTAACGAGCGTCACTAATACCAACCGCGGAATTGGCAATGCCGCGGTCAGTATCAATGTCGCCTACACGGAAGACACCGACCGCGTCGGCACGGTGCTGAAGGAGATCGCCGCGGAAATCCGGAAGGACCCTGCATTCAAGCCGATGATACGCGGCGACTTCGACCTCTGGGGCGTCGACAAATTGGATGCCTCGATGGTGACCATCGTCGGCCAGATCGAATGCACGGATGCCGGACGCTGGCCGGTGCAGCGCGAATTTTATCGGCGCATGAAAAGGCGCTTTCAGGAACTCGGCATCGAGATTGCAAGGCCCTCGCAAACGACAATCGTGTTGCAGAACTTGCCGGTTCAGAGGCAGGATGCGCCGGCCGCAGAAGCCGCCGATGGACCGCGACGGCGTTCTCCCACCGCCCATCGCAGTTGATCGTTAGGGCGCGTGAATCCTGTTTTGTTACAGATTGATCGTCTCGTAGCGGCGGCGTTCGGAGGCTTTCGCCACGGCTTCGGTTCGGGTGCGCGCCCCCAATTTGCGGAATAGGGATTCGATATGGAATTTCACGGTGTGCAGCGAGATGTTCAATCGGCGCGCAATCGCCTTGTTGGTCAAGCCTTCGGCAAGGGCTCCCAGCACCTCGAGCTCGCGCGGCGTCAGTAAAGCGTGGCCGTCAGTCTCGCCGACCGCGGCGAAGCCGCCCTCGGTCGCCTCGGGCAAGCGGACGATCAGGCCGGCTGCAACCGCGCGTATCGCAGCGTCGATCTGGTTCGCGCCGGCATCGCGCGACAGCACACCGCTTAAATCGCGATCAGCGCCTCCGAGGGTGACTGCCGGGCGGGTCTCGCCCGGCGGCAAGCCGCCGTCCGCCAGCACCACGTCGGCAGCATCTTCGACACCGACGACAACATGCCCGGCCTCGGCAACCACGCGGCTCAAGGCGCTGCGGCGCGTCACATCCGCGGCATGGACGGCGACGCGAAGCCGCTCTGCTGGCGCCAGTTGGCTTGCGGCTTGCCTCACGCGGCGCGCCGTTCTGCAATAGTCGTCTGCACGCTCATGACCGAGCCGCTCCTGATCAGGCGAATATCTGCCTTCCGTCCGATGCTGTCGGAACCGAACAGCTTCGCGATCCTGCGGAATCGATGCGTCGAGGTCCCGTCAACGCTCAGGATGATGTCGCCCGCCAAAACTCCCGCCTGCGCCGCCGGGCCGCCCTCAACGACCGACATCACCATCAGGCCCGAGGACTGCTCCGCGGACTCGCGCAGCGCGTCCGGCACGGCGACGGCCTGCAACGCGACGCCGAGCCAGCCCCGCGCGATGCGGCCGTCCTTGGCGAGCTGCGGTGCGATGCGCCCGATGGTCGCGGTCGGAATGACAATGACCTGGCCGCGCGGACCGAAGGTCGACATGCCCAGACAGCCGCCGGTGGCGTCGAAAACGGGTCCACCCTCCTCGCGGCGGGCAAGGCCGACGTCGAGCACGATGCGCCGGTCGATCAGGCCGCCGCGGCTGGAGTGCCACTCGGGCCCAGCGAAATTGACGAGCCCGAGCCGCGCGCTGGCGCCACCACTGCCGTCGGCGCCGATCACAAGCGCAATCGCGCCGGCATGCGCCTCGCTCGCGACTATCGATGGCGGGGCAAGCGGCGCTGCCAGCCGCAGCATAGCGATATTGGTAGAGGAATCGCGGCCGGCGATTTTCGCGGTCAGCGCCGAGCCGCCAGGTGCGACCAGCTCAAACTCATCTTTTCGGGGCAGCGACTGCTCGGAGGCAACGACGGCATCGGACTGCCACACCATGCCTGTGATGTGCCGCCCGTGTGGCAGGTGGATTGCGACGATGGCGTTCTTTGCGGCTTCCGTGCGCGCGGCGAGCGCGCTCGAGAACTGGGCCAAGAGATCGGCTTGGTCGGTCATGGGGTAGCTCCTATCCATGTAAGATAGGCACAAACTGGGCGATTGCTTGGGAAGAGACTATCGGCCGGACGGCTGGGACGGGCCCGGCCATTTGACCGGGCTACTGCCGCGCGGGCGACAGCCGGCGCTGCTCGCCGGATGCGTGATCAGGATCTTCCCGGCCACGGCCGACGATGTCGGCGTAGACCTCGACCGGGCGGGGACGTCCGATCAGATAGCCTTGCATTTCGTCGCATCCTTCGCGGATCAGCGTCCTGAGCTGGTCGTTGGTCTCGACGCCTTCGGCAAGCACGGGCAGCCCCAGTCCATGCGCAAGGCCGATCACCGCGCGGACAACCGCGAGCGATCGGTCGGTGCGGCCGAGGCTGGCGATGAATGATTGGTCGATCTTGATGCGGTCGAGCGGAAGCGATTGCAGATAGGAGAGCGACGAGTAACCTGTGCCGAAATCGTCGAGCGCGATGCGAACGCCCAAGGTCTTCAGGGCATTCAACATCGACGCCGCGCGCGCGACATTCTCGATCAATACCCCCTCGGTTATTTCGAGCTCAAGCCGCGCCGGCGGGATTCCGCTTTCATGCAGGACCGTTCGGACCAAACCTTGCAAATCGCCCCTGCGAAATTGAATCGCCGAAACATTGACTGCGACCTGCAGCTCGTCATTCCACGACGCGGCTTCGCGGCACGCCTCCCGCAAAACCCATTCTCCGATCTCGACGATCAAATCGCTCTCTTCGGCAATCGGGATGAATTCGGCCGGTGTCACCGTGCCGCGCCGCGGGTGCTGCCAGCGCACCAGCGCTTCAAATCCAATGATCTCGCCGTTGCTGTGTCGTTGTGGCTGATATTCCAGAAAAAGCTCGCCGTTGCCGACCGCAGACCGCAGCTCGCGCTCCAATGCGTTCCGGTCCCGCAGCTGCTGATCCATCGCCGGGGTGAAAAAACGAATCGCGCCGCGGCCTTCGTGCTTGGCGCGATAGAGCGCGGCATCGGCGTTTGCAAACAGCGACCGCGCGTCCTGTCCATCCCGGGGGTAGACGGAGATTCCGATACTGAGGTCGAGGTCGAAACAGTGGCCGTCGATTTCAATACCCCGTTCGAGCGCACCTCGCAGCCGGTTCGCAAGCAGCTCGGCGCTCGACGGCAGCGGATCCTTTTCGGTGATCGCGATGAATTCGTCGCCGCCGATGCGCGCGAGGAACGCGCCTTGCGCCGCGACGTCGAGGCGCCGCGATGCCTCGCGCAGCGCCTTGTCGCCCATCGAATGGCCGAATAGATCGTTGATCTGCTTGAAACGATCGAAATCGATGCAAAGGACGGCGAAGCCGCCACCGCGCCGGCGGGCATCGTCGAGGACCCGCAAAAACTGGTCATCCACCGCGGCGCGATTGGGCAGGTCAGTCAGCGCGTCGTGGCACGCCAGATGCAGGATGCGTTGCTCTGCGCGTTTGCGATCCGTCATGTCGAACGCCACGGCAACGCATGCATCCCGGTCGTTGTAGCGCAGCGGCCGCGCCTCGATGGCGACGTCGATCACTCTTCCATCAGCCGTGATATGGCGGCGAGTATCCTGCGCCGTCTGCAGGCCCTTGTTCTGTTGGAACTCGCCATGGAGTCTTTCCGTTTCTTCCGGAACGCGCAGATCTTCCACCGTCATCGAAAGCATCTGCTCGCGGCTATAGCCATAGTGGCGGCACGTCGCTGCGTTCACCGCCAGAAGTTCGAGCGTGTCGACATCGACCACCCACATCGGGAGCGGATTTTCTTCGAACAAAAGACGGAACGAGGCTTCCCGGCGCTTTAGGTCGGTGATGTCGACGCGAATGCCGATGCTGCCGCCTTCCGCGGTGCGGCGCTCCTCGATGCGGATCCAGCGATCCCCCGGCAATTGCTGCTCATGCGTGCTCTGCGGTTGTGCATGCCGAGCGAGGCGCTCGCGCAACCATTGTTCTTCGCAACCTATGGCCTCCGGATATTGTCCACGCGCCAGCCCGGCACGCAAGGACTCCTCGAAGCTGACACCCGGGGCAATGACGTCGCAGCTCTCCGCGTAAGCTTCGGCATAGCGCCGGTTCCACAGCACGAAGCGATCGTCCGAATCCAGGATCACGAGGCCTTCGGGCACCACGTCCAACGCATCGACCAGGGTCGCGTGCGCCGCGCGGGCTGCCATCTCGGCCCGCTCGGCATTGGACTTCGCTTCGGTGAGCGCCTTCTCGGCGCGATATCGCCCGGTGATATCTTCGTGGGTTGCGACCCAACCGCGATCCGGCATCGGGCGGTGGCAGATCTGAAAAACGCGACCGTTGGCCAGTTCGACCACGGAGTCGTGCGCCTCCTTGCTGATCGCGAGGCTGTTGCGCCAATCGAGGTATTCGTCTTTGGTCATGGCGGGGAAGCTTCCCGCCTCGAACCGCAGATCGACGATCTCAGCCAGCAACATGCCTGGCCTCACGCTCTCCGGTGGCAGATCGTACATGTCGAGGTAGCGGCGATTGCAGACGATGAGCCGCTGCTCGCCATCGAAGAAGCACAAGCCCTGCGACATATTGTTGAGCGCGGTGTCGAAGCGGCCGGCGATCTCGCGCGCCTTCGCCTGCTCGTTAAGGGCAGTCATCTCGGCAGTTCGTGCGCGTTTGCCTTGGGCGAGCAGCTTCACCCGCGACGCGACCAAGTTTACCAAATCCCTGTAGTTAGTGTTCATCATCCGGACGAGCAGGACCAGCGTCAGGCAGAGATTGAGCCCAATGCAAACCAGCAGTGCTTCGCCCGAGAATATGAGCCGCAGCGAGATCGGGAGCGCGGAGAACAACAGCGTGAGGCGGGCGGCGCTCGGAAAGCTCGCAAGGCAATAGGCGCTTCCAACCGAGCCCATGAAGACCAGGAGCGCGACCGGAGCGCGCTCACTCGGATCGACCCTCTCGAACAGCGCCAGTGCCCAGATCGAGAAGGCCGCGTTGAGCGCGGAAGCCAGGATGCGAGTCTTGAAAAGATGTTTGAGCGCCTGTTCTGCGGTCGGCGCAGCCACCCTCAGCTTTAGCCAATAGATCATCCGGACCGTGCTGATGAGCAGAAGGGCTCCCGGGACGCCAAAACGGAACCACCGCGGCAGCGACGGCGGCAGCACGTACGCAAGGCTGATGCTGTCAATAATCAGAACGCCGTAAAGAACCGGGATTTGACTGGTCAGGATACGAAACTGCTCGATAAGCAGCGCGCGGCCCGCCGGCGTTTTGGCGTTGCCAAGCCGGAACCAGCGCTGAGCAGTCTTCAGCGCTTTCATCGGGCGAGCGCTTCGATCATGCCGCGAGGCTATCGAAAAGGCGACAATCGCCCGTAAACAACCTTGGTAAGGGTGAACTTAAAATCCGAGCTATTTCGCGCCGAACGCAATCTCGCGGCCCCGTGCGAC
>VAZG01000189.1:29967-34126 GCA_005885285.1 Alphaproteobacteria bacterium | reverse complement strand
AACCCAAGGGATCGGCTTGGCAAGCCGCGCGTTCATGAGTATTAGGTCGCGGAACCGGGCCCACAGGGCTATATTGACGGTCACCGCGACCAAGGCGCGTCGAGCGGCTTTCGCGCTAGAGAAATGCGGGTTCGAGGAGGTTCTTCGTGCAAGAGACGGGCGTGCATAACGGTGCCTTCGGCGCCGACAAATCCGGCTTCAAAAAACTCAAGGGCGTAAACTGGAATTTCGGCGCGCCGCAGCTCTACGAGCACTCGCTGCGCGCGGGTGAAGCCGTGGTGTCTTCGGATGGTGCGTTGTGCGCGGACACCGGCGTGTTCACCGGCCGCAGCCCAAAGGACAAGTTCACCGTTCGCGACGCCTTGACCGACAAGAACATGTGGTGGGCCGGCAATCAGTCGATCACCTCGGAGCAGTTCGAAGCGCTCCACCAGGATTTCCTCAAGCATGCCGAAGGCATGACGCTGTTCGCGCAGGATCTTTATGGCGGCGCCGATCCCACCTTCCGCATCAAGACCCGCATCTTCACCGAGCTTGCCTGGCATTCCCTCTTCATCCGCACCTTGCTGATCCGCCCCGATGCGTCCGAACTCGCGAGCTTCGTGCCCGAGCTGACCATGATCGATCTGCCGAGCTTCCGCGCCGATCCCAAACGCCACGGCGTGCGTTCCGAGAACGTGGTCGCGATCGATTTCGCGCGCAAGATCGTGCTGATCGGCGGGTCTCACTACGCCGGCGAGATGAAGAAGAGCGTGTTCACCACATTGAATTATTATCTGCCCGAGCGCGGCGTGATGCCGATGCACTGCTCGGCCAATGTCGGCCCCGACGGCGACACCGCGATCTTCTTCGGCCTGTCCGGGACCGGCAAGACCACGCTTTCCGCCGACCCGAAGCGCACGCTGATCGGCGATGACGAGCACGGCTGGGGCTCGGACGGCATCTTCAACTTCGAAGGCGGCTGCTACGCCAAATGCATCAAGCTATCGCAAGAGGCCGAGCCCGAAATCTACGCCGCCAGCAAGCGGTTTGGCGCGGTGCTGGAAAACGTCATGCTCGACCCCAACACCCGTGAGCCGGACTTCGACGACGGCGGGAAGACCGAAAACACCCGTTCGGCCTATCCGCTTGAATTCATCCCGAACGCTTCGCGCAGCGGTCGCGCGCCGCATCCGAAGAACGTCGTGATGCTGGCGGCCGACGCCTTCGGCGTGATGCCGCCGATCGCAAAACTGTCGCCGGCGCAGGCGATGTACCACTTCCTGTCCGGCTATACCGCGAAGGTTGCGGGCACCGAGCGCGGCCTCGGCAAGGAGCCGCAGCCGGAATTCTCGACCTGTTTCGGCTCGCCGTTCCTGCCGCGCGATCCGTCGGTGTACGGCAACATGCTGCGCGATTTGATCGCCAAGCACGACGTCGATTGCTGGCTGGTCAACACCGGCTGGACCGGGGGCAAATACGGCAGCGGCCGCCGCATGCCGATCAAAGCGACGCGGGCACTGTTGACCGCGGCGCTGAACGGCTCGCTGCGCAACGCCAGTTTCCGCACCGACAGATATTTCGGCTTCGCGGTCCCGACTTCGCTGCCCGGCGTCGAGCCGCACATCCTCGACCCGGTGAAGACCTGGGCCGACAAGACGGAGTTCGACAAGACCGCGCGGGCGCTGGTTGCGATGTTCCAGAAGAACTTTGCCAGGTTCGAAGCCCAGGTCGACGCCGATGTCCGCGCCGCCGCCCCGGAAGTGAAGCTCGCGGCGGAGTGATCTGCTGTTTTCTCACGCCTTGAAATACGCGATCTGGGTCGTGGTCGCGAGCAGGCGACCTTGCGGCGACCAGAGCTCACCGGACTGGTCACCGTAGCTCTTGTGAAAAATCCTGGCGTCGGCGACGGCGAGCACGCGGGTGATGTCTTCTTTCGCCAAATCGTCCGCGTCGGCGTGGAAATAGGTCGTGAGCGACACCGTGCCGAACGGCACCAGCTCGCGTTTGACATGGAAAATGCGCGCGAAGAACGCGTCCGACATCGCCATCAGCGATAGCGCGTCTATCTTGCGGGGAATGCGGTCGCCGATCCAGAGCTTGGAGTAGGCGTTTGCCGGTGCGGCGTTGGACCCGCTAGCCACTTTCGGTTCGCCTTCAACAAACCGAAAATTATATTGCTTGACCCATGATGCCGCGACGTTGGCGTAGGGAAGGGTCTGGTCGAACGGCCTGCTTTGCGGAAATGGCGCCTGCTGGTGCGACCAGGATGGGCGGCGTTCGGCGAATACGGCGGTCGCAAGCGTTGCCACATCGCCGCCGCCTTGCGTCAGCTCGACGCACCAGTGCCGGGTCGAGCGGTTGGCTTTGATCAGGCGCACGTCGAGATCGAAATCGCCTTGCGCGATCGGCGCGCAATAATTGACGGTCAACGAAAGCGGGTCGCCGGCGGCTTGCGGATGCTCCATCAGCGCGCGCAGGATCGTGGCTGCCGTGGCACCGCCGAACGGGCCGACAAACGCCCAGTAGTCGTCGCTGGTCCGCCCCTGCCAACGGCTGTCGCCGGCGGTCACCCGCGTGGCGTCGTCGAAAACATGCGGTGCTTTCGTCAGCATGGAATTGCCCCTTTGGCGGCCGCAATATCGCTACCCGGCCGTCGAATCAACGACGTCAGAGGTAATGGATTTGCCGATGGCTTAGCGCGTTGCGCCGCGCTGCACGCCGGGCTCCTGCAGCACCGGAATGCTGCGCACCGGCACGCTCCAGATCTCCTCGGCGTACTCGCGGATGGTGCGGTCGGACGAGAACCACGCCATGCGCGCGACATTGAGGATCGAGGCGCGCGTCCATGCCGGGACCACTTGCCAGCGGGCATCGATGCCGCGCTGGGCCTGGTAATAGGAATCGAAATCCGCGCTGACCATATAGTGATCGAGATAGCGCAGCGCATGTGCGATCGATTCGAAGCGGCCGGGATCACCCGGCGAGAATTCGCCGCTGCCGATCGCATTGATGGCGCGCGAAAGCTGCCGCGAGCGCCGGATCACGTCGGTCGCATCCAGCCCCTGCTTGCGCCGCACCATCACGTCCATCGCTTCCATGCCGAAGATCGCGATGTTTTCCGCGCCGACATGGTCGCGGATCTCGATATTGGCGCCATCGAGGGTGCCGATGGTCAATGCGCCGTTGAGCGCAAGCTTCATGTTGCCGGTGCCGGAGGCTTCCATGCCAGCGGTCGAAATCTGTTCGGAGAGGTCGGCGGCCGGAATGATGATTTCCGCCAGGCTGACATTGTAGTCGGGCAGGAAAGCGATCTTCAACCGCCCGGCTACCACAGGATCGTTATTGACGATCTCGGCGACGTCGTTGATCAGCTTGATGATCAGCTTGGCGTAGCGATAGCTCGCCGCCGCCTTGCCGGCAAAAATCTTCACCCGCGGCACCCAATCGCGTTGCGGCTCGTCCTTGATCGCCTGATACAGCGCGATTGCCTCCAGGATGTTGAGCAATTGCCGCTTGTATTCGTGGATGCGCTTGATCTGGACGTCGAACAGGGCGTTCGGATCGATCTTGATGCCGAGTCGCTCTCCGATCAGGCGCGCCAGCGCCGCCTTGTTGTGATGCTTGACGTCGCGGAATTGCTGCTGGAACGCGTTGTCGCTGGCAAGCGCCTCGAGCATTGCGAGGCGGGCGGGATCATCGAGCACCGCTTCGCCGCAGACCTCACGCAACAGATCGGTCAGCTTTGGGTTGGCCAGCATCAGCCAGCGGCGGAAGGTGATGCCGTTGGTCTTGTTGGTGATGCGGCCGGGATAGAGATGGTTGAGATCGTGGAATACGGTCTCCTTCATCAGGTCGGAATGCATCGCCGAGACGCCGTTGATGCGGTGCGAGCCGACGAACGCCAGTTGCCCCATCCGCACCCGGCGGCCGGACCGTTCGTCGATCAACGACACCGCGGCGCGAAAATCGATATCGCCGGGACAGTGCGTTTCGGCGAGCGCCAGGTGCGCAACATTGATGCGGTAGATGATCTCCAGATGTCGCGGCAATAGCCGCTCGAACAGTTCGACCGGCCAGGTCTCCAGCGCTTCCGGCAGCAGCGTATGGTTGGTGTAGGACAATGTCGCCACCGTGATCTTCCACGCTTCGTCCCAGCGGAAATTGTGCAGATCGACCA
>VAZG01000189.1:0-29901 GCA_005885285.1 Alphaproteobacteria bacterium | reverse complement strand
CTCTCGTCGTTGGGGTAGAGGAATTTGCAGATCGCTTCGGCGCGCGCTTCCTCGGCGCTGGCGCCGAGATAATCGCCCGTATTGAAAACGTCGAGCTTGAGCGGATCGGGCGAACGCGCCGACCATAGCCGCAGCGCGTTGACGTGCTGGCCGCGCCAACCGACGATTGGGGTGTCGTAGGCCATCGCCTGCACTGTTTCCGCCGGATGCCAGATCGCGCGGTCGCGTCCGTTGGCTTCGACATACTCGACGTCGCCGCCGAAATGCACGTGGTAGACCACCTCCGGCCGCTGCAATTCCCAGGGGTTGCCGAGGCTCAGCCACACGTCCGGATATTCGTGCTGCCAGCCGTTCGCGATGATCTGGCGAAACAGGCCGAAATCGTAGCGGATGCCGTAACCGATGGCGGGAATGGCGAGCGTCGCCATGCTTTCCATGAAGCAGGCCGCGAGCCGCCCGAGACCGCCATTGCCGAGGGCGGCGTCCGGCTCGCATTTGCGGAGTTCGGACAGGCCGACACCGAGATCGCCCAGCGCCGCCTCGAATACCGGCAACAGGCCCATGTTGTTGAGCGCGTCGCTGAACAGCCGGCCGATCAGGAATTCGAGCGAGAGATAGTAGACGCGTTTGCTGCCGGCGTCATAGCTCTCCTTTTCCGTGCTGAGCCAGCGGTGCACGATGCGGTCGCGCAGCGCCAGCGCCGCCGCCATGTACCAATCGTGCTTGGTCGCCATGCCGGCGTCCTTGCCGATTGCCAGCCGGAGCTTGGCGAGGATGGCGCCCTTGATTTCCGCCAGCGCCAATTCATCGACGGGCTGGCCGAGGGCCGGAAAATTTCCTGGGAACGCTTGATCTTGCAAACCGTCACATCCTGATCGTGAGACTCACGCGAAAATATACGCGTCTTGCACCGGCTCTGGAACCGTCGAGAGCCGGCTTGTGCACTGCGCTGCTATGATTTTATGCAAGGACCGGGCCGACACGCCGCGATCCCGACCTATTGTTTTGGTGATATAGTACGCCAAATGCCGCGATCGTTTTGGGGAGGACTGCACCATGAGACTGACGATCGAGATTCTCGCCGCCGCGTTGCTCGTATGCTGCGTTAGCGTTTCGAGCGCGGCATTCGCCGCCGGCAAAACAGGACAGACCGCCGATGCCCTGAGCTGTGCGTTCAGCGTGCCGGCCAATGCCTCGCCGGACGCGCGCTGCGCCGCGATCCGCCGGCAATGTGGCGGAAAGTTCTACGCCAATTATTGCGGCGACAAGTTGCTGTCGGCGATGTGAGGCGGAACGCGAGTTGTCCGTAGTTCTCCGGCCGTGAACAGAGTTCCTGATGTGGCGTCAATTGGCGCTCCCATTCGCTTTGCGGATCGCAAACGGATTTGAATACTGCGTTGGAACGAATTAAGAACACTTTAGCAAGTCTTTGATATATCATAGTGATTCGGCACGCTGCCGATACAACATCTATGGTCTATCCGAGACTTCGAGGACTACATGTCCACCATCGCCTTCGATTCTTTCGCGCTCACCCGCATTGCCGACTTCGCGCGCTCGCTGTCGCGGCTGCACCAGGCTTCCCGCCGCAAGCTGGTCGATGACGACGAGATCGACCGCGAATTCAATGCGGTGTGCCTGTCGGTGTGGGGCTACACCACGGATGATTTCAGCGACGATCTGTTCTCCGCTGAAGACCACGTCTTTCTCGACACGCTGGATGAGGCGCATGCGCGTATCTTTGCAGCCCAAGCGGGCTACGACCTCGTCGATGATCAGGGCATGCTGACCGATTGGTGGGGCTATTGCTGGATGATCCTTGCGGAAAAGCGCGGTCTGCTGACGCCGGAGAACCGGGCTCTGGCGCGCGCCGCGATCGAGGAGAAATACCTGTCAGCGCCAAACGTGATCGGCGTTATCGTCGGGCGGTGAATCTAGTCGAGCTCCGCGCGCTTCGCTTTCGGCGAGATTGACTTCGACACCGACGACGTCACGGATGGCGATGCGGCAGGCGTCGGCGCGTCGCTGGCGACCATGTCGGCTGTGACCGGCGCTACCTTCATCTCGCCTAGCCGGGCGCGAACATCCGCCGTCAGTCCCGGATAGGACGCAACCGGCGTGAACTCCGCGGTCTGGTTGTTGCCGACGCGCACCCCGGAATAGGCGACCAGCCCGTCGGTGGTGGCGATCACATCGCCGGGACGCAGCGACGCATCAAGCGTCAGGTCGACCGGCGCCAGCCCCGCGGAATCGCGGCCGTTGCAGGTGCAGTCCGCGCGCAGTTGCTTGCGGTAGGCGAAGGCATTCTCGCTGTCGGCGTAGCGTTCACCGGCGGAAGAATAAGCGCCGTCGATGCTGGAGCCGAAGAACACTTTGGTCGGGCTCGCGGGGCAGAATGCCTGGCACATCTGGACCGGCGAGGCGCTGCTGCGCATCAGCGGAAAGTACCGGCCGTCGCAGCTGCGCACGCAGAACGAAGGGCCCGAGCTTGCGACGGCGGGCCGCGGCGGCAAGGGTGCCTGCTGCGGGTCAGTGGCCATCGGGTCAGCAAAGAAACCCGCTTGCTGCAGCGGCTGGCGCTGCTGCTTCCGCGCCCCGCCAAAGAAGAAATCGAACAGGTTTTCAGCGCAGGCCATGCGTGGGGCCAGCGCAATCGGCACGGCGAACGCGATGGCGACAAGCAACGCACGGCGCCGCATGCGCGAATTGTAAAACTCTTTACGCAACGCTTACTCCACCCGACGCAACCAACCCGGGCCGAGGCAAGAGGATGACTCAGCTTCGGATAACCTTAACGGGGGATGGTAAACGAGGGGTGAGCGCGGCATTCCGCGCCGAAAAGAAATGCGGTTGTTTGTTCACCTCGCTCCCTCTGCCCGCATCCGCCTTCGCCCGAAGGCGGGCTCCGGCGGACAAGAGGGCGGGGCGAGGGAGAGGAGAAAGCGATCAAGCTCACAAAAATTCGCTGGCCCGGTAGAGCGAACGGAATGTCAGGCCGGCTCCCGCGAAAGTATCCTCGGCGCCTTCCTCGCGATCCACCATGGTGAACACCAGCGCGACGTTGCCGCCGACATCGCGCACCGCTTCCACCGCCTTCATCGCCGAGCCGCCGGTGGTGGTGACGTCCTCGACGATCACAATGCGCTTGCCCTGCAGGCTTTCGCCGTTGACGAGCCCTTCGACCGCAAGGCGCGCGCCGTGCTCCTTCGGCTTCTTGCGCACGAAAAACGCCGCGATCGGATGGCCCTTGATCCAGGAGAGCTGCGCGATCGCGCCGGCCAGCGGCACCGCGCCCATTTCCAGTCCGCCGACATAATCGAGCTTTTCGTCTTTCAGCGCTTCATAGGTAAGCTCCGCCAGCAGCGCGGCGCCTTCCGGATCGAGCATGGTCGGCTTGAGGTTGAAATAGAAGTTGCTCTTGCGCCCCGAGGCCAGCGTGATTTCCCCGCGGCCGAACGAGCGCTTGCGGATGATCTCGTGGAGGCGGGCGCGGGAGGCTGATTTGGACAAGGATTTTCCCGTGAAGCTGTGAGGCAGCACCTCACTTTATCGGCGGACGGGCGCGCATTCCAGAGCCAGCGTTGTGCCGTCAACCATTAACGCATCGGTGATGATCCGGTATACCGCGACCACGGTTGTAACGGCTTGAGATTCCGGGGTACGGGATATCAAACTTTAGGGGGAAACCGGAATGACCATCGAATTGTACACCTGGAACACGCCGAACGGCCGCAAGATATCGGTGGCTTTGGAGGAAATGGGGCTGCCCTACAAAGTAGTCCCGGTGAACATCACCAAGGGCGAGCAGATGGCGCCCTCGTTTCTGGCAATCAGCCCCAATAACAAGATTCCCGCGATCGTCGATACCGACGGGCCGGACGGCAAAAGGGTCAGCATTTTCGAATCCGGCGCGATCCTGCTTTATCTTGGCGAGAAGACCGGCAAATTCCTGCCCAAACCGCTCGGCGAGCGTATCCCGGTCTATGAATGGCTGATGTGGCAGATGGGTGGTTTCGGGCCGTTTCCCGGCCAGGTGCATCATTTCATTGCGTTGGAGAATGAGACTGACCGTGCGTACGGGCTGAAGCGCTTCATGGCCGAGACGCGGCGGCTCTATGGCGTGCTCGACCGTCGCCTTGAGGCCCGCGAGTTCGTTGCCGGCCCGCTGTCGGTCGCCGACTTCGCGATCCTCGGCTGGGCCTGGCGGCATCCGCGCCACAAGGTGGAGCTTTCGGACTTCCCCCATGTCAAGCGCTGGTACGACACGCTGATGGCGCGGTCGGCCGTGAAACGCGGCATGGAAGCGAAGCTGGATTGAGTCTCCCTCTCCCGCTTGCGGGGGAGGGCCGGGGTGGGGGTATTGCCGCATAACGGACGCTTCCGAATTCGCGGAGAGATTTCCCCCACCCGCCCCGCTCTTCGAGCGCGTCGACCTTCCCCGCTTGCGGGAGAGGTAAGTGCAGGCCTACGCCCGCTTCGTCTCCAGCGCCATCCGCACCGCGAGCCCCGCGAGTACGGTGCCCATCAGCCAGCGCTGCACCAACAGCCACGTCGGCCGCTGACCTAAGAACAGCGCGATCGATCCGGCAGCGAGCGCGATCATGGCATTGACGCTGACGCTGATTACGATCTGGATCGATCCGAGTGCCAGCGACTGCGTCAGCACACTTCCTGCCGTGGGATCGATGAATTGCGGCAGCAGCGCCAGATAGAGCATCGCGATCTTCGGGTTGAGCAAATTGGTGACGAAACCCATCGCAAACAATTTGCGCGGACCATCAACCGCGAGCTTCTTGACCTGAAACGGCGAGCGGCCGCCCGGCTTGAGCGCTTGCCACGCCAGCCACAATAGGTAGGCCGCGCCCGCAAGCCGCAGCGCGTCATAGGCATAAGGCACCGCGAGCAGCAGCGCGGTGATGCCGAACGCGGCGCATAGCATGTAGAAAACAAAGCCGAGCGCGACGCCGCCCAGCGAAACGATGCCGGCCGCCGGCCCTTGCGTGATCGAGCGCGAAATCAAATAGATCATGTTCGGCCCAGGCGTCAGCACCATGCCGAGCGAGACCAGCGCGAAGGCGAGCAGGGAAGAGAGATGGGGCATGGGAGACTCGCAAGGGAAAGACGTGAAATAATCTAACGCGGATCAGGTCGCGATGCCATTTCGTATCGGGCGTGGTCGTTGATCAAATATTTCGGGGAGGGCGGCAGCGGCCGCCATCTGCACCCGGATCGCGAGGGCGATCCAGTTCAGATGCCGAGCGCGCTCTGGTAGGCGAAAAGCGCCGGCGCGCCGCCGGTGTGCAGGAACACGACGTCCTCGTCTTTGCGCCAGCGCCCCTGGCGGATCAGGGCGATCAAGCCCGCGAGCCCTTTGCCCGAATAAACAGGATCGAGTGGAAGCGCCTCGAGCTGGCCGGCAAGCCGGATCGCTTCGAGTGTGGCTTCGTGCGGGACCCCGTAGGCAGGTCCGGCATGTCCCGCGACGACGTCCACCGTTGCTTCGTCGAACGGAACATCAAGCAGGTCAGACGCTTCTTGCGCAAACGTTACGACATCGGCTCGCACCCGTGTCGGCTCGGCGTCGATATCGATCCCGACGATTTTCGTGTCTGGCATCGCCAGGGCCGCGCCGACGACGAGACCAGCCTGCGTGCCGGCGCTCCCGGTGCAGTGCACGATAGCGGCTGGTGCGAAGCCCAATTGCGCTGCCTGCGGTTCGATCTCGGAAATCGTGGTGGCATAGGCGACCGCGCCCAGGGCATTCGAGACGCCGTACGGCACAAAATACGGCTTGTGACCCTTCGCTTCGAGATCGCCGACGAGCGCACGAATGGCGGCATTGCGGTCACCGGTCCATGGCACGTCGTGGAGGTGCGCCCCAAACAGCCGATTGAGAAACGCGTTGCCCGAGGTCTTGTATTCCGGCGTCGGCGGTTCGATTCGGCCATGGTAGACGGCAAGATGGCAGGCAAGGCCGAGCTTGGCCGCAGCCGCCGCAACCTGCCGCTGGCTGTTCGATTGCACAACGCCACCTGAGACGATCGCATCGGCGCCGCTCGAAAGTGCCTGGTGCAGGACGTAGTCGAGCTTGCGCAACTTGTTGCCGCCAAAACCGAGCCCGGTCGCATCTTCGCGCTTGACCCATAGCCGCGGTCCGCCAAGATGAGCCGTCAGTCGCTTCATCGGCTCGAGCGGGGTCGGCAGATTGGCCAAACCCAGGCGAGGAAAGGCAGCTAATCGGTCGGATAGGGGCCTGCGGTGAGTTTGCATCGTTCAGTTCGTCTAATTCACAGTGATATGCTGCGCCGCTGGCGATCTGGCCGGGACGCTGATCCCCGCTTACTACAACGCTCGACTGCTAGTGCGCCTCGTCCCAATTGTCCGCCGCCCGCGCGTCGACTTGCAGCGGCAGCGAAAGCAGCACGGCCGGGAAGGGCGCGTCCTGCATGACATGCTGCACCACCGGCAAGGTCGCCGCGACGTCCTCGTCGGGCACCTCGAAGATCAATTCGTCATGCACCTGCAACAGCATCTGCGCCGAGAGTTTCTTCTCGGCGAGCGCGTCTTCCATGCGGATCATGGCGCGGCGGATGATGTCGGCGGCGGTGCCTTGCAGGCGGGCGTTGATCGCGGCGCGTTCGTTGAAGGAACGGACCGAGGCATTGGAAGCCTTGATATCGGGGTAGTGACACTTCCGCCCGAACAGCGTCGTGACGTAACCGTTGGTGCGGCAGAAATCGCGCGTCTCATCCATGTAGGCGCGGATGCCCGGAAAGCGCTCAAAGTATTTCTTGATGTAGGAGGAGGCTTCCTCGCGGGCGATGCCGAGCTGGTTGGCTAGCCCAAAGGCGGAGATGCCGTAGATGATGCCAAAATTGATCGCTTTGGCGCGGCGGCGCACTTCGCTCGGCATGTCCTTGATCGGCACGCCGAACATTTCGGATGCCGTCATGGCGTGAATGTCGAGCCCGTCGCGGAACGCCTGCTTCAAGTCAGGAATATCGGCGATCTCGGCAAGCAGCCGCAGCTCGATTTGCGAGTAGTCTGCCGACACCAGCTTGTGGCCGGGGGTTGCGATAAAGGCGCGTCGGATCTTGCGGCCGTCTTCGGTGCGGACCGGGATATTCTGCAGGTTCGGTTCGTTCGACGACAATCGCCCGGTGGTGGTCGCCGCCAGCGCGTAAGTGGTGTGGACGCGATGGGTCTGCGGATGCACATAGGCCGGCAGCGCATCGGTATAGGTCGATTTCAATTTCGAGACCTGCCGCCACTCGAGAATCTTTTTCGCGAATTCGTGACCCGCTTCCGCCAGTTCGTCGAGGATCTGCGCGGAGGTCGACCAGGCGCCGGTCTTGGTCTTGGTGCCGCCGGGGATTCCCATCTTGCCGAATAGAATGTCGCCGATCTGCTTGGGGCTCCCGACGTTGATCGGCTCGCCGGCAAGTTCCTGAAGCTCGGCCTCGACCCGCGCGGCGGTCTGGGCGAATTCGCCCGACAGCCGTGACAGAACCTGGCGATCGATCGAAATGCCGCGCCGCTCCATTCGCGCCAGCACCGAGACCAGCGGCCGCTCCAGTGTCTCATAGACCGTCGTCATGCGCTCGGCGGGCAGGCGTGGCTTGAACACCCGCCACAGCCGCAAGATCACGTCCGCGTCCTCCGCCGAATAGGCGGTCGCCTTGTCAATCGCGACCTGATCGAAGGTCAGCTTGGCCTTGCCGCTGCCGATCAGCTCGCCATGAGTCATGGTGGCATGGCCGAGCCAGAGTGCGGACAGCGTATCGAGCCCGTGCGCGTTGCGGCCGGCATCGAGCGCGTACGACATCAGCTGTACGTCGTCGTAATTGCGCACGGCGATGCCGGCTTGCGCCAACATCACGGCATTGAACTTGATGTTGAATCCGATCTTGAGGATCCCTGTCGATTCCAGGAGCGGCCGCAGCGCGCCGAGCGCGTCGGTTGCCTTGATCTGGTCCGGCGCAAGACCCGCATCGAACAGCCCGGCGCCGCTGCCGGATTGCTTGTGGGCGAGCGGCACATAGCAGGCATCGTTCGGCGTCAAGGCCAGCGCGATGCCGCAGATATCCGCCCGCATCGGATCGATCGAGGTCGCCTTGAGCTCGATTGCGACATGGCCCGCATCGTGCACGCGGGCGATCCAGGCGTTGAGCTGATCGAGATTCTTGATGGTCTGGTACTTGTTGCGGTCGAAAGGGGTTTTCCGCGCCGCTTCCGCGCGCGCGGCAGCGAGCGAAATCGGCGTGCCCTTGAGGCTGGACGCCTTGTCCTCCTTGCTGCCTCCCCCCTTGCCCGCTCTTGCGCTTGCAGGAGGCAGCCTGTCTCTGACCTGGTCGGGGGTGGGGACGCTCGCTTCGGATAACCCCGCACCCGCCGCGCTTGCGCCTGCGGTTGCACCGTCGAGCGGATCGACCTTCTCGGCCAGCGGCAGAGATCCGAAAACACTGGCGCCGCTTTTCGTCCCGGCGTCCGGCTCGATATCCGCGGGATCGATCTGCGAATATTCCGCGACCCGGCGGGTCAGCGACGAAAACTCCATCGCCTTCAGGAAGGCAATCAGCTTGCGCGCATCGGGTTCATGCACCGCGAGCTCATCGAGCGGCACTTCGAGATTGACCTTGTCGTCGAGCAGCACCAGCTGGCGTGAAATCCGCGCCTTATCGGCATTCTCGATCAGCGCCTCGCGGCGCTTCGGCTGCTTGATCTCGCCGGCGCGCTTGAGCAGCGTTTCCAGGTCGCCATATTCGACGATCAGTTGCGCGGCGGTCTTGACGCCGATCCCGGGCACGCCCGGCACATTGTCGCTGGTATCGCCGGCCAGCGCTTGAACCTCGACCACTTTCTCCGGCGGCACGCCGAATTTCTTGATCACCTCGGGTATGCCGATACGGCGGTCCTTCATGGTGTCGTACATGGTGACGCAGTCGGTCACGAGCTGCATCAGATCCTTGTCGGAGGAAACGATGGTTGCGGTGGCGCCGCGCTCGCAGGCCTCCCGTACATAGGTCGCGATCAGATCGTCGGCCTCGAATCCGATTTGTTCGAGACAGGGCAGGTCGAAGGCGCGAACCGCCTCGCGGATCAGCGGGAATTGCGGGATGAGGTCGTCCGGCGCTGCCGTCCGGTGCGCTTTATAATCGGGATAAAGCTTGTTGCGGAAGGTGACTTCCGACTTGTCGAACACGACGGCGAGGTGCGTCGGTTGGTTGTCCGGCGGCATCTCGCGCAAGAGCTTCCACAGCATGTTGCAGAAGCCGAGCACGGCGTTGACCTGTAGCCCGTCGGATTTGCGATTGAGCGGCGGCAGCGCGTGATAGGCGCGGAATATGTAGCCGGAACCGTCGACCAGGAAGACATGATCGCCCTTGACGGGCGCTTTAACGGCAACGGGCTTTGCGGTGGCTTTGGGGGAGGTCTTCGGCATAGCCGAAATCTAGGGATTTTTGCGCCGATTGACAGCCTTTGGGGGGAGGAATTCGGCCGTGGATTTCGTCATGCCCGGGCTTGACCCGGCCATCCATCATATTCTTCGAAGGGATGGATGCCCGGATCAAGTCCGGGCATGACGTCGGAAGCTGGGAGTTACTCCGCCGCCTGCAACACGGGACCGGCCTTCCTCGGCGCGATCCAGAATAGCGGCGGGCGCTCGAACAGGAAGTTCGCGCCGACACTAAGGGCGATCCGCCACAGTGCCAGCGCGCCGACGACGCCCGCGAAGGTGACAATAAGCGAAATCGCGCCGATATCGTGGATCGAACCGGCATGCAGCAACAGTGTCCGCGTCGCTGCCATCGGCAGGAAGAAGGCCAGATAGATGACGATGGAATGCTCGCCCAAGAAGCGCAGGAAATTGAGCCATCTCATCCGCGCCAGCAGCGTGCCCAGGGTAACGATGGCGCAGGCGCCGGCCAGTCCCAGCATCAGCGACACCAGCGGCCGTTCGCTGTAGCCCAAGCCAACGAGACCGCCATTGACGATGGCCCACAGCGCGAGCGCTGCCAGCGCCAGCGAGGGACGCGCCCGCGCGCGGTCAGACAGCGCGAACACCGCGTCGGCAAAGAGATATCCGGAATAGAAATAGACAAAGCGCGCGCAGAACTCGTCGATCACGGTCCAGCCGGTTACCACATGCGCCGCCTCCAGCGCGGCGGCGACCGCCCAGATCGCGGGCGCAGGGATTTTGCGTGTCAGTTTTGTGACGACGAAAAACAACGGCAGCAAATAAATGAACCACAGCGTGCCGAACGGTTCGATGAAGGATTCGAGATAAAGCAACGCGGCATGGCTCCAGGTGGTCTGGGCGGCAAAGGAGGGCGCCTTGAAGCCGAATTGGATCGTCACCCACAGCACATAGAAATACGCGAAGTGAACGACCTTGCGGTCGAGATAGACGCGCCAGCCGCGGCCGATCACGAGGGCTAAGAAGAGCCCTGAAATCAGGAAGAAATCCGGCATCCGGAACGGTTTTGCGAAGGCCACCAGGACATGCATGAAGCCGGTTTGGCCGCTGGCCAGCTCGACCCCCAGCACCGAATGCATCATCACCACCATGACGATGCAGATGCCCTTGGCATAGTCCACCCAATCGACGCGTCCGCCCGCAGCCGATGCCGCGGGAGACTCAGTGGATGTGCCATTTGCCGCCATGGGTGTCCTATTTCGCCGTGATTGAGGCCGCATCTTCCGCCGGATCGGTTTCTTTCTCCTTTATTCATAGAAAACCACCATGCTGCTTTCTCGCGCTTTTCCGGGTTTCCTCTTTGCCGCCAAATGCTTTAAGAGGCAGTCGCAAATCGTTAACCGTCAAAAGCAGGTAGTTTCATGCGAATTGCCATGATTGGCACGGGCTATGTGGGGCTGGTTTCCGGCGCCTGTTTTGCGGATTTTGGCCACCAGGTCACCTGCGTGGACAAGGACGGCGACAAGATCGCCAACCTGCGCCGCGGCGAGATCCCGATTTTCGAGCCCGGCCTCGATGCGCTGGTTGCTTCCAATGTGAAGGCCGGCCGGCTCGATTTTACCACCGATCTCAAAGGTCCGGTCGCAGAGGCGGACGCGGTATTCATCGCGGTCGGCACGCCGTCGCGGCGCGGCGACGGCCACGCCGACCTGACCTATGTCTATGCCGCCGCCCGCGAGATCGCCGCCGCGCTTTCGGGCTTCACCGTTGTCGTCACCAAATCGACCGTGCCGATCGGCACCGGCGATGAGGTCGAACGCCTGATCCGCGAAGCTAACCCGTCGGCCGATGTCGTGGTTGCCTCCAATCCGGAGTTCTTGCGCGAGGGTGCGGCGATCCGCGATTTCAAGTTCCCGGATCGCATTGTGGTCGGAACCTCGGACGAGCGCGGGCGAAAACTGCTCGGAAATGTCTACCGACCGCTTTCGCTCAATCAGGCGCCGCTGATGTTCACGGCGCGGCGCACCGCGGAGCTGATCAAATACGCGGCCAATGCATTTCTCGCCACCAAGATTACCTTCATCAACGAGATGGCCGATCTATCGGAAAAAGTCGGCGCCGACGTGCAGGAGGTCGCGCGCGGCATTGGGCTCGACAACCGCATCGGCTCGAAATTCCTGCACGCAGGTCCCGGATTCGGCGGCTCTTGTTTTCCAAAGGATACCCGCGCCCTGGTCAAGATCGCACAGGATTATGACGTGCAGTTGCGCATTGTCGAGGCAGTGCTTGGGGTCAACGACCACCGCAAGCGCGCGATGGCGCGCAAGGTTTCCAATGCCGCCGGCGGCAGCTTGCGCGGCAAGACGGTCGCGGTGCTCGGCCTCACCTTCAAGCCCGACACCGACGACATGCGCGAGGCGCCGTCGATCCCGCTGGTCACGGGTTTGCTCGACATGGGCGCAAAAGTGCGCGCGCATGATCCGGTCGGCATGGAGCAGGCGCGCAAGGAATTGCCCGACATCGATTATTGCGACGATCCTTACGCCTGCGCGCGCGGCGCGGACGCGATGGTGGTGGTGACCGAATGGGCGCAATACCGCGCGCTTGATCTCGGACGGTTGAAGCGCGAGATGGCGCAGCCGGTCGTGGTCGATTTGCGCAACATCTATCGTCCCGAGGACATGACGGCGCACGGGTTCACCTATGAGAGTGTTGGGCGCCCGCCCGAACCGCGGAATTGATGCGTTCTTACCTCTCCCCGCTTGCGGGGAGAGGTCGGATTTGCGCGCAGCGAAAATCCGGGTGAGGGGGATTCTCCGCGAGCGCAACTGTGTGGAGAGTACCCCTCACCCCGACCCTCTCCCCGCAAGGGCGGGGCGAGGGAGTTAGAAATGCGACTTCGGACAAACCTTTGCGCTCCTTCGACACGCCTCTTCCGATCGACGCCGTACTCGACGATCTCGCGCGGACGCTCGCGGGCAACAATGCCGCGGTGCTGGTGGCTCCTCCCGGCGCTGGCAAAACCACGCGTGTGCCGCTCGCGCTGCTCGACGAGCCCTGGGCGAGGGGTAAGAAAATCATCGTGCTGGAGCCGCGGCGGATCGCGGCGCGCGCCAGTGCCGAGCGGATGGCGCTTACGCTTGGCGAGCGCGTCGGCGAAACCGTCGGCTACCGCGTCCGATTCGGCTCAAAGGTCTCGCGCGCGACCCGGATAGAGGTCGTCACCGAAGGCATCTTCTCACGCCAGATTCTCGATGACCCCGAATTGACCGGCATCGCCGCTGTCCTGTTCGACGAATTTCACGAGCGCTCCCTTGATGCCGATCTAGGATTGGCGCTAGCGCGCGATGCGCAGACCGGCCTGCGCGAGGAGCTGCGCATCCTTGTGATGTCGGCGACGCTCGACGGCGCACGGGTCGCAAGACTGCTCGGCGAGGCGCCGGTCATTTCAAGCACAGGCCGCGCCTTTCCGGTGGAGACCCGCTATCTCGGCCGCAAGCCGGACGCGCCGCTGGAGCGGCAAATGGCGGATGCGATTGCGTCCGCGTTGCGTGTCGATGCCGGCTCGGTGCTGGCGTTTCTGCCGGGTGCGGCCGAAATCCGTCGCACCCAGAATTTGCTGGGCGAGCGCGTGCACGACGCCGGCGTCGAGGTCGTGCCGCTGTTCGGCGCGCTTGACGCAAGTGTGCAGGACAGCGCGATAGCGCCGGCGCCAAGAGGATGCCGCAAGGTTGTGCTCGCGACTTCGATCGCCGAAACCTCGCTGACCATCGAAGGCGTGCGCATTGTCGTCGATTCCGGCATGGCGCGGGTGCCGCGGTATGAGCCCGACATCGGGCTGACGCGGTTAGAGACCGTGCGCGCCTCGCGCGCCGCGGTCGACCAGCGCCGAGGCCGAGCCGGGCGTACCGAGCCGGGCATTTGTTACCGCCTGTGGGATGAGCCGCAGACTGCCTCGCTTGCGGCCTATACCCAGCCCGAAATTTTAAGTGCCGATTTGTCCTCGCTAGTGCTCGACCTCGCGCAATGGGGGGTAGCCGATCCCGCCAAACTGGCGTTTCTCGATTCCCCGCCGGCACCCGCGCTAAAGGAAGCGAGAAACCTCTTGATCGAACTTGGGGCGCTCAACGGCGACGGCCGCATCACCGCGGAAGGCAAGAGCCTGCGCGCCCTGGCGCTGCCGCCGCGGCTGGCGCGCTTGATCGTGGATTCGCACCGTCTGGGGGCGGGCGAGCAGGCTGCGGAAATCGCCGCCGTGCTGACCGAGCGCGGCCTCGGCGGCGACAGCGTCGATCTTGATCATAGGCTCGATCAGTTCCGTCGCGACCGCTCGCCGCGCGCCTCCAGTGCGCGCGCTCTCGCGCAGCGCTGGGCGTCGCAGGTGGCGGCGTCGGAATCTCGGCCTCGGCAAGGGGCAGGGGAGCTGACAACCGGCGTCATGCTCGCGCTTGCTTTCCCAGATCGCGTCGCGCGCAATCGCGGCAATGGCAGTTTTGTGCTCGCCAGCGGTCGAGGCGCCATAGTGGAGCAGACTTCGGCACTGGCGCGTGAGCATTACATTGCGGTTGCGGAACTGGCGGGCACGGCAGCGCAGGGGCGCATTTTGCTAGCGGCGCCGATCACCCAAGGTGAAATCGAGCAGCGCTTTGCCGATCAAATCCAAAACGCCGACGAGGTTTTCTTCGATCGCACCGCGCTTGGCTTACGCGCGCGCCGCAAGCGGACGCTGCATGCGATCACCCTTTCGGAAGCGCCGCTTGCATTGTCGTCTTCCTCAGATACCGCGCGCATTCTCGCCGACGGGCTGATCGGCGCCGGGCTCGACAAATTTCCGTGGTCGAACGCCGCGAAACAATGGCGCGATCGCGTCACCTTCCTGCGCAAGGCTGAAGGCGAAAATTGGCCCGACCTGTCCAACGACGCGCTGGTCGCGCGGCGCGAAGAGTGGCTGGTGCCGGCGCTCTACGACAAGCTAGCGCTAAAGGATGTTTCGGCCGGCGATCTGTCGGAGGCGTTGCAGACATTGTTGCCGTGGGAATTGCGCGCGCGGCTGGAGCGCGAGGCGCCGACGCATTTCGAGGCGCCGACCGGCACTAGGCTTCCGATCGACTACGAGGCCGAGCAGGGGCCGACCATCGCGGTCCGATTGCAGGAATTGTTCGGGCTCAATACCCATCCCTCGATCGCCAAAGGCGCGGTGCCGCTGGTGCTGGAATTATTGTCGCCCGCGCACCGCCCGGTGCAGGTGACGCGCGACCTGCCGGGGTTTTGGCGCGGCAGCTATGCCGCGGTCCGCTCCGATCTGCGCGGACGCTATCCGCGCCATCCCTGGCCGGAGGACCCGGCGAATGCGCTGCCGACACGCCGGGTCAAGCCACGCGGAACGTGAGGCGTGTTAACACTTCGGTCATCCTTTTCCTCAAAATGGCCGGCTCTGCCGGTGCCCTTCGGTCGCAGAATTGCGGCTGACGTGGTCAAATTGGCAGTCGTAACCATTCGTGTGGCGTCATGCGTAACCTTATGATCACTGCGGCCATCGTCGCCGGCCTTGGCACCTTCATGGCGCATATGGCCGACAAGATGACACCGGCGCCCGCTTCCGCCATGACGGCGTCGACCAAAGTTGCCCGCGTCGAAACGCCGATGCAGACGGCCGGCCGCAGCCTCAACATTCCGCGCGATTCCCGCGGTCATTTCCAGGTCGACGGACGGATCGACGGCCAGCGCATCGCTTTCATGGTCGATACCGGCGCTTCCGTGGTGGCGTTGAACGAAACGGCCGCGGCGCGGTTTGGCCTTCGTCCGTCGCCGGGCGAGTACAAGGCCACCGTCTCGACCGCCAACGGCACCATCAAGGCGGCGCGCACGCGGCTTGCCATGGTCGATCTCGGCGGCATCATCGTGCGCGACGTCGATGCCATGGTGCTGCCCGATGAGGCGTTGTCTGAAAACCTGCTCGGTCTCTCGTTCCTGTCGAAACTGAAGCGTTTCGAATATGCCAACGGGCAGATGGTGCTGGAGCAGTGAGGCTGCTGTCATGCCCTGCGAAGGCGGGGCATCCAGTACACTGCGGCCTTCGTAAGAACCACGACTGGAATACTGGATCGTCCGCCTTCGCGGACAATGACGGTGGTTCTCATGCCACCACGACCGCCCTGCTATAATCGTCACAAAGCGCTGATCCTGCCTTCCGCTTCCAGCGCGTATTCGCTATGGCTGCACTCTCTGCATTTACGACGAGGCCGCCGCTAATGTTTCCCAAGCCGAAATCCGTGCTGGTTCCCAATACCTATGCCTTCGAATCCGAGCCGATGGTGAAGGCGACCGGCTTTCGCGAATATGACGCGCGCTGGTTGCTCAACAAGGAAATCAACCTGATGGGCGTGCAGGCGCTCGGCATGGGATTGGGCGCCCTGATCGCGGAACTCGGCGCCAGGCAGGAGATCGTGACGGGCCACGATTTCCGCGGCTATTCGGCCTCGATTAAATACGCGCTTGTTTCGGGCCTGATGGCGTCGGGCTGCAAGGTGCATGACATTGGGCTTGCCGTGACGCCGATGGCCTATTTTGCCCAGTTCGATCTCGACGTGCCCTGCGTCGCCATGGTGACGGCTTCGCACAACGATAATGGCTGGACCGGCGTCAAGATGGGGGCCAACCGCCCGCTCACATTCGGCCCGGACGAGATGACGCGCTTAAAGGAAATCGTGCTCAGCGCCGACTTCAAGAACAGGGTCGGCGGCTCCTATCAGTTTCACGAGAATTTCCCGGCGCGCTACATCGCCGATCTCACCAATCGCCCCAAACTGAAGCGCAAGCTGAAGGCCGTGGTCGCTTGCGGCAACGGCACCGCGGGGGCGTTCGCGCCGCAGGTGATGGAAAAGATCGGCTGCGAGGTGGTGCGGCTCGATACCGAGCTCGACTACACCTTCCCGAAATACAATCCGAACCCCGAAGACATGGAGATGCTGCACGCGATCCGCGACGCCGTGCTCGCCCACAAGGCCGATGTCGGCCTGGGCTTCGACGGCGACGGCGACCGTTGCGGCGTCGTCGACAATACAGGTGAAGAGATTTTCGCCGACAAGGTCGGCGTGATGCTGGCGCGCGACATGTCGGCGATCCACAAAAACGCGCAGTTCGTGGTCGACGTGAAATCGACCGGCCTGTTCATCACCGATCCGGTACTGCGGAAGCAGGGCGCGAGGGCGACCTACTGGAAGACCGGCCATTCCTACATGAAGCGCCGCACCAACGAGCTGGGCGCGCTGGCGGGCTTCGAGAAGTCCGGGCATTTCTTCTTCAACAAGCCGTTCGGCCGGGGCTATGACGATGGCCTGGTATCGGCGATCGCGGTCTGCGAGATGCTCGATCGGGCGCCCGACAAATCGATGGCGGATTTGAAGAACGCGCTGCCGAAAACCTGGTCGTCGCCGACGATGTCGCCGCACTGCGCCGACGAGGTCAAATACGGCATCGTCGAGACCGTCGTGAAGCATTTCGAAACGATGCAGAAAAACGGCGAGAAGGCCGCGGGGCAACCGATCCGCGATCTCGTCACGGTGAACGGCGTGCGCGTCACCGTGGAAGATGGCAGCTGGGGCCTGGTGCGCGCCTCATCCAACAAGCCGGAGTTGGTGGTGGTAGTTGAGAGCCCGGTCTCGGAACAGCGCATGCGCGACATGTTCGAGATGGTGGACAAGGTGCTGCGCACCCACCCCGAGGTCGGCGAATACAACCAGAAGATTTGAGGCTTCCTTACCTCGCCCCGCTTGCGGGGCGAGGGAGCCTATGGCGCTCGCCTGGCCTACCCCACCGCCGGCACCGGCAATGCGGTGACCGACTTGATCTTTTCCATCGCAAAGCGGGAGGTGACGTTCTTCAGCGGCACCGCGCCGATCAGCTTCTTGTAGAACACGTCGTAGCTCTGCATGTCCGCGACCACGACCCGCAGCATGTAATCGACGTCGCCGGCCATCCGGTAAAATTCCATCACCTCGGGCATGGCGCTGACGGCGTCGGCGAATTTCTTCAGCCAGGCCTCCGAGTGATCGGCGCTTTCCACCGATACGAACACGGAAATGCCGAGCCCGATCTTGTTCTGGTCGACCAGCGCGACCCGGCGCAGGATCACGCCATCGGCTTCAAGCCGCTGGATGCGCTTCCAGCATGGCGTCGACGACAGCCCGACCCGGTCGCCGATCTCGGCGACGGACAGGGAGGCGTCCTCCTGCAGCACCATCAGAATCTTGCGGTCGATGGCGTCGAGGCGGCGGTTGGGTTCATGAAGCTGAATGGCGAGGTCGGTCATGAGAAGAAAGTTCCATTCGTGAGGTTCATCTACCTCATATATAGAAAATTCTTCTATGGCAAGCCTATCATCCGTTCGTCTGGGCTGACCTGGGGGCCCGATCCTGGTTCAAAAACTCTTCAACTTCAGCACGTTGCGGGGCGGCAAAGGCGCCTCCGAAGCGGGTGCATTTCAGGGCTGCAGCGGCTGAGGCGAATCGCAGCGCCTCCGGCAGCTCCTGCTGTTCCGTGACGGCGAGCGCAAACGCGCCATGAAAGACGTCACCAGCACCGAGCGTATCCACGGTGTGCACCGGGAAAGCCGGTGTCTGCTGCAGATTGCCGTTGTCGTCGAGCCAAAGTGTGCCCAGCGCGCCGCGCGTGCCCGCCAGGAAAGACGGCGTCAGTCTTGCGATCTTTTTCAGTGCCTCCGCGTCGTCAGCGACGCCGGCGGTCGCCTGCAGTGCCTCGCTGGAAAACACCAGATGCGAAGACGCGGTCAATAGACCCTCGCGCATCGACATGGTGCGGTCGACATCGACAATGACGGGAATGCCGCGCCGGCGCGCCTCGGCGCAGAGATCGGTGCAGAATTCGGCGCAGCGGTTCTCGGTCAGGATGGCGTGACAATCCTTCAGCAGTTCGTCCGAAGGCGGCAACTGAACCTTCCACAATTCCGGATCGCGGAAGGTGACAATGGTGCGCTCGCCGCTCGGATCGATCATGATATTCGAGATCGGCGTCACCAGGCCCGGCATATGCACGATATGCCTGGTTTCGATGCCCTCATGCCCGAGTTTTTCGAAAATATATTTGGATGACGTTTCCTTGGCATCGCCCATCGGGCCGCAGATCGAGGCGCGGCCGCCGAGGCGGACGATCCCGATCGCGCCGTTGAGTGCGTTGCCGCCGCAAATCTCATCGAAATGGCTGGCGTTGACCTTGAAGCCGCGCTCCGGCAGCCCATCGATGCGAAACGTCAGGTCACGCACAGGCATGCCGATACACAGAATGCGCGGCGGAATTTTAGGCGCAACTTCGTGGAAGTTCATGCCGGGATCCGTCATGCCAGTTCCGCCTTCCTCCGGAACCGCGGTCCCAATTCAATCGAGACAGACATCGGACGGTTCCTCCCTGTGCCATGCGCCTATGTTGCGCCGCCATGCACCCAACGACCGAGTAAATGATGGGCAATGGCAAACGGGTGCGGGCCTGCAAGGCCGTCGGGATGCTTCCGTGTGATCATCAGACGCGCCTCGTCCCGGTCGAACCAGCGTGCATCCTCCAATTCCGAACGGTCAACGACAATGTCCTCGCTGGTGGCGCGCGCGGCGCATCCGATCATCAGCGATGACGGATACGGCCAGGGCTGCGTCATGTAATAGCTGACGTCGGTGCAGCGGATTCCCGATTCCTCGAAAATCTCGCGCCGGACCGCATCCTCGATGGTTTCGGCCGCCTCGACAAAGCCGGCGAGGCAGGAATACATGCCGGGCGGGAAATGCTTTTGACGGCCGAGCAGGCACTTTTCGCCTGACGTCACCAGCATGATCACGACCGGGTCGGTACGTGGAAAATGCTCGGCCTTGCAGTTCGGGCACTCGCGCTTCCAGCCGCCTTCCTTCATCGCGGTATGGGTCCCGCAATTGGCGCAGAAGCCGTGGCGCTGATGCCAGCTCACCATCGATTTCGCCATCGCGATCGCCGATAGCTGGTCCGGCGGCACTAGGCCCTGCATCGCCATGCCGCGCAGTTCGGTGACCGCGACGTCCTCGCGCGTCAGCAGCTTTTCCGCGGCCGTAGCCGAGATGCCCATGCCGAATACCGCCGCACCATCGCGCAGGCCCAAGAAGATCGTGCCCGGATTGGCGCCGAATTTCAGCGCTTCGTCGATAGCAAGCAGCGCGCGGGCGCCGCCTGCCTCCCGCTTCACCACAAGGGAGTCGCGGTGCACCACGTAGGCGCGCGAATTGGGCTGGCTTTCCAGCGCCAAAAGTTTCTCGTCATTGCCGCGTAGATGCGCCGCGCGATCGAGGATGTTGGTGACGAAGGCCGGTTGCCCCAGGGGAAACGAATCAAATGCTGACATTACTTGTGTTCTCAACCCAACCAGATCTTGCGGCGCAGCGTGCTGATGAAATTCTGCACCTCCTCGGCGTCATGGGCCAGCGGCGGCATCACACCCCAGACGGGGCGCGGCCAGGCGACGTCCGAGGAACGGCGCGCGATGACGTGGACATGCAGTTGCGGTACGAGGTTGCCCAGAGCCGCGATATTGAGTTTGTCGCATCGGGTGACTTCCTTCAACGCTCGGGCAACGCGGGAAATTTCCGTCATCAGCTGCGCCTGCTCGACCTCGGCAAGGTCGATGATCTCCACCACGCCCTCCCGGCGCGGCACCAGCAATAGCCAGGGGTAATGCGCATCCTTGATGACGAGCACACGGCACAGCGGCAGGTCGCCGATGTCGATGGTATCTTCTTTGAGCCGCGAGTGCAGCGACCAGGCGGGGGCGTCAGAAGGCATGAGGGTTCCCAAATGCCCTTCTTGGGGCACTGATGGAGTTTCATATCAAGCCGTCATCATCCGTGAAAGCGGATGATGAGTACTCCGCGACCTCTCCGTCGTTGATAGGTCGGCGTTACTGGATACCTCGCTTTCGCGGGATATGACAGCCGAAGCCCCGCTTGCTTTCCGGTCCTTTTGGTCCCAAATAGGGACCGGGAGATTGGCGGTGGACGAGCCACTCGCCAACCGGGTCAGGTCCGGAAGGAAGCAGCCCTAACGAGGTCCGGATCGGGTCGCTCGTCAGTCTCCTACCTGTTTTTCCGAGCGAATCGCGCAAGAAGCGGCGAACCAGCGCCCCGCGCTTGAATTCGCGCCTTTCCGCAAAGCCGGCCGAGAGACATCAATTGCGGATCGATCGATGAGTGACGCTGGCGCTTCCCAACCCAAGTCCGACGGCGCCGATCAGGGCGGCTTCGACCTTGGCTCACGACCGGGCGCGGCCACGCCCTATCGCGTGCTGGCACGGAAATACCGCCCCTCCGGCTTTGCGGATTTGATCGGTCAGGACGCCGTGGTCCGCACGGTTTCGAACGCGTTCGAAACCGGGCGCATTCCGCAAGCCTGGATCCTCACCGGCGTGCGCGGCGTCGGCAAGACCACGACCGCGCGCATCCTCGCCCGCGCCCTGAATTACGAGTTGCCGGACGGATCGGTGAAGGGACCGACCATCCACATGCCGGGATTGGGCGTGCATTGCCAGGCGATCATGGAAAGCCGGCATATGGACGTGCTGGAAATGGACGCCGCCTCCCATACCGGCGTCGATGACGTGCGCCAGATCAATGACAGCGTGCGCTATGCACCGGCCAGCGCCCGCTACAAGGTCTACATCATCGACGAAGTCCACATGCTCTCGACGGCGGCGTTCAACGCGTTCCTCAAGACGCTGGAAGAGCCGCCGGAGCACGCCAAATTCGTGTTCGCCACCACCGAAATCCGCAAAGTGCCGGTGACGGTGCTGTCGCGTTGCCAGCGTTTCGACCTTCGGCGCGTCGAAGCCGACGTGCTGATGACCCATCTTGCCGACATCGCGAACAAAGAAGGCGTCGAGGTCGAGCCGGAAGCGCTCGGCATCATCGCGCGCGCCGCCGAAGGCTCGGTGCGCGATTCGCTCTCCCTGTTCGACCAGGCGATCGCGCATGCGGCGGGAGTAGTGCGCGCCGACGCCGTGCGGCAGATGCTGGGATTGGCCGACCGCACCCGCGTGATCGATCTGTTCGAGCATCTGGTACGCGGCGACATCGCCGGCGCTTTCAAGGAATTCCGCGAACAGTACGACACCGGTGCCGATCCGATCGTCGTGCTTTCGGATTTGGCCGAATTCGTCAATTTCGTCACCCGCGTGAAAATCGTGCCGGCGACCGCGGATAATGTCGCGTTCGGCGAAACCGAACGCTTACGCGCGCGCGATTTCGCCGCCAAGCTTTCGATGCGGGTGCTGTCACGGATGTGGCAGATGCTGCTCAAGGGTATCACCGAGACGCAATCAGCGACCCGGCCGGCGGCAGCCGCGGAAATGGTGCTGGTGCGGATCGCCTATGTCGCCGACATGCCGACCCCGGATGAAGCGATCAGGATGATCGAGCAGAATGGCGGTGCCTCGCCGGCGATGGCGACGACTGCGTCGCCGCGCAACGCGCCGGCGCCGACGATGTCCGCCTCGCCGGTATCTGCGCTGCAATCTCAGCCGTCGCGGACGGGTGGCGCGACGCGGGGCGGCGTTGAGGCCTCCGCCCGCCCGCAAATGATTGTGCCGGCAGCGGAGACGCTAACGGCGCCGGCGCTCCGGATCACGAGCTTTCCGCAGTTGGTCGCGCTCGCGGCGGAAAAGCGCGATCTCCTCACCAAGGGGGCGCTGGAGGCCGATGTTCGTCTGGTCCGCATCGAGGACGGAAGGCTGGAGCTCGCGCTGGAGCGCCACGCCTCGAAAACCCTGATCAACGATCTCTCCCGCAAGCTCGAGCAGTGGACGGCCAAGCGCTGGACCGTGATCGTCTCCAACGAGGCGGGACAGCCGACCCTGCGCTCGCAGAGCGAGGTTGCGAAAAACCAGCGCGAGCGCGCCGCCGAATCCGATCCGCGCGTGCAGGAGGTGATGGCGCGTTTTCCCGGCGCCAAGGTGGTCGAAGTACGCAAGCTTGCCCCCGAGCCACCGGAATCCGATGTTATCGGTGAAGACGGCGCCGAAAATCCCGACAACGACGATCTCTAGGCATTAAAGGAAGGTTCGGATGCCCGATTTTCTAGGCATGATGAAGCAAGCGGCACAACTGCAATCGAAGATGCAAGCGATGCAGGAAGAGCTCGGCAATGTCGAGGTCGAAGGCATTGCCGGCGGCGGCCTTGTCGCGGTGCGCATGAGCGCGAAGATGGAAGTGAAGGCGGTCAAGATCGACGCCTCGCTGATGAAGGCGGAAGAGCGCGAGATCCTCGAGGACTTGCTGGTCACCGCACACAACGACGCGCGTCGCAAGGCGGAAGCCGCGATGGCCGAAAAGATGCAGGCGTTGACCGGTGGCCTCGGGCTGCCGCCCGGGCTGCTCGGTTCTGGTTCTTAAGATATGGCCGCTGCGGTTGCCGGGCCCGAGATCGAACGCCTGATCCAGCTTCTGGCGCGGTTGCCGGGGCTCGGTCCGCGTTCGGCGCGGCGCGCGGCGCTGCACCTCATCAAGAAGCGCGAGGCGCTGATGACGCCGCTCTCCGCCGCGTTGCAGGTGGCGATCGACAAGATTCAGGTCTGCAAGACCTGCGGCAATATCGACACGCAAAACCCGTGCACCGTATGCACCGATCCCCGGCGTGATGGTGCCATCATCGTGGTGGTCGCCGACGTCGCCGATCTCTGGGCGCTGGAGCGGGCCAACGCGACCCAGGGGCGCTACCACGTCCTGGGTGCGACACTGTCGCCGCTCGATGGCGTCGGCCCGCAGGATCTTGCGATCGATGAGTTGGTCAAGCGCGCGCATGATCCGCAAGTGACCGAAATCATCCTGGCGCTGAACGCAACGGTCGATGGCCAGACCACCGCGCATTACATCACCGATCTGCTGCAGGAGGCGAATGTCAAGGTGACGCGGCTCGCCCACGGCGTGCCGGTCGGCGGTGAACTTGACTACCTCGACGAGGGCACGCTGTCGGCCGCGATGCGGCAGCGAACGCTGTTCTAGCAACATACCAACGGAAATGACCGAAATGACGAAACGACGATTCGCCAAACGGCTGGCTGTGGCATCGATCCTGGCCGTGAGCCTCGCCGCGCCCGCGACGCTCGCGCAACAGGCCGAGCCGCCGCCGAAGGCGGGCAAGCCGATCAATGCCGGCGACGTGCTGTCCGGTGAGCTCAACACCATGCGCGTGCGCGGCGGCAACAAGGGCAAGCGCGTCGCGACCTACCAGCTCACGAGCGAGCCGCGCCGACTGCCGCCGCCGAACGGGCTCTGCAATCTCGAGACCGGCCCGGAAACCTTCCAGCTCATCACCTCGAGCGACGCGCAGGCCGCGCAATTGAAGAATTTCCTCGGCAAGGAGATTTCAATAAAGGTCGACGAAATCGCCTGCGCGCAGGACGCGGGGCAGATGAGCGAGGCCGTGGTGACGAAGTGGAGCGTGGTGACGAAGCACTAAACCTTCACCGGCCCGAGCGCTGCAAAATGTCCGCGCCGTTGCAGCCATGCCAGCAGGATCAGGCTAGGCACCGCGACCACGACGCAGATCGCAAAAAACAATGGCCATCCCGCCGCCTTCGCGACAAACCCAGCGCCTGACGACAGATAGGTGCGTCCCACGGCGGCAAGCGCGGTGAGCAGCGCGTATTGGGTCGCGGTATGCAGCGGATTGCGGCACAGCGCCGACAGATAGGCGACGAAGATCACCGTGCCGATGGCGCTGGTGAAGTTTTCCGCCGTAATGGCAAAAGCCAACGCCCATTCGTTGACGCCTACCAGTGCCAGCCAGGAGAAGGAGAGATTGGCGATCGCCTGCAACACCCCGCCGATCCACAGGCTTGCGGCCAGCGAATAGCGCCGCGCCACGAAGCCGCCGGCAAAGCCGCCGGTCAAGGTGGCCGCCAGTCCAACGCCCTTGACGATCGCGGCATAGTCGTTGCGGGAAAAGCCGAGGTCGATCACGAACGGCGCGGTCATGGTGCCGGAAAATGCGTCGGTGAATTTGAACAGCACCACGAAAGTGAGTGCAGCCCAAGCGTCTTTGCGGCTGAGGAATTCGGAGAACGCGCCGGTCGCGGCATGGAGCACGCGCGAGAACGCGCTCTCGGCCTGCGTCACGGCCTCCACCCGCGCCGATTGGCCGGGCTCGGTTGCCGATAGCGCCGTGATGGTTCCGATCAGCACCAATACCGCCATCACCACATAGCCCCACATCCACGCCGAGCCGCGCGCGATGCCGGTGGCCTCGAAACCGGAGACGATGAACAATGCGCCGGCGGTCGAGACCAGCATGCCGATGCGGTACGCCGCGACATAGGATGCCATGCCGGCGGCCTGCTCACTTTCGGGGAGGCTTTCGACGCGGAAGGCATCGACCACAATATCCTGTGTCGATGACATTGCCGCCACCAATAGTGCGCCCAATGCGACGAAGAGCGACGAGCGCGCCGGGTCGGTCAGCGCCAGCAGCAGGATCGCGACGATCAAGAGCAATTGCGAAAAGACCAGCCAGCCGCGGCGACGGCCGAAGGCATGCGTGAAGAACGGCACGTGCAGTGCATCGGTAAGCGGCGCCCACAGGAATTTCAATGTGTAGGGCGTGCCCACGAGCGCAAACAGACCGATGGTGCCGAGATCGACACCGGACTCGCGCATCCAAACCAATAGCGTCGAGCCCGACAGTGCCAGCGGCAGGCCCGAGGAAAATCCGAGCAAGAGGACGATCAGCACGCGGGGCTGGAGATAAACGGCAAGACTGTCGCGCCAGGAGGCGCGAGGAGCGGGGACGATAAAGGTTGGTTTGGAGGCGGCTTCGGGTGCAGTCATGAAAGGGTGTTAGCAGATTCGGCCAACTACAAAAGCCGTCATCGCCGGGCTTTGGTCCTTGCTGTCATCGTCCGCGAAGGCGGACGATCCAGTACTCCGTGAAGGCTGATTTCAACAACGACCGCCTCGTAATACTGGATACCCGCCTGCGCGGGTAGGACGGTGAAACGGGAAGGGACGGCAAAGGCTACGGACTGGCTATGCTCGAGTACAGATCATCCCAATTGGGATTGACCTCCTCAATCAGTCGAATTTTCCAGGCCCGGTTCCATTTCTTCAAACGCTTTTCACGCCTGATCGCGTTTTCGGAGTCATCGAATTGTTCGAAATAGACTAACCTGTAAATCTCGTATTTCTTTGTAAAGCTTTCCACCAGTTTTAGGCGATGCTCGGCCACGCGACGCACGAGGTCATTGGTCACGCCGATATACAGCGTGCCGCCGATGCGGCTGGCTAGAATGTAGACGTAGAAGCTGCGTGCCGCCATCTGCCGTCTCTGGGATACTGGCTCGCCCGGTCAAGCCGGGCGACGACAGCGGAATTGTGGCAAACTTCGCGGGACCATCACTCCCCCGCCTGCAGCTTGTGCGGCAGCGGAAACAGTTCCGGCGGGGCTGATTTGACCAGGCGCGGCGCTTCGGTGGGCGTCTCCTTGCTGAAGTCGAGTTCCTCGATGCGCCCGGCGCGCTTTTCGATCTTGTCGGCGGAGATCAGCACCTGTCGGATGTCCTCGTTGGCATCGGAGAAGTGCTTCTGGAGTTTCAGCACGCGGTCACGCAGGCGTCCGAGATCGTCGCCGAGATTGAGCACCTCGGTGCGGATCTGGTCGGCGGCATCGCGCATCCGCGCGTCTTTGAGGATCTGCTGCATCACCTGGATCGCCAGCATCAACAGCGACGGCGATACCAGCACCACGCGGGCGCGATAGGCCTTCTGGATCACGTCGTCAAAACCGTCGTGGATTTCGGCATAGACCGATTCCGACGGCACGAACATCAGCGCGGTATCCTGGGTCTCTCCCGCAATCAGATATTTTTCGGCGATATCGCTGACATGTTTCAGCACGTCGTTGCGCAGCCGCTGGCTCGCGAATTTCCGCTCTTCGTCGGTGCGGGCATCGTGCAGAGCGGTCATCGCTTCCAGCGGGAACTTGGCGTCGATGCAGAGCGGGCGCTGGTCGGGCAGGAACACCACGCAATCCGGCCGCTTGCCGGTCGACAGCGTGAACTGGAATTCGTAGGAACCCTTCGGCATGCCGTCTTGGACGATGGCTTCCATCCGCGCCTGGCCGAACGCGCCGCGCGATTGCTTGTTGGCGAGCACGTCGCGCAGCGTGGTCACTTGGGAAGTAAGGTCGGTGAGGTTCTTGTGCGCATTGTCGATGATGCCGAGCCGCTCATGGAGCACGCGCAAGCTATCCATGGTGTTGCGCGTGGTCTGTTCCATCGATTGGCCGACCCGATGGGTCACTGAATCCAGCCGCTCGTTGACGGCGCGCGCCATCTCCGCCTGACGGCCGGCCAGGGCCTGTCCCATGGCGTCGACCCGCCCGGTCGCCTCGCTTTGCGCGCGCAGCATTTCGCTCAGGCGTTGTTCAAACTCGTCGGCGCGGATCGCCTGCGCCATCGCAAGCTCGGCGCCGCGCCGCCCCGATCGGGCGATCACGATGGCGATGACAATCAACAATCCAAGCACGAGCACGCCGAAGCCGGTCAGCGCGTCATTGATGCGGACCGGCCAGTCACCGATCACGAAAAGAATCTGGTTCATGCCATCCTCTGTAACCGATTCGGCAGGCCCGCACGAACGAAGAGGGAACATTTATGGTGAATGCCCGGTAAAAATTTATGGTTAAGGCGCCGTTAAAATTCATGGTTAACGCCGGGTTAATGCGTTCCCGCTCGCATTGACCCCGTCAAATCAAGAGCTTAAATCGCCCGCCAAGGTATTTAGGAAATCATGGCCTTAAGAGAAATCATCGTCCTGCCGGACAGAAAGTTGCGGCTGGTCTCCAAGCCTGTCGAAAAGGTGACGCCTGCGATCCGCAAGCTCGCCGACGACATGTTCGAGACCATGTATGCGGCGCCCGGAATCGGGCTCGCGGCGATCCAGGTCGCGGAACCCGTGCGGCTGATCACCATGGATCTCGCCAAGCGCGACGAAAACGGCGAGACCACGCCACGGCCGCGCGTCTTCATCAATCCGGAGATCACATCGTTCTCGGAAGAAACCTCGGTGTACGAGGAAGGCTGCCTGTCGATCCCCGAATATTACGAGGAAGTGGAGCGCCCGGCGAGGGTGCGCCTGCGTTTTACCGATCTCGACGGCAAGGTGCATGAGGAAGACGCCGAGGGCCTGTTCGCGACCTGCATCCAGCACGAGATCGATCATCTCAATGGCGTGCTGTTCATCGACTATTTGTCGAAGCTGAAGCGCGATCGTGTGCAAAAGAAATTTTCCAAGGCAGCCAAGCGCGCGGCGGAGTAGGGGCTCGAGCCTCAAGTCTCTCCTCGTCATGGCCGGGCCTGACCCGGCCATCCACGTCTTGGCGACAGCAAAGAAAGACGTGGTTGCCCGCGACAAGCGCGGGCATGACGGATAAAAAGCAGTCGGCAATCGCAAGGTACGCACTCTTAATGCCGCTTCGTCTGGTCTTTATGGGCACGCCGGAATTCGCGGTGCCGACGCTGTTGGAGCTCGTGGCCCATGGCCATGAGGTCGCGGCCGTCTATACCCGTACGGCAAAACCCGGCGGGCGCGGCATGAAGCTGCAACCGACGCCGGTCGAGCAGGAGGCGCGGCGGCTTGGGATTCCCGTGTTGACGCCCAAGACATTGAAGACGCCGGGCGCGTCGGAGGAGTTTCGTGCGCATCAGGCGGATGCCGCGGTCGTCGTCGCCTACGGCATGATCCTGCCGCAACCCATTCTCGATGCGCCGGAGCTCGGCTGCTTCAATCTGCACGCCTCGCTGTTGCCGCGCTGGCGGGGTGCTGCTCCGATCAACCGCGCCATCATGGCAGGCGATACGGAGAGCGGCGTCATGGTGATGAAGATGGACGTCGGCCTTGATACCGGCGACGTCGCGCTCGCCGAGCGCGTGCCGATCACCGACACCATGACAGCGGCCGATCTGCACGATGCGCTGGCGCCGCTCGGCGCCGACCTGATGGTGCGCGCGATCGGTGCGCTGGAAAAGGGGGCGCTGCAGCTCAGGAAGCAGGGCGATGCCGGCGTGACCTACGCCGCCAAGATCGAAAAGACCGAGGCCAGGGTCGACTGGAACAAGCCGGCACGCTCCGTGCTGCGCCATATCCATGGATTGTCGCCGTTTCCGGGCGCCTGGAGCGAGGTCGGAGGCGAGGGCGAGGCGGCGCGGATCAAGATCTTGCGCTGTGAATTGGCAAGAGGTTCGGGCCCAGCGGGCCATGTGCTTAACGATCGCCTTGCCATCGCCTGCGGCAACGGTGCACTCCGCATCATCGAATTGCAGCGCGCCGGCAAGGCGCCGATGAAGGCCGCGGAGTTTCTGCGCGGCACGCCGCTGAAGCCGCCGGTGCGGCTGGTCTGATGCCCCGTTACAAGCTTATCATCGAATATGACGGCACGCCGTTCTCCGGCTGGCAGATCCAGGACAATGCCCCCACGGTGCAGGGCGCGCTGGAACAGGCCGTCAAAGCGATTTGCGGCGAAGACGTTCGTGTCAACGGCGCTGGCCGTACCGACGCCGGCGTGCATGCGCTGGCGCAAGTCGCCCATTGCGATATTGCCAAGCACTTTGTGCCGGGGCGTCTGCGCGACGGGCTCAACGCGCATTTGCGGCCGCATCCGATCGGCGTGCTCGCAGCCGAGGTCGTGCCCGATAATTTCGAGGCACGGTTTTCCGCGATCAAGCGGCATTATTTATATCGCATCACCAACACCCGCGCCAATCTTGCCCTCGACATCGACCGCACTTGGCGGGTGCCGCGGCGGCTCGATACCGACGCGATGCATCAGGCGGCGCAGCGGTTGCTTGGTAAGCACGATTTCACCACCTTCCGTGACACCGAATGCCAGGCGAAGTCGCCGGAGAAGACGCTCGATCAGCTCGATGTCGTACGGCGCGGTGACGCGGTCAGCATCCTGACCTCGGCGCGCTCGTTCCTGCACAGCCAGGTGCGCTCGATGGTGGGCTCGCTGGTGTGGGTCGGCGAGGGTCGCTGGAGCGCCGATGATCTCGCCGCCGCCTTGGCCGCGCGCAACCGCGCCGCTTGCGGCCCCGTCGCGCCGCCGCAAGGGCTGTATTTGGTGAAAGTCGATTATTGAATGACAGCGGAGCACGAACAGCTCACGCGAAATACCGGTCCAGCACGCCGCGATAAATCCTTGTCAGCTTCTCCAAATCCGACACCGGCGTGCGCTCGTCGATCTGGTGCATGGTCTGGCCGACAAGGCCGAACTCGATCACCGGGCAATAGCTCGCGATAAAGCGTGCATCCGAGGTGCCGCCAGACGTCGACAGCTCGGGCTTGCGGCCGGTGACCTCTTCGATCGCGGCGACCGCGAGATCGGTGAAGGGGCCGGGCTTGGTCACGAACACGTTGGCGTTCGACGGCTCCCACACGATCCGCGCCTTGATGCGGTTGCCTGCCGCT
>VAZG01000039.1 GCA_005885285.1 Alphaproteobacteria bacterium | reverse complement strand
CACGAGAAGTCCGTGGAAGAGGTAGCCGAAATCGTCGGGATTCCGGAGAACACCGTGAAGACGCGCCTATTTTATGCGCGCAAGAAATTGGCCGAACTGCTGACGGCAGCCGGTGTGGAGCGAGGCTGGCCATGATGGCATTGAACAAGAAAATGCTGGAGCAAGAACCCAGTGAAGTAGAAATGCTGCTGCCATGGTATGCGGCCGGCACGCTGAATGCGCGCGACGGCCGCCGTGTCGAGGAAGCGCTCGCCGGCGATCCCGAGCTTGCCAGGCAATATGCCGTCATCCGTGAAGAATACGCCGAGACCATCGACCTCAACGAAAGCCTCGGTGCGCCGTCGGTGCGCGCCATGCAGAAGCTGTTCGCCGCGATCGATGCGGAGCCGCCGCGCAAGCCTTCCGCTTCGCTCAATCTGCGTTCACGGTTGTCGGGGTTTTTCGCAAGCCTCTCGCCGCGGACGCTCGCCTGGTCGGCGAGCGTCGGCGCGCTGGTGCTATTGTTGCAGGCCGGCGTGATTGGCGCGGTGTTGATGAAGAACCAGAGCGCCACCTACCAGACGGCGTCGCTGAGCACGAATGAACCGATTACGCGCGATTTGGGGGGAGGGATGCCGCCGCGTGCGCTGGTGCGTTTTGCGCCGGATGCACGTGTCGCCGACATCACCGCGCTGCTTGACAACTACCAGGCCTCGATTATCGACGCCAAGGGCGGCCTGTTCCGGCTGCAATTCGGCGATAAAGCGATGAACAACGAGGAGACGGCGCGCCTCTTGAGCAAGCTGCAAAAAGAAAAGATCGTCAGCCTCGCGGTGGCTGCACCTTAAAGACCCGCAGCGTTACGTTCTTCGAAATCCGCTTGCCGCAGGAATCCGAGATTCCATGGTCGACGACGATGAGAGCTTTCGGATGAAGGCAGGGCGAGTGGCGCTGACGGTGATAGCGTTGACGCTTGCATCGCTCTGTGGTCCGGCGGTTCATGCGCAGGGTTTTCGCCCCAACATCAACGTCAACGTCGAGGGGCGGCTCCCCTCTATCGCGGTAGCGCCGCGGATCAGTCCGAACGTCGCCGGGGCGGCCACCAGTGTCGGCCGAACGACACCCAACCTCAAAACATATCAGGGTTGCAGCTACGCCGAGCGCGACAGCGACGGTGAATGCTCGAACAAGACCGGCTCCTCGGCCGATGGCGGCATCGGCGGCTCTGGCGGATCGTCGGCCAAGGGAAAGAGTTCTGGCCCGCGCCGCAACGCCGTCCAGACCGTGCTGAACGCCCGCACGATTGCCAACCAACTGGTGGCGGAAATCGACGGCGCACTGAGCGACGCACAGGCCGACGAACTGGCGCGGCGCCATGGGCTCGCGCGTATCGGGTCGCAGAATTTTCCGCTTGTTGGTGCGACCATCGGCCTGTTCCGCATTACCGACGGCCGGGCGGTGGATACGGTGCGCCGCGAATTCGCCACTGACGCCAGCGTTCGGTCGGTACAGCTGAATTTCCGCTATTTGCTGCAGGACCAGAGGAGCGAACCGGCCGAAGGCGATCCTGCGCAATATGCGCTCGCGAGATTGCGCTTGCCGCTGGCGCACACGCTCGCCCACGGCGCCAATGTCACGATTGCCGTGATCGATTCCGGCGTCGACGTCAAACACGTCGAACTTGCAAATTCCGTCGCCGCTAGCTTCGACGCCCTCGGATCCAAGGAAGGGCCGCACCTTCACGGCACCGGTGTCGCCGGCGCGATCGCGTCGCATTCACGGCTGATGGGAAGTGCCCCGGCGGCACGCATCCTGGCGATCCGCGCGTTCGGCGCGGCATCGGGGGTTGCGGAAAGCAATTCCTATGTGATCCTGAAGGCGATGGATTACGCGGTCACTCACGGCGCGCAGATCGTCAATATGAGCTTCGCCGGCCCGAAGGACGAGTTGATCGAGCGTGCCATCGTGGCGACCGCGGCCAAGGGCATCGTCATGGTCGCCGCTGCCGGCAATGCGGGCGCGAAATCGCCGCCGCTCTATCCAGCCGCCAACGCAAACGTGATCGCGGTCAGCGCCACCGATGCGCAGGACAAGCTTTTCGTTGCATCCAACCGCGGCAGCTATATCGCGCTCGCCGCTCCCGGCGTCGACATCTTCTTGCCGGCCCCCGACCGGAAATATCAGGTGACATCGGGGACCTCGTTTTCCGCGGCTTATGTCAGCGGCATCGCGGCACTGATGCTGGAGCGCAATCCAGCGTTGAAGCGGGACGAACTGCGCGCGACGCTCACGAAGACCGCGCGCGATTTGGGATCACCAGGTCGTGATGATCTGTACGGCGCCGGCGAGGCGGACGCTTTTGCGGCGGTCCAGGCTACGGTCGGCTTGCCGGCGGCACCTGTCGCCGCGGTTCCGCAGCCGCTGAGACGGGAAAACGTTTCGGATCAGAAGGATATTCCGGCGACCCCCGACTTGAGCCCGCCGGGCGCAGCTATGGCGTCGGATAAATCGGCCGTCATCGAAGCCAATCGTCCGGCCGCGCGATAGATTCTGGTCCCGAAACTCGTTCCCAAAAAGTTAAAAAATCTGCCGGCGGTTTTGAACGTGCGGCGCGCCCCCGGCGACCAATGACATGTGGGAGCGGGAATACCCTCCCATCGGCTGTATTCGGCGCGAGCGCCCATCCACCCCAAGCGCCCATATGGCTTGACCCGTCCGGTTGTCCCCCCGGACGGGTCTTTCATTTTCGGGGCTTTTTCCGTGCCGTTCTTATTCGATGAGGTCCGTCATGCGGGCTTTGCGGCGTGCCGGCTTGACTGTGAAGACATTGAAACCCCGAAGAAATACGGTCCAAAGCGCCCTTCCCGGGCGTCCGCTAGACAATGGTTAAGGTTTTCCACAAGATAATCCCGTCATGTTTCGTTGATTCGCGTCGGTTGCGTCTGCGATTCGCGTCCGTTGCGTCCGTGTCCATTTTTCTCGTTACGGGCTGATTCATGACACATCGCATCGACGTGACGTGCGGGCGCCTTCTTGCCGCCCGCTGGCACACGCTGGCCGAGCAGCGGCTGGAACACCTCACCGAATTGTTCGAGAGCGGACGCTGGCGCCGCTACTACAGCGAACGCGCTTTTCTCGAAAATATCCAGGAAGCCAAAACCGCGGTTCGAACCTGGCGCAACCTCGCGCGCGAGCCTGCGGAAACCAATCGCGCGATCGAGATCCCAAGGCCAAGCCAGATGCCGGCGACGCTTGAGACCGCTCGTGCCGCGGAAACCGAGTTCGTTTCGTCCGACGAGGCGCCTTCCGCGCCGCTGGTGGATTTGCGTGCAATGGAGATGGCCTTGAACGAGCCGGGCAAGCCCGCCTTCGACAGCGCGGCCATCGAGCAGCGCTATCCGGCCTTGCGCCACGTGTTGTAGCTGCTAGCGCCGCACCGCGTTGGTCCCGATCACGACCTGCGCGAAGTGTTGGGCGCCTTCGATCGACAGATCCGTCGTGATGGCGCGGGCGTGATCGAGCCCGACCACGGCGCCGCGCGGCGTTTCCGAGATCACGTTGTTGTTGACGAGCGCGGTGCCGGCGCCGTCAACCACCGACACGCCTACGCCGGCAAAAGCATTGCGGATCACATTGCCCGTGATCACGACGTCGCGCAGATATTTGCCCCACCCGGCGACGATCCCGAATGACGGCGCGTTCTCGATCACATTGCCGGTGACCGAGCTGTCCGCTTCGACATAGATGCCGATGCCGGCATCGTCGTCCGGCGCCGTCCCAACGGGGCGCTTCGGCAACAGGTTGCGGATGATATTGCCCTGGACGACCGCGATTCGTCCGCCCTCGTTGAAATTGCAGACCGAGACGCCGAAGGCCGCGCCGTCGACGATGTTGTTGGCGATCACGGCGCCCTCGAACGAGAATTCCGAATAAAGTGCGACCTCGCGGACCTCACTGACGCTGTTGCCTGATATCTGGATGTTCGAGGCCGAATTGCCGCGCACGGCGGAATAGTCGCAATTCTTGATGCGATTTCCCCGCACGATCACATTGCCGGCGCGAAACGCATTGATCGCGTTGCCGTATTGTCCGGAGCCGCCAGGGCCGGCCTTGATGTCCTCGATACGGTTGTCCGCGACCAGCGTGCCGTCGTCGCCGATCGCGGTGCGCAGGATCTCGATGCCGTTGTCATTGGTGCCCAAAATGGTGTTGCGAGAGACGATCAGGCCCTTGGCATCGAACGAAACCACTGCTGTCGCGGACGTCTTGGTCAGGATGTTGCCGCTGATATCGCCCGAGACCTGTTCGAGCCAGATCGCGTTGCCGCCGCTGCCGGCGACTTCGCAATCGATCATGCGGAAATCGCGGCCGCCGCTACAATGGATGAGGCCGCGCCGTGCGGGCAACGGAATATCGCGGCCGTCGAGCGTGATGCCGGTCAGGCCGACGCTGTGAGCGCCTTCGCCCACAAGCATCGAGGCGCCGCCGTTGAAAATAAGCTTGGTCGCTCCGCGCACGCCGATCAGTTGCGTACCGCTTTCCAGCCGCAACATTCCGGTGCGATAGACGCCCGGCGGCAGCGCGAGCGGGACTTGCGCGCGCGTGGCCTCGTCGATCGCGCGCTGCAACGCATGTGTCTGATCGTCGGGACTGCCGGGCCGGACGCCATATTGCGTGACATCGCGACCAAGCGCGGAGGCGAGTGTTGCGGCGCGTGCCGCATCGGGCGCCACGGCAAACGCGCCCGCGGCACCGGCTGCGGAAACGCCCAGAAGATGACGGCGATTAACGTCCATGATCCGCGAAAACCTTCGCGAATGCGACTGGCCGCATTCGCTGCTTTCACAGCTAACGCGAAAATGCAGCGGAGCATGGTGAAGACGAGGACAGAAGAAGGCGAATGTTGGGGGTAGGGTTAATAGGTGCTCATGATGACGCAGATCTTCTCGCCGCTTGCCGCGTCAGCTTCACCATCTCCATCAGCATGGCTTCGCCGGCGTCAACAAGCTCATCCAGCGTGATGTGCCGCCCGTTGCCCTTGCGCGCCGGGGCGCCGTCGCGCGCCAGCGGCGGCACATGGATGAAGGCAGTGAGGCGGGGGCCGCTATTGCTGGCGGTTGCCTCGATCGCGCGCCAGCTCAGATAGTTGCAGAGATAACTGCCGGCATTGCGCGAGGGCCGTGCATCGATGCCGGCGCCGCGCGCTGCGCGCAGCAATTTTGCGGTGTGCGGGCCAAACATCATGGCGTCGGCGTCGCGCGCGATCGATCCCTTGTGCACCGGAGCATGGTCGGCATCGGGCCAGATGGTGGTGACGGCGTTGCGGGCGCGGGTTTCGATCCGCACGCAAGGTGTCCGCGAAGCAAGCCCGAACATCAGCAGCGCCTGCGGCTTTCGCTTCGCGAGGAGCTCCGGCAATTGGCGATCGATCGCTGCATAAGTCACGGGAAAGATGTGGCCTGACAATTCGACATCGCCGAAAGCGGGACGGCGCAGGCGCAACAGCCGGGCCACCAGCGGCTGCGTTGGGTTGCAGGGCGCGCCGGGGAACGGGCCGAAGCCGGTGACGAGGACGCGGAGTTTGTCGCTCATTTCAGCATCTCCGCGAGCCGTTCGGCGGCGAGTGAGGGCGTGAGGTGGCCGTCGGCCACTTCAGCCTCGATCTTCCTGACCCTCGCGCGCACCGACGGCTCGGTGCGCAGCCGCGCCAGCATGCGCTGCTCCAGCATCGACCACATCCATTTGACCTGCTGCTCACGCCGTCGCGCGGCGAATTCGCCGCAAGCGCTCATCGCGGTGCGGTGCTCGAGAATCTTCTGCCAGAGTTCGCTCACGCCGGCGCCGGTCAGCGCCGAGTAGGTCACAACAGGCGGATGCCAATGCTGCGAGCGCGGATTGAGGATATGCAGCGCGCTGCGATAGTCGGCAGCCGCTTGGTTGGCGCGCTTGACGTTGTCGCCGTCGGCTTTGTTGACCGCGATCATGTCGGCCAGCTCTACCAGGCCTTTCTTGATACCCTGCAGTTCGTCGCCGGCACCGGGCAGCATCAGGGTCAGGAAAAAATCCGTCATCTCGGAGACCACGGTTTCGGATTGGCCAATGCCGACGGTTTCCACCAACACGACGTCGAAGCTGGCGGCCTCGCACAACAGCATCGCCTCGCGGGTTTTCGCAGCCACTCCACCGAGCGTGCCGGACGCAGGCGAGGGCCGGATATAGGCGTGATCGGAGGCCGAAAGCCGGGCCATCCGCGTCTTGTCGCCGAGGATTGAGCCGCCGGTGCGCGCCGACGACGGATCCACCGCGAGCACCGCGACCTTGTGGCCGCGTTCGATCAGGAACGTGCCGAGCCCGTCGATGGTGGTGGACTTGCCGACGCCCGGCGAGCCGGTGATGCCGACGCGCACCGCGTTGCCGGTGTCGGGTAAAAGCGCCTGAACCAGCTCGCGCGCCGCCGCCTGGTGGTCGCCGCGCCGGCTTTCGACCAGCGTGATCGCGCGCGCCAGCGCCGCGCGGTTGCCGGCGCGGAGATTTTTTGTCAATGCTTTGATGTCTATCCGGGCATTACTCGGCGGGCTCATGCCTTGGTTTACAACGGCACGGCCCTCCAAGGCGAGAGGGACTGCGCGTTTCTTATTCGAGATGATAGGCCTCACGCGCTCGTCAGCATGATCGGCTGTGCTACTCCGCCGCGGCGCTATGTCCGAGCCGCGCATTGAGCTTGTGGATCAGCTCTTCCGCCGCATCGGCAATCACCGTGCCCGGCGGATAAATCGCTTCGGCGCCGGCTTTATACAGTGCGTCGTAATCCTGCGGCGGCACCACCCCGCCGATGATGATCATGATATCTTCGCGCCCCTGCTTCTTCAGCGCGGCTTTCAGCTCCGGCACCGCCGTGAGGTGCGCCGCCGCCAGCGATGACACGCCCAGAATATGCACGTCGTTTTCGACCGCCTGCCGCGCAGCCTCTTCGGCGGTCGCAAACAGCGGCCCGATATCGACGTCGAAACCGACATCGGCAAAGGCGGATGCGATCACCTTCTGGCCGCGGTCGTGGCCATCCTGGCCGATCTTGGCGACCAGAATACGGGGCCGGCGCCCTTCGGCGTCCTCGAACGCGTCGATCAGCGCCTGCACCTTTTCGACCCGGTTTGACATGCCTGATGCCTCCCGCTTGTAGACGCCGGTGATCGATTTGATTTCGGCGCGGTGGCGCCCGAACACCTTTTCCAGAGCATCCGAAATCTCGCCGACGGTGGCCTTGGCGCGCGCGGCGTCGATCGCGAGCGCCAGCAGGTTGCCGTTGCCTTCGCCGGCGCTGCGGGTCAGCGCCGCCAGCGCGTCGTCGACGTCCTTTTGGTTGCGCTCCTGCCTGAGCCGTTTGAGCTTGTCGATCTGCAGCCGCCGCACATTGGTATTGTCGACCTTGAGTACATCGATGGGTGCCTCATCGACCGGCTTGTATTTGTTGACGCCGATCACCGCCTGCTTGCCGGCGTCGATCCTGGCTTGGGTCTTGGCGGAGGCTTCCTCGATCCGCAGCTTCGGCACGCCGGCCTCGATCGCCTTCGCCATGCCGCCGAGCTGTTCGACCTCCTGGATGTGGCCCCAGGCCTTGGCTGCGAGATCGCGGGTCAGCCGCTCCACGTAGTACGACCCGCCCCACGGATCGATGATGCGGTTGGTGCCGCTTTCCTGCTGCAGGAACAATTGCGTGTTGCGCGCGATGCGGGCGGAGAAGTCGGTCGGCAGCGCCAGGGCCTCGTCGAGCGCGTTGGTGTGCAGCGACTGGGTGTGGCCTTGGGTCGCCGCCATCGCTTCGATAGTGGTGCGCATCACGTTGTTGAAGACGTCCTGCGCCGTCAGCGACCAGCCTGAGGTCTGGCAATGCGTGCGCAAGGAGAGCGAGCGCGGATCTTTCGGGTTAAACGGCCTCAACAGCTTGGCCCAGAGCAGCCGCGCCGCGCGCATCTTGGCGACTTCCATGAAGAAGTTCATGCCGATCGCCCAGAAGAACGATAGTCTAGGCGCGAAGCGGTCGACGTCGAGGCCTGCGGCAAGCCCGGCGCGAAGGTATTCGACGCCGTCGGCGAGCGTGTAGGCGAGTTCGAGATCCTGCGTCGCGCCCGCTTCCTGCATGTGATAGCCGGAGATCGAGATCGAGTTGTATTTCGGCATTCTCGAAGAGGTGTAGGCGAAAATGTCGGAGATGATCCGCATCGAGGGCGCCGGCGGATAGATATAGGTGTTGCGGACCATGAATTCTTTCAGAATGTCGTTCTGAATGGTGCCCGACAGTTTTTCCGGAGGCACGCCCTGTTCCTCGGCCGCCGCAACGAACAGCGCCAGGATCGGCAGCACCGCGCCGTTCATCGTCATCGACACGCTCATCTGGTCGAGCGGGATGCCCGCAAATAGCGTCCGCATGTCGTAGATCGAGTCGATCGCAACTCCGGCCATGCCGACGTCGCCGGAGACGCGCGGGTGGTCGGAATCGTAGCCGCGGTGGGTGGCGAGATCGAACGCGACCGAAAGGCCTTTTTGCCCGGCTGCGAGGTTGCGGCGATAGAACGCGTTGGAATCTTCTGCCGTGGAGAACCCGGCATATTGCCGGATGGTCCAGGGCTGGTTGACATACATGGTCGGGTAGGGGGCGCGCAGGTAGGGCGCGATACCCGGCCAGGTCTCAAGGAAATCGATGCCGTCGAGGTCGCTCTCGCTATAGCCCGATTTTACCGGGATGCCTTCAGGCGTCAGCCAAGCTTCGGCACTGCCGGCGGGCCCGGCGCTGGCGACCTTTTCGAAAGCGATATCGGTAAAGTTGGGTACTCGGCTCATGGTTGTCATGGTATAGCCCGTCCGCCGGGGTCGCCATCTTAATCGTGGTCCGGATGCTGATGGCTTACGATGCTGTTAACTTTGTCCTGGCCGTAATTCTCCAGCGTGGTGTAGCTCGGCAGGTTGGAGATGCCCACCACCCAGCCGAGCCGGGATTCGGTTCCATATTGCCGCGTCGGAATCACGCGGTCCGACCGATCGAACGTGCCGGTCATGATCTCGATCCGGGGGCCGTCAATCCGGCGGAAGCTCAGGGGCGTGCCGCAGGCGGGGCAAAAATCGCGTTCGGCGATCGAGGAGGATTTGAACGCCGCCGGCTTGCCGCGGGTCCAGGCGAACTCCCTCTTGTCAATGTCGGCAAAGGAGGCGAACGGCGCACCCGAGGCCTTCTGGCACATCCGGCAATGGCAGATGCTCACCTTCACCGGCGGAGCCGTTACCGCAAAGCGAATGGCGCCGCATTGGCAGCCACCGGTCAGAACGGATTTCGCCTCCGATGCCATGTTTCACTCCATCTGCCGATAGGCTCCCCGCAGCACGGCTAGTGCATCAACGCCCGCAAAAATGAACTCATCGACACCGGCGGCGCGCAGAACGGCTTCCAGCGCGCCCGGACGGCCTGCCAGATAGATATGTTTCGCGCCGGCATTTTGCAGGGCCCGTGCGGCCGCTTCCGCCTGCCGGGTATAGACCCTGTCCTGGGAACACATGCATGCCAGGTCAGCGCCGGACGCCTTGAAGGCGGCGGCGAGGGTAGCGAAGTCCTTCACCTCTCCCATCGGGAGAGGCTGCCCCTCGGCCGGCGTCGGGCTCTCGCCAAAGGGGAGAGGTGAAGGGGTGGGTGGAAAGTCGATCGTCTCTATCCCGCCGGTTTCGAAAAAGCTTCTCGCGAAGGTCGCGCGCGCAGTGAAGTCGGCGGCGGTGCCGAGGTTGGCAAGGAAGACCCTCGGCCGTTGTCCCTTGGACTTCAGGATTTCATCCGAGCGATCGCGCAGAGCTTCGAACGGCGCCGCAAGCCGCATCGCCGGTAACGCGTCGAATTGGATGGCTTCGCTTAACGGCACCGGTACGACCGGCTTCACATCTTCCACTGTGGCCGAAGCCTCATGCAGGTTCGGGAATTCACTGGCGCCGGTCAGGATGTCCTTGCGCTTGGCAATGTTGGCTTCGCGCAGCTTCCGTGTCGCCGCGACCTTACCCTGGATCAGGCCTT
>VAZG01000475.1 GCA_005885285.1 Alphaproteobacteria bacterium | reverse complement strand
CGCGCGAAGCGCAACAGCCACTCGCAGCTGCGCAATCTCTTGACTAAAAAAGAGGCATTTTTCAGAAGGGGTGGGACGCGCATGGCAACGCTGCCCACCCTTGCGCAGTGCAATTTTGAGCTAACCGCGGGCTATTCTGCGGCCTCCCCAACGGTGATTGCATAGGCGGTCTCGCCGTGAACCGCGTCATCCCCGACTATGAGCTGCGCGTCACTCATGCGCAGCGGCACGAAGATCGAGATCACCTTGAGGATGATAAATGTTGCGATGGCGTTGTAGATGATGATGAAGGCCGCGCCTTCCAGCTGCAGCAGAAGCTGGTTTCCCGTGTCGCCGTAGAGCAGCCCGGTCACGCTGACGCCGGGCGCCTCCTTCTCCGTGCCGATGTATTCGAGCATGTCCGGGTTGGCGAGGATCCCCACGAGCAGACCGCCGCACAGGCCGGCAATCCCGTGTGTGGAAAAGACCCCCAATGTGTCGTCAACCTTCATCATGAAACCGGTCTTCTGGAACTTGTTCATCGAAAACCACGGAATAATGCCGGCAACGATACCGATGATGATGGCACCCCAGCCATTGACGAAACCGGCGGCGGGGGTGATTGCCACCAAGCCTGCGATCATGCCGTTGACGGCACCGATGATCGACGGCTTGCCGTAGGCCATCTTATCCATCAGCGTCCAGACGAGGAGGCCTACCGCGGTGGCCGTGTTGGTGTTGAGCACGGCCGCGCCCGCGTCGTGATTGGCGAAATAAGGATCGCCGCCGTTGAAGCCGTTCCAACCCAGCCACAAGAGGCCGGCACCGATCAAGGTTACCAGCAGGCTGTTGGGCGGGAATTGCTCTCGATCTGCCCGCAAGCGTGGCCCGACCACGGCTGCGGCGACGAATCCGGACGTGCCGGCGGCGAGATGAATGACGTAGCCACCCGAAAAGTCCTGTACGCCCAACTGTGAGAGCCAGCCGCCACCCCAGAGGCTGAACGCCCCGACGGTATAGACGAGGGTCATCCACACCGGGCAGAAGATTACCCAAGCGGTGAAGTTCATGCGGCCGAGCACCGAGCCGCCGAGAATGATCACCGTGATCGCCGCGAACACGAACTGGAAGAAGATCAGGGTGGCCATCGGGAAAGTCAGTTCCGGCATGCCGGAGGACGCTGCGGGAATCACCGCCTGGCCGGTGAGGAAGTTCGCGGAAGTTGCCAGTGCCGGTTTACCGAGAAACGGAAACCACTGTTCTCCGAACGCCATGTTGTAGTCGAACAGGACCCACACGACCAAGACGGAGGCGAAGGCGTAAAAGCACATGAAGGCAGAATTGATAGCCCATTTCTGCTTGACATACCCGGCGTAGAGGACCGCCAGGCCGGGAATGCTTTGCAGGCCCACGAAGGTGGCAGCGGCCAACTGCCATGCGTTGTTTCCGGAATCGAGCCACTTGGGTGATGGTACAAGCATTGTTTGTCCCCTATTTTCTGTCGTGAGAAGCGCACAACCAACGGTGCTAAAACGTAGAGGTTGAATAAACATACAAGTTAACGAGGTCAAGGCAAGAGGCATGCCAGGCACGCAACACTCGAATGGCCCTAGAAACCGGACATTTCGGGGGGAACACCTGAGGGGCGAAGAGCAAGATGCTGCACAAAAAATGTGCAAAAACCATTCGGGGTCTTCAGGTGATCCGTTGGGCCGATCTAGGTGTGACCCCGAGGCACGGGTTGCTTTGCAGGGGACCCGGATTTGCGTATGGATCGGTGCATGGCGGTATAGACGCAACCATGTTCCGCGACCGGGTTCTAGCGGCAGGGATAGCTGGCCTCGCAGCTGGTCTGGCTGTTCTTGCGATCAACGGTGACGCGCAGGAGCGTGAGAGCGCGCTCACCTGTACCAATCCTGTGAGCGGCACGTCCTGGCAGATTATGATCGATTACGGTAAAGCCACCGTCGATTCCAATCCGGCCGATATCAAACAGGCCGAGATTACCTGGTTCGATCCCAAGGACGGCGGCAACTACAAGCTCGACCGCAAATCCGGCGATCTTACGGTAAGTGTTGCGTCGAGCACGGGGGGCTATTTTCGACATTGTCGTTGCAGTCCGGAGAAATCGCGGTGACGGCGGGAAGCCGCGGCCGCGTAGTCGCGCTCGCGTCGGCACCTCGTCGCGATTCCAGGCATCGGCAAACCCCATGGAAACGGTGCAATGGCGACGATTGAGACCGGGATGCGGGCGAGCGTCGGATTCGCCTCGAAGACCGGGCCGCGCAAGGACAACGAAGATTTCGCCGGCGCCCTGTTGGGCGCGGAGTTGCCCGAGCCTCGCCAGGAGCTGATCGCCGCGATCGCCGACGGCATCGGCGGCGCGAAGGGCGGCCGCATTGCGGCCGAGACTGCGGTGCGCGGCTTCCTGGACGGATTCTGCGATCTGCCCGAGACCATGGAGGTGCAACGCGCGGGCTCCAAAATCATCAACGCGCTCAACGGCTGGATCAATACCATGGGCCGCCAGGACCCCAAGCTCACCGGAATGGGTTGCACGTTGACGGCGCTGGTGCTGCGCGGCCGCACCGCCCACTTGCTGCATGTCGGGGATACGCGCGCTTATCGGTTGAGTGGCGAGCGCATGACTTGCCTCACCACCGACCATGTGCGCCAGGACGGCACCGGCCGCTCGAACACCCTCAACCGCGCGTTGGGAGTGGAGACGGAAGTGCGTCTCGACTATGCAACTCAACCGGTCGCGTTGCACGACCGTTTCCTGTTGTGCAGCGACGGCGTGCACGGATTTCTGCCGGATGAGACCATCGCCGACATCTTGCGCGAGCGCTCCGCTCCCGAGGATACCGCCGGTGCGCTGGTGGCGACCGCACTCAGATCGGGCAGCACCGACAACTGCACCGCTCTGGTTCTGGATGTAGTCGCGCTGCCGGCCACGGGATCGGCCGACATCACCGCCGCTATCCTGCAATTGCCGATAATTCCCGTGCCGGTTCGCGGCGAAACGATCGATGGATTTGTCCTGACGGCGCTGATCTCCGATGGCCGCTATACGCGGCTGTTCGGCGCGCAGGACGACATCGAGGGCGGCATCGTTGCCTTGAAGTTCCCCAAGCCGGAAATCGCCAGTTTCGACGCCTACCGTG
>VAZG01000038.1 GCA_005885285.1 Alphaproteobacteria bacterium | reverse complement strand
TTGCGCGCATCCTGATGGCTGAACAGGTTCTCGCCGGTCGCCATCGGACCCGGATAGAATTCGGCGAGCGCCGCCTGCAAGGCAAAGTCGAGCGGATCGCCGGCTTCCTCGTACCAGAACAGCGGATAGTCGCGCAGCATCCTGGCATAGGCGATCGCGGTCTCGAGGTCGAACCGGCCGTTGGCGTCGACCGCGAGCTGCGCCTTACTGCCGATTTCATTCAGCACCGCCTCGATACGCGCGCGATCTTCCGCGATTGGTGCGCCGCCGATCTTCATCTTGACGACGTTGTAGCCGCGGTCGAGATAGCCGCGCATTTCGCCGCGCAGCATCGACAAATCCTTGCCCGGATAATAATAGCCGCCGGCAGCATAGACGAACACGCGCGGATTGGCGTTGCGCTTGTGGCGCTCGGCCAGCAGTTGAAACAGCGGCTTGCCGGCGATCTTGGCGACCGCGTCCCACACCGCCATGTCGATGGTGCCGACCGCGACCGAGCGCTCGCCATGGCCGCCCGGCTTTTCGTTTGCCATCAAGGTCGACCAGATCTTGTCCGGATCGAGATTGTCGCCGGCCTCGTTTAGCAACTTGTTCGGGTCTGCCTCCCGCAGGCGCGGCGCAAAGCGCTCGCGGATCAAACCGCCCTGCCCGTAGCGGCCGTTCGAGTTGAAGCCGTAGCCGATCACCCGCTTGCCGTCGCGCAAGGTGTCGGTGACGACGGCGACGAGGCTCGTCGTCATCTTGCTGAAATCGATATAGGCGTTGCGGATGGGCGATGAAATCGGCTTTGTGACTTCGCGAACGTCGACGATACGGACGGACATGGTTGTTTCTCTTAGTAGACGTCATTGCGAGCGAAGCGAAGCAATCCAGAGGTCTTGCCATGGAAAGGCTGGATTGCTTCGTCGCTTACGCTCCTCGCAATGACGGTCAGGGTTACGCCTTGTCCTTGAAATACGGCTCGACCGGGCCGTGAACCTTGATCGTCAGCGGATTGCCGTGGCGATCCCGGGCATTCCCGGCGGTGACGCGCACCCAGCCCTCGCTGATGCAATACTCCTCGACATTGGTCTTCTCGATGCCCTTGAAGCGAACGCCGACGTCGCGCGACAGCACCTCGGCATTGTAATACGGGCTGTTCGGATCGACCGACAGACGGTCGGGCAATTGGTCGCTCATCGTTTCACGCTTGGATTCACTCTTCTCGTTCACAACAGCGCCTCGATTTCTGTTTTCAGACCTTCGGGTTTCGCGGTCGGCGCATGCCGCGCGACCACCTTGCCTGAACGGTCCACCAGGAATTTGGTGAAATTCCACTTGACGGAGGAACCGAGCAGGCCGGACTTCTCGCGCTTGAGATAATTATACAAGGGATGCGCGTGGCTGCCGTTGACGTCGATCTTGGCGAACATCGGAAACGTCACGTCGTAATTGCTGGAGCAAAACTGCTCGATCTGTTTGGCGTCGCCGGGTTCCTGGCTGCCGAACTGGTTGCAGGGAAATCCGAGCACGGCAAAGCCGCGCGGCGCAAACTCGCGATGCAGCGCTTGGAGACCCTTATATTGCGGGGTGAACCCGCAGGCGCTCGCGGTATTGACGATCAAGAGCACCTTGCCTTCGAACCGCTTCAGCGGAACTTCGTCGCCGGCGAGCGAGGCTGCCGTGAAATCATAGACGCCTGCCATCGTGGTCTCTCGCCTGGTTTAGCTCGCGGGATCGATCGGCGCCGGCGGCGCTCCACCGGCTTCGATCGCCTCGCCGGCGGCGAGACACAAATCCTCGCGGAAGCGGCCGGAGACCACCTGAACGCCGACGGGGACGCGTCCCACCAACCCCGTGGACACCGTTAGCCCAGGCAGCCCCAGGAAGGGAATGGCGATTTGCGTCAATTGTGCCTGCCAGACCCGAGCGAAGGAAGCAGCGTCCTTGCGGTCGAGTTGATCCGGAAACGGCAGTTCGGCCGATACCGGCATCAGCAGCACCGCATAATTCTCGAACAGCGCGAGCCATTCGCGCATCAGCGTCGCCCGCCGCGTCAAGGCTCTCGAGAACGCGGCGGCATCAAACGGAAACACCTTCGACCTGTTGCCGCGCAGGCAGGCGAGCGCCCCGGGATCACCTTCCCGCTCGGCTGCTTCCAATTGTGCCTCGTAGCCGTCGCCAAGCCAGAGCCTGGTCAGATGCTCGGCAGGCTCGCGCAAGGACGGCGTCGTTGCGATCTCTTCGACGCTCCAGCCGGCGCGCGCGAGCCGCTTGCCGGCGTCAGTCACCGCCGCCTTCACCTCGGCAACGGTCTCGAGCCCATCGGGATGGAGGCAGAGCGCGGCGCGCTTGGCCATTGGCGGTCCTTCCAATGGCGCCGGCACCCACCAGGGATCGCGGAAATCCTTGGCGGACATTGCGCCAAGCGCGATCCGGAGGTCGCCGATGGTGCGCGCCAACGGGCCGGAAACGGCCGCGATCTGCGGCCCGATCGTTCGCTCCGGTAGTCCCGGATTGAAGGCCGCGATCCGCCCGACCGTCGGCCGCAAGCCATGCACGCCACAGGCGTAGGCGGGATAGCGGATCGATCCCGCGATGTCGGTGCCATGCGCGATATGCCCGATCCCGGCGGCAACCGCCGCACCCGCGCCGCCCGACGAGCCGCCCGGCGTGATCGAGGGATCGCGCGGATTTTTGGTGTCGCCATGGATCAAATTGGTGGTGAACCAGCGATAGGAAAATGCCGGACAGTTGGTGCGCCCGAGAATGATGGCGCCGGATTTCTTCAAGTTGTCGATCACGGGGCTGTTGGCGGGCGCGATGGCGTCGCGCTGCAGCTTGAGCCCGTTGGTGGTGGCAAAACCCTCCTGGTCGATATTGACCTTCACCGTCACCGGCACGCCGGCGAGCGGGCCGATCGCTTCGCCCCGCGATATCGCGGCATCGACGGCGGCCGCCTGTTTCATCACGTCTTCCGGACGGTGATCGACAACCGCGTTGATCTTGGGGTTGACGGCATCGAGCCGCGCCAGCGCGCTGCTTGCCGCCTCTCCGGCGGATACCTTCCTCGACTTGATCAGGGCAGCTAAATCCGCGGCCGACAGGCGCCAGAGGTCCTGCATTGCTTGCTCCGTTTGACGGCGTGTTGTAGCGCCGCCGGCACGGCAAGGCCATCGACCTGGCACCTCTCCCTCGCCCCGCTCTTGAGCAATCGGACCGCAGCACGGGTGACCAGCCGGAATAGAAGTCGGCAAGAGGTGTTGGCGGCTAGCCGCGGGCCGCTAGTGCTTCGTGACCCGCCGAGCGGGCAGGTCGATGAGCGCCTCGGTAAAGGGGAACTCAAGCACGATCTGGCCGTCGTCATCGGTGACCTCGATGACGGCCTTCAGCAGGTCCGGCTGCGCCCCTTCGGTCTTCAGCAGCTCACGGATCATGGCTCGCGCCACTTCCCATGCGCGATCGAGATTGCGCAGCTCGTCGCCCTCGGGATCGTCAATGAGTTCATCGCCAATCCGGGTGTTGAAAAAATATCGCGGCATCATTCATCCAGTGGGGCCGAATGCAGCAAAAGGGAAGGCACCCCCATCTCACAAGTTCTTTATTTCGGGCTGATGGTGCGCCAATGGGGCTGGCCTTTGCTTTTGGTTTCGTCCGGAATTTCCGAAGCTATTGATAAGCGGGGATTTTACGGCATCTCGCCCTCGCCTATCGCTGGATATTGCAGTGCAGCACAAAAGCTCCATCGAGCGCACATGAAAAAGATTTCACTGGCGAACTTTGCTTTCGGCAGTAGTTTGTCGGCGAGGGCGGAGTTCGTCCGGTTCCAAAAAGGAGAGCCAAATGGCTTGGAAAGCACCAAAAATCGTCGAAGTGTCGGTGGGCATGGAAATCAACATGTATGCGTGCGCCGCCCGCAAGTAACGAGCGGCAATAATCTTACGTTTATCGCGGGTGGACGTCCGGGCACGACACGTTCCCGATCGGGGAGACGTGTCCTCGCTGGCGCCCACCTTCAGGACGTTTTGGAGTTAAAAGTTTTGGACTTCAATCACAGTTGAGCTCCAAGGATTGAGCTCCAAAACGTCTGAGCCGTAAAAAACTTCGGACCTCCAGGAGACGGATCATGCTTCGCGTCGTCGTCCTGGGCGCGGCGGCAGGTGGCGGTGTTCCGCAATGGAATTGCGGGTGTCCGGTCTGCCTGAGCGCGCGGGGCGATCGGGAACTCCAGAGCACGCAGGCTTCGATCGCGGTCAGTACGGACGGCGATCACTGGTTCCTGATCAACGCGTCTCCTGATTTGCGCCAGCAACTAATCGCGACGCCGCAGCTTCATCCGAGGGCCGGCCATCTTCGCCACAGTCCGATCGCTGGTGTCATCCTGACCAATGGCGAGATCGATGCGGTGGCAGGATTGCTGTCGATGCGCGAGGGCTCGCCATTTACCATCTACGCCCACGCCAGGGTGCTCGCGATCCTCAAGGCCAACAGCATCTTCAACGTGTTGAGCGAGAACAACGTGCGGCGCCAACCGATCGCCGTGGACCGAGCGTTCGAGCCAGCGCTAGGCGACGGTTCACCGTCCGGGATCGAGGTCCTGCCCTTCGCGGTCTCCGGCAAAGGCGCCTGGTATCTCGAAGGCAAAGTTCACCCCGGCGGCGATGACGGCGCCGGCGATACGCTGGGTCTTCGCGTCAAGGACAAAAGAAGCGGAAAATTCTTCTACTTCATCGCCGCCTGCGCCGGCGTCGGCGATGAACTCAAGGCCCGGCTTGCCGGTGCGCCGCTGGTGTTCTTTGATGGCACGGTGTGGCGCGATGATGAGCTGATCACGGCGGGCCTCGGCAACAAGACTGGACAGGGCATGGGACATATTGCGATGTCGGGAGATCGCGGCGCCATTGCCGCCCTTGACGGCCTCGATATCGGCCAAAAGGTGTTTCTGCATATCAACAATTCGAACCCCGCGCTGCTGCCGGCATCGCCCGAGCGCGAGCTCGCCGAGCGCGCGGGCTGGCAGTTCGCCACCGATGGGACGGAGATCGTGCTTTGAACGCCGTAACCGACCAGGGCATGAACAATCAAGGCACGAAAAACCAGGCCATAACGGCCTATTCGCTCGGCAAGGGCGTCTCGCTCAACAATGCCGGCGAGCTAGAGGCGACGCTGCGCCAGATCGGCGCCACGCGCTATCACAGCCTGCATCCGTTCCATCGCCTCTTGCACGGCGGCAAATTGAACAAGGGCCAGGTGCAGGCCTGGGCGCTCAACCGCTACTATTACCAAAGCACGATCCCGATCAAGGATGCGGTCGTGATCTCGCGCTTTCGCGACCGCAGCATCCGGCAGGAATGGCGGCACCGGATCGAGGACCACGACGGCGATCCCGGCCGTGAGGGCGGCATCGAGCGCTGGCTCAAATTGACCGAGGGGCTCGGGCTCGACAGCGCCTATGTGGAATCGACCGAAGGCATCCTGCCGGCGACACGCTTTGCGGTGGAAGCCTATGTGCATTTCTGCCGCGACAAGACGCCGCTGGAAGCGATCGCCTCCTCGCTGACCGAGCTGTTTGCGCCCAACCTGCACGAAGAGCGCATCAGCGGGATGCTGCAGCATTACGACTTCGTCAATCCCGATATCATGAGCTATTTCAGCCGCCGCCTGCAGCAGGCGCCGCGCGATGCCGGCTTCGCGCTCGAATACGTCAAGGAGCATGCCAGGACCCCGGCCGAGCGCGAAGCGGTGTGCAACGCGCTGATCTTCAAGACCAACGTGCTGTGGGTCCAGCTCGATGCCCTTTACCATGCCTATGTCGATGGCCATATACCGCCGGGCGCCTTCGTGCCCAAGTCGAGCTAGAGAACGTCGAGCTAGAGAACGCGAAGTGAGAGCCGAAGCGATGGCAGGCCCGCGCAACATCAGCGTCAGCGAAACCAGCCGGCCGGTGCTGCCGCGGCATGCGAAATTGAAATTCGACGAGACGCGGCAAGTCTGGGTGATCCTGGCGCCGGAGCGGGTGCTGGCGCCCGACGAGATCGCGGTCGAAGTGCTGAAACTTTGCGACGGCGTCCGCAGCGTCGGAGCGATGATCGATGAGCTTGCGGCCAAATATGCGGCGCCCCGCGAAGCGATCGCAACCGACGTCGTCGCCATGCTGCAGGATCTCGCCGACAAGGGATTTTTGACGCAAGCGCGCGAGAAGACGTCATGAGTGAAATTCTCGCCAACAGTAAACCTGCCGATCCCGGCGATGGGCTGGCCGCGCTGGAAGCGCGCCGCTCGACCGCGGAAAGCTTCGGCATCCCGCTCGCGGTGCTTGCCGAGTTGACGCACCGCTGTCCGCTGCAATGCCCCTATTGCTCCAATCCGGTCGAGCTCGACCGCGCCGGCAGCGAGCTCTCGACGGAGGAATGGAAGAAAGTGCTTTCCGAGCTCGCCGAAATCGGCGTGCTGCAAATCCATTTCTCCGGCGGCGAACCGACCGCGCGCAAGGACTTGGTCGAACTGGTGCGACACGCCAGCGATGTCGGCCTCTATTCCAACCTGATCACGTCGGCGGTGTTGTTGACGCGCGAAAAATTGAGCGCTCTGGCCGATGCCGGGCTTTGTCACGTGCAGATCAGTTTCCAGGGCAACGAACCGAGCGTGGCTGATCGCGTCGCCGGGCTGAAGCAGTCGCACCAAAAGAAATTAGAGGCCGCGCGATGGACCCGCGAAGTTGATTTGCCGCTGACGGTGAATGCGGTGATGCATCGCCAGAACCTGCACCAACTGTCCGACATCATCCAGATGGCGGTCGACCTCGACGCCGACCGGCTGGAGGTCGCCAATGTGCAATATTACGGCTGGGCACTGAAGAACCGCGCCGCGCTGATGCCGACGCTGGCGCAGATCGAAGAGACCAGCCGCATCGTCGAGGAGGCTCAAACACGGCTCAAGGGCATCCTCGCCATCGACTATGTGGTGCCGGACTACTACGCCTTGCGGCCGAAGAAATGCATGGGCGGCTGGGGCCGGCAGTTCTTCAATATTTCACCGGCGGGCAAGGTCCTGCCCTGCCATGCCGCGGAAAGCATTACCGGTCTCCAATTCGAGTCGGTGCGATCGAACCACTCGATTGCCTGGATCTGGCAGAACTCGGAAGCCTTCAACCGCTATCGCGGCACCGCCTGGATGCCGGAGCCATGCAAGAGCTGCGAGTTCAGGGAAATCGATTTCGGCGGCTGCCGCTGCCAGGCCTTTGCGCTGACCGGGGATGCCGGCAACACCGATCCCGCCTGTACGCTGTCGCCGAAGCACGAGGAGATTTTCAGGCAGGCCGAGTGCGAAGCCGCCGCCGACAACAACCGCTTCGTCTATCGCAATTTCGCCGGTGGGACGCTGGAGACAGGCGGCGGCGATGGCGCCTGACGCCGAGGCCGGAAAATCCAGCATCAAGCGCGCCGATCCGTTTGCGCCGTTGACTTCGGAATTGTTCGCGGTCGGCGAAGGCCATGAGGTCTACGTCGAAAGTGTCGGCCGCGCGGGCGGCATCCCTGCAGTCTATTTGCACGGCGGGCCCGGCAGCGGCTGCCAGGCTGATCATCGCCGGCTGTTCGATCCCGAGCGTTTTCACGCGGTGCTGTTCGACCAGCGCGGCGCAGGCCGCAGCCGGCCCAAGGGCCGGCGCGAGGACAACACGCTGGCGCATCTGATCGCGGACATGGAAATGATCCGCGAAAAATTCGGCTTTGCGCGCTGGATCGTGGTCGGCGGCTCCTGGGGCGCGACCTTGGCGCTGGCCTATGCGCAAGCCCACGCCGATCGCGTCTTCGCTCTCGTGCTGCGCGCGACCTTTCTCGGTACCGTTGCCGAGATAGAAACCGCGTTCACCGATGTGCTCGCGCGCTTCTATCCCGATCTCAGCGATGATTTCCGAAGCGTATTGCCACTGGCGGAGCGCCCGCGGCCGCTCGACGCTTATTGGCGGCGCATTCTCGATCCCGATCCTGCCGTGCACGGCCCGGTGGCGCGGGCCTGGGCCGATACCGAGCGCATTTTGTCCGAACACGTTTCGAACCGCGTCCGGCTCGACATGGCGTCGCTGAATTCGGACCGCGCCCTCCCCGTCACGCCGTTCATGGAAGCGCATTATTTCGCAAATGACTGCTTCATGAAGCCGAATCAGCTTCTCAACGAGGCCGGAAAGCTCGCTGGCATTCCGGGCGTCATCGTGCAGGGACGTTACGATCTGCTCTGCCCGCCCTCGACGTCGCATGCGCTTGGTGCGGTGTGGCGCGAGGCCGAAATTCGTTTTGTCGAAGGCGCGGGCCATACCCTGTACGATCCCGGGGTGCGGGACGCGGTGATGAAGGCGATCGCAGACGTCGCCAGCAAAATCGACATATAAGGAGCGCATGAGAATGCCATTGGCCGGAAAAGGCATGCTGCTGACGTCTATGGATGTGGATGCTGCGGACGAAGCCGAATTCAACCGCTGGTACGACCGCGAGCATCTCGAAGAGCGCGTGGCGATCGACGGCTTTCTGGAGGCCCGGCGCTATGTCGCCCATAACGCCAGGCCAAAATATCTCTGCCTCTACTCGACCGCGACCATTGAGGTGCTCGACAGCCCGGCCTATCGCGCAAGGCTCGCCAAGCCGACCGAGTGGTCGAAGAAGACGATGGCGCGTTTCAAGAACATGATCCGCGCGGTCATGCGCATCACGATCAGCCGCGGACAGGGCCGCGGCGCAGCACTCGGCATCGTGCGTCTGCGCCCGTCAGCCGGCAGCGAAAACACATTGCGCGCAGCACTGCGCGAGAAGCTCGATCCGGCGAAACTCGACGGAGTTATCTCCATGCATCTGTTGGAGAGCGATCCCGTGTTGTCCGGACCGACGACCGAGATTCCTTCGACGGCAAGCCCCGGCGCCGGTGACTGGTTCGTACTGATCGACGGCACCGATGTCAGTGCAATCTCCGCGCTGCTGGCAACGCGCTTCACGGCAAGTACGGATCCGGCGCAGGCTGCGCAGGTATCTTCGGGCGTTTACGAGTTGATGTGGGATCTGGCGAAGAGCGACATCGCGCTTACCTGAGTCAATGCGCGAATTTACGGAGCTGAGGTATGTTGCACCGCCGCATAGCGTGCCCCAATGACATTAACGTTATGGAACGTTAGGGCATTGCACAGATGAAAGCCGGTGACGATGCAAATTTGGCTTTGTGCATGATGTTGAATGGCACTAATAAGATAAGCCTATGATCCAATTCAAAAACCACAAGAACGCCGCTTCAAGCGTTCTCAAGTCAAAAAGGCCGCGACGCGCTCTGTCAGCCGCGCGGACAGGTAGGAATGAAACCGACTGATATTTCGGCCCCCGACTACTTTCACAAGGTCGTCGACTGCCAATGGGCTTGCCCCGCGCACACGCCAGTTCCGGAATACATCCGTTTGATTGCTGAGGGGCGTTACAGCGACGCCTATATGATCAATTGGAGATCGAACGTGTTTCCGGGAATTCTCGGGCGCACCTGCGATCGCCCGTGCGAGCCCGCCTGCCGCCGCGGCCGCGTCGAGGAAAAGCCGGTCGCGATCTGCCGCTTGAAGCGCGTCGCCGCCGATTTCAAGGACGACATCAAGCATCGCTTGCCGCGGCCGTCGGCCAAAAACGGCAAGCGCATCGCACTGATCGGCGGCGGTCCCGCCTCGCTCACGGTGGCGCGCGATCTTGCGCCGCTCGGCTATCACTGCACCGTGTTCGATTCCGATGCCAAGACGGGCGGCATGATGCGCTCGCAGATTCCGAAATTCCGGCTGCCGGACCAGGTGATCGATGAGGAGACCGATTACATCCTCAACCTCGGCATCGAGTTCAAGGGTGGCCAGCGCGTCGACAGTCTGAAGAAGCTGCTCTCGGAGAATTACGACGCGATCTTTGTCGGTTCCGGTGCGCCGCGCGGCCGCGAGCTCGACGTTCCCGGCCGCAAGGAGGCGGCCCAGCACATTCACATCGGCATCGACTGGCTCGCAAGCGTCTCGTTCGGCCATACCGACAAGATCGGGCGCCGCGTGATCGTGCTCGGCGGCGGCAACACCGCGATGGATTGCTGCCGCACCGCGCGCCGCCTCGGCGGCGAGGACGTCAAGGTGATCGTGCGCTCCGGCTTCGAGGAGATGAAGGCGAGCCCCTGGGAGAAGGAGGACGCCCTCCACGAGGATATCCCGATCCTCAATTTCATGGTGCCGATCGCA
>VAZG01000037.1 GCA_005885285.1 Alphaproteobacteria bacterium | reverse complement strand
CAGATCAGCGTGCCGACCACGATTGCCGGCGGCGAGTTCAGCGCGATTGCCGGCGTCACCAACGCGCCGATCAAGGTCAAGGAGATGCTGCGGCATCCCCTCGTGATGCCGCGCGCGGTAGTGCTCGACGCCGCCATCACCGTGCACACCCCGGAATGGCTGTGGCTTTCGACCGGCATCCGCGCCGTCGACCATTGTGTCGAAGGCATCTGCGCGCACGAGGCGCACCCTTACGGCGACGCGCAGGCCTTGAAGGGGCTTGCGATGCTGACGGACGCGCTGCCGCGGGTGAAAGCTGATCCGCACGATCTCGACGCGCGGATGGATTGCCAGATCGGCACCTGGCTTTCGACGGGACCATTGGCTTCGGGGGTGCCGATGGGCGCGAGCCACGGTATCGGTTACGTACTCGGCGCCGAGTACGGCGTGCCGCACGGCTACACCTCCTGCGTCATGCTGCCTTACGTGATGCGCTGGAACAAGCCTGAGAACGCCGAGCGTCAGGCGCAGGTCGCGGCGGCAATGGGACATCCCGGCGAGGACGCCTCCGACGTGCTCGACAGCTTCATTCGCGGCCTCGGCCTGCCGCGCAGCCTGCAGGATGTCCACGTCGGCCCCGAACACTTCGACCATATCGCCGAACAGGCGATGGCGACGCCATGGGTGCCGCGCAATCCGCGCCAGATCGATCGCCCATCGCAGGTGCGCGAGATTCTTGGCTTGGCCGCTTAGGAGATTGCACCACGATGTATACCGGCAAGCACGCTCATCTGCGCCCACTGCAGCCCGCCTTCATCATGGCTCGTACCGGCGAGACCGTGACTTACCGGGAGCTGGAGGCGCGCAGCAACCGGCTGGCGCATCTGTTTCGCAAGCACGGGCTCAAGCGGCTCGATCATTATGCGATCTTCATGGAGAACAACAGCCGCTATCTCGAGGCCTGCGGCGCCGGCGAGCGGTCCGGACTGTATTTCACCTGTGTGAACTCGTATCTGACGCCGGGTGAGCTCGCCTACATCGTCAACAACAGCTGTTCGCGCATTCTCATCACTTCCGTGGCCAAGCTCGACGTCGCGCGCCAAGCACTCAAGGATTGCCCCAAGGTCGAACTCTGTATCGTCGCCGACGGTCCGAGCGAAAGCGAGTGCATTGTCGGATTGCAGGCGGCGACCTCCGGACTGCCGAACACGCCGATCCCGGACGAGTCCGCCGGCACCGCGATGCTGTATTCGTCAGGCACCACCGGCCGCCCAAAGGGCATCTTGCGCCCGCTGCCGGAGCAGCCGCCGGCGCAGAATCTCCCGATATTCGATTTCCTGCAAAAACTCTGGCAATACCGCGAAGGCATGATCTATCTATCGCCGGCACCGCTTTATCATTCGGCGCCGCAGGCCGCCGTCAATCTCACGATCCGCACAGGCGGCACCGCGGTTATCATGGAGAGCTTCGATCCCGAGCGGTATCTCGAACTGGTGCAGCGCTGGGGCGTCACCCATACACAACTCGTGCCGACGATGTTTTCGCGGATGCTGAAGCTGCCGGAACACGTGCGCGCGGCCTACGACCTGTCGTCGCTCGAGATTGCGATCCACGCCGCTGCGCCCTGCCCGGCGCTGGTGAAGGACGACATCATCAAATGGTGGGGACCAATCGTCCACGAATATTATGGCGCAACCGAAGGCTTGGGCTTCACCGCCTGCAACAGCGAGGAGTGGCTGGCCCATCCAGGCACGGTCGGCCGGGTCTTGTTCGGCGACCTCCACATTCTCGACGAGAACATGAAGCCGTGCCCAACGGGCACGCCCGGCACCGTATGGTTCAAGACCGCCACACCGTTTGAATATTTCAACGATCCGAACCGCACCAGGGAGGCGCGCTCGCCGGACGGCAGCATGAGCACGGTGGGCGATGTCGGCTACGTCGACGCGGACGGCTATCTCCACCTCACCGACCGCGCGACGTTCATGATCATCTCCGGCGGTGTCAACATCTATCCGCAGGAATGCGAGAACCTGCTGATCACCCATCCCAAGATCGCCGACGCCGCCGTGTTCGGCGTTCCCAATGCCGATCTCGGCGAGGAGGTGAAGGCAGTGGTGCAGCCGATGCCCGGCATCGTGCCCGGGTCCGATCTCGCCGAAGAACTGATCGCTTTTTGCAGCAAGGCGTTGTCGCGACAAAAAGTGCCCCGCTCGATCGATTTCGAGGCGGAGCTGCCACGGCTCCCGACCGGCAAGCTCTACAAGCGGCTGTTGCGCGACCGTTACTGGGGCGACAAGCGGTCGCGGATCGTGTGAGGCGCGTCAGACGACAAAACGGCCGGACTACAAAGTCCGGCCGTCACCAATGAGGTCTTGATCAAGTTAGTTCGGCCAGCACCGCTTGCCTTCGGGTCCGATATGATAGCCGGGAGGGCACAGCCGGCCCCTGGCGAAGGGATGGCAGGCGCCGTGAGGTCCGCGCCAAAATCCCGGGCCACACCCTTCGGCGACACGGATGGTGAGATCGGATCCGGTCCCGACCGGCATAGGCGCGATCGCCGCGCTGGACGCCGTTGCGAAACCAAACGCCAACGCCGCACCAAGGACCATTGTTCTAATCATCAATCGCTCCTTTTTTCTTTTTTTGCAGATCCCCAGCCCGCTCGCCGATTCGAAAGCCGACTGGCGCGAAGCTACCGATCGAACATGACAAAAACAATGACGCCGATAATCGGCCCGCACGTTTTCATCTAGATGAACGCATTCATCTGGGTGAATGACGGCCGCAATGGTGCCCGTTGCTTGCCGTTCATCCGAGCACCCCCTATCGCTGCAAATTGAGGCTGCGCGGAGAATCGTTCTGCCCTCTAGCTGATCGTGGCACGCATCTGTGTGCCAGAAACTTGCCCTCCCTCGCCAAACCGGTGCACGACAAAGGCGATGATCAAGCCGAACACGACGTTTGCCAACAGGTTCCCCATGAAGGTTAGTGGCGTGAATACCACCTTCGGCACGGCCGCCGAAAGTGGCACGACGACGTAGTTCATGACGAAGAAGACGACGAGGCCGTAGAGAATTCCGCTCGCAGTCCAGGAGCGGCGCGACAGCGGCAACAGCCGGCCTCCGATCAGATAGATGAGTGCCGCGATCGACGACATCATCCACTGCAAGCCAAGCCCCAGCGCCACTCCGGCCAAGCCCGCATGGTAGGCCGTCTTTCCCAGAATTCCGCTCGCGATCGAAAGCAGCACGACCAGCGGAGTGACCGAGTTCAAAAGCGCCGCTGCGCCGATATCGAGGGTGCCGGCGAAAACACCTCCGCACAGGGCGGCAAACAACAAGCGGCTGCGCATCGCGATCTCCTCCTGTCAAAAGAGCAAGGCCGGCCGGCTACATCGATGCTGGCCACCGCCATGCCGATATTGTATAGATCAATACATACAGCAATCATGCGGCTTTTGTTTGGCGGTCGATATGATAAATCTGCAACGCCTGCGAACCCGCCACTTGTTGGACCGATTGCAAGAGAGGAACGGAATTGATGTCCGAGACCAGGGACCGATTGTTGCGCGCGGGGGAAAGACTATTTCGCGCGCAGGGCTATTCCGGCACGGGTCTCAAGCAACTCGCCAGCGAAGCGCAGGCGCCCTGGAGTTCGATGTATCATTTCTTCCCGCAGGGAAAAGAGCAGCTCGCCGAGCAGGCCATCCGCTATGGCGGCGAGCTTTATGCGCAAATGATCAGGCAATGCTTCGCGACTTATCTCGATCCCCGTAAGGCCGTGGCCGCGATGTTTGCCGGCGAAGCCCGGATTCTTCGATCCTCAGGATTTCGCAACGGCTGCCCGGTGGCGTCCGTCGCCCTCGACGTCGCCAGCACGACCGAAAGGGTCCGCAAGCCCTGCGCCGAGGTGTTTGCCTCATGGATCGCTGCGCTGGCCGAGGGTATCGCAGCGTCCGGCAAGCCTGAGGAAACTGCAACGGATCTCGCGACTTATATCCTCGCCTCGCTCGAAGGAGCCATTGTCCTGAGCCGCACCTCAAAAAGCGTGAAACCGCTGGAGCAAACCGCGCAATTTGTTTTGCGCAGCCTTGAGGAAAAATTGCCGCGGCGTGCGCGCAAACCAAGGAAGGCACGCGTCAGCGCAAAATCGTAAACTGCAGCCTCTGGACTACGGCGCGTTCTTGAGCTGTGCAGGATCGTAGTAGAACTGCTCCTCGACAATGCGCTCGCCGCTCCACTTCTGCAGCGCCACTTCGTCGAGCCGACACGTTTTGCCGTCGCGGGCGGTGATCTCGAACACCCAGTTGATGGAGACGCGATCACCATCGACGAGCACCGGGCCGACCCGTTCGGTGCGAATCCGGGCTCGCGCCGCCAGCGCCGCGCGCTCATGCCGGATGAGATTGTCGCGGCCGACGCGGGGCTCGCCGCCATTCTCCTTCATGAAGGCGGTCTCGGCATAAAAGTCGCTGATCGCTTCGACATATTTTCCGGCTTCGACATACGAGACGAATTCAGCGACCCGTGCTCGGGAAGGCATGTTGTTCTCCACAGGGGCTTTCGAGTCCTGTATAGATCGATACATACAATCTGGCAATAGATTTTCCTGATGCGAGCGGAACCCTGGATTCCCTTAAGCCCGACCCGGCTGCGATCCGCCAATGCCATCGCAGCCGCGCGCCCGCCGCATCGTGCCAAGCCGTGCCGCATTCGCCTCCCCATTCATCCGAATTATCAATGCGGATGCGGGCCTTCACTGACCTTTGGCCGTTGCCTGCGCCTTCCGCCATGGCTATCGTCCGCCGCAATCGGCGCGGTCCAAGCCGAGCAATAGTCAGGGAGGGAAGCATGCGGAACGTGCGAGCGTTAGCCGCCGCAGGGGTTTTTGTGCTGGCGGCCGGAACCGTTGCGCTCGCGGGCGAACCCAAGCAGGGCGGCATTTTTCGGATCTATCATCGCGACAGCCCCGGCAGCGCGTCCATCCACGAGGAAGCGACCTACTCGACCAACATCCCCTTCATGCCGGTGTTCAACAATCTTGTCGTCTACAAGCAGGATGTCGCGCAAAACAGCATGGACTCGATCGTTCCGGATCTCGCGGAGAGCTGGGCCTGGAGCGGCGACAAGAAGACACTCACCTTCAAACTGCGCCAGGGCGTCAAATGGCATGACGGCAAGCCGTTCACGTCCGCCGACGTCAAATGCACTTTCGACATGCTGATGGGCAAATCACCGCAGAAATTCCGCAAGAACCCGCGCAAATCCTGGTACGACCAGGTCGCCGACGTCACGGTGAGCGGCGACTATGAAGCATCCTTCAACCTGAAGCGACCGCAGCCGGCGCTGCTGGCGCTGCTCGCTTCCGGCTATACGCCGATCTACCCCTGCCATGTGTCGCCGGCGGAGATGCGCTCCCACCCGATCGGCACCGGCCCGTTCAAATTCGTCGAGTTCAAGACCAACGAATCGATCAAGCTCACCCGCAATCCCGATTACTTCAAAAAGGGCTTGCCGCATCTCGACGGCATCGAGTTCACCATCATCCCGAACCGCTCGACCGCCATTCTCGCGTTCGTCGCCGGCAATTTCGACATGACATTCCCGACCGAAGTGTCGATCCCGCTGCTCAAGGACGTCAAGACGCAGGCGCCGAACGCGGTGTGCGTGGTCGAGCCAACCAACGTCTCGACCAATATCATTGTCAACTCCTCCTCGCCGCCGTTCGACAATCTCGACATCCGCCGCGCGCTGGCACTGGCGCTCGACCGCAAGGCCTTTGTCTCGATCCTGTTCGAGGGTCAGGCGGATATCGGCGGCACCATGCTGCCGGCGCCGGGTGGCGTCTGGGGCATGCCGAAGGAAATGCTGGAGACGATCCCGGGCTACGGCCCCGATGTGAATGCCAACCGCGAGGAAGCCCGCAAATTGATGCAAAAGGCGGGCTACGGGCCGGACAAGCACCTCGCGGTCAAGGTCTCGACGCGCAACATCCCGGTTTATCGCGATCCCGCCGTCATCCTGATCGATCAACTCAAGACCATCTATGTCGACGCCGACCTCGAGGTCGTCGAGACCGCCAACTGGTTTTCGAAAGTCGCGCGCAAGGATTATGCACTCGGCCTCAACCTCACCGGAAATTCGGTCGACGATCCGGACCAGTCTTTCTACGAGAACTATTCCTGCGGCTCCGAGCGGAACTACACCAACTACTGCAACAAGGACGTCGAGAAGCTGTTCGACGAGCAGTCGATGGAGACCGACGTCACCAAGCGCAAGAAGCTGGTCTGGGAGATCGACAAAAAACTTCAGGAAGACGTGGCCCGCCCCATCATCTTCCACAGCCGCATGGGCACCTGCTGGCAGCCCTACGTCAAAGGCGTTACCATCATGGTGAACAGCTCCTACAACGGCTATCGTTATGAGGACGTGTGGCTGGACAAGTAGGTTGCTGCAAGCGACCACGCTGGTCCATCGGGTCTCGTCAATTTTCGGTATTCTGATCGCAGGACCGGTATCCGGTTTTGCGAAATTCGCGTCAACAGGAGTAGCCAGGTGTTTGCGTATATCGTGCGGCGCCTTGCTTTGATGCTCGTGACCCTGGTCGGGATTTCGATCGTCATCTTCTTCCTGCTCCGCATCGTGCCGGGCAATATCGTCGATATCCTTTTCGACGCAGCCGGCTTCGTCGATCCTGCCGACAAGGCCAATCTGGAGCGCGAGCTCGGCATCGACCAGCCGCTGGTGCTGCAATATCTGCACTGGATCTGGGGCTTGCTGCAGGGCGATCTCGGCTATTCCTATGTGTCGGAGAAGCCGGCGCTGCAGGAAATCCTGCCGCGGATCCCGATCACGGCGCGGCTCGCCGCTCTCGCGCTGTTGTTCTCGGCCTCGATCGGCATTCCCTTGGGGGTGATCAGCGCGGTCCATCAGGGCACCAAGCTCGACTACATCCTGCGCGTCGTCAGCTTGAGCGGTCTGTCGCTGCCCTCGTTCTGGCTCGGCCTTCTGATCCTGATGGCTTCAGTCTCGCTGTTCGGCAATATCCCGATCTTCAATCCAAACCCCAAAACCCTCGGTGAGATGTTCACGACCTATTGCCTGCCCTCGATGGCGGTCGGCTTTCGCAGCGCGGCATTGACGATGCGGATCACGCGCTCCTCGATGCTGGAGATCCTGCGGCAGGATTATATCCGCACCGCGCGCGCCAAAGGCGCCTCGGAAGCCTCGGTCAATTTCCACCACGCGCTGAAGAACGCCATTCTCCCCGTCATCACCGTGGTCGGCATCGAGGCGGCCTTCCTGATCGGCGGCTTGATCGTCACTGAGACCGTTTTCAATATTCCCGGCGTCGCCCGTTTCCTGGTCGAGGCCATCCGCTGGCGCGACTATCCGATCGTGCAGAACCTCGTGATGCTAATCGCGGTGGTCGTGGTGTTCGCCAACTTCACGGTCGACATGCTCTATGCCGTGGTCGATCCGCGTATCAGGTACGCCGACTAAAGGAGGCTCATTGGCCACGATCAACTACGATAGCGAGCTCAGACGCGCCGGGGCCAACGCCACGAGCGGCTGGCGGCGCCTGCGATTCTTTGCGCAGCGTTACGTGCTCGGCACTTTCGGCCTCGCCATCATGGTGACGTTCGTGCTGACCGCGCTGTTTGCCGATCTGATCTGTCGCTATAGCCCCCTGACGGTCGATTCCGCGCACGCGCTGGCTCCTCCGGGATGGCAGCACTGGATGGGAACCGACTCCTTCGGCCGCGACGTCTGGGCCAGGATCGTCCACGGCGCCCGCGTCTCGCTCGCCGTCGGCATCGGCTCGACCGCGCTCGGCTCGTCGATCGGCGTCGTCGTCGGTCTGACCTCGGGCTATCTGTCGGGCTGGGTCGACCTCGTGTTCCAGCGGGTAACCGACATTTTGCAGGCGCTGCCGCTTTTGGTGCTGGCGCTGGTGATGACGGCAGCACTCGGGCCGTCATTGCCGAATGTGATCATCGCGATCGCCATCCCCTTGATTCCCACCGTGTCCCGGGTCATCCGCGCCAACACGCTGGCGCTGCGCGAGCTGCCGTTCGTGGAAGCCGCCAAATCGATCGGCATGAGCGAGATGCGGATCGCATTGCGTCATGTGTTGCCGAATACGCTAGCGCCGTTGATCGTGCTCGCCACCGCCCAACTCGGCTCCACCATCCTGACCGAGGCCTCGCTGTCGTTTCTCGGCCTCGGCATCCCCGAGCCCTATCCGTCATGGGGACGGATGCTCTCGGAATCGGCGGCGGAATATGTCCGCGTCGCGCCCTGGCTGGTGATCTTCCCGGGCATCGCGATCAGCCTTGCGGTGTTTGGCACCAATTTGTTCGGCGATGCGCTGCGCGACATCCTCGATCCGAGGCAGCGCGGCTGATGAGTGACGCAGGGCTGGCAGCGACCGTTCTCGACGTGAAGAACCTGGAAACGGTGTTCTTCACCAATTCGGGATTGTTTCGGGCGGTGGATGACGTCTCGTTTCGCGTCCGCCGCGGCGAGACGCTGGCGATCGTCGGCGAGTCCGGCTGCGGCAAAAGCGTGAGCGCGCTGTCGATCATGCGGCTGGTGCCCAATCCGCCCGGCCGGATCGTCGGCGGCTCGGTGATGCTCGAAGGCACCGACCTGCTCGCTCTTGAGGAAGCCGAAATGCGGGCCATCCGGGGCAATCGCATCTCGATGATCTTTCAGGAGCCGATGACCTCGCTCAATCCGGTGATGCGGATCGGCGACCAGATCATGGAAGCGGTGCGCCTGCATCGGGAGATGACCAAGCAGCAGGCCTGGAACCAGGCCGTGGAGATGTTGCGGCTGGTGCGCATTCCCGAACCCGCGCGGCGGGCGCTGGAATATCCGCACCAGTTGTCCGGCGGCATGCGCCAGCGTGCGATGATCGCGATGGCGCTGGCTTGCCGGCCGGCGCTATTGATCGCGGACGAGCCAACCACCGCGCTCGATGTGACCATCCAGGCGCAAATATTGGCGCTGGTGCTTGAACTCCAACAAGAGCTCGGCATGGGATTGATCCTCATCACCCACGACCTCGGCGTGGTGGCGCAGACCGCGCAGCGCGTCATTGTCATGTATGCCGGCAGGAAGGTCGAAGAGGCCGATGTCGAAACCTTGTTTGCCGATCCGAGGCACCCCTACACCCGCGGCTTGATGGCCTCCATCCCCGCGGTGCCCTCGCTTCAAGGCAAGGCCGATGCGCGGCTTGCGGAAATTCCGGGCACGGTGCCGTCATTGACCAGATTGCCCAAAGGCTGCGCGTTCGCGCCACGCTGTTCGCTTGCCGTTGCGCGCTGCCACGAAGCGTATCCGCTGTTGCAGGATTGGGGCGGCGGCCATCTGGCGGCATGCTGGCGCGCCGCGGAAATGGCTGATCTGCCATGACCGACGCTGCGATGACCGGCACGCCTCCGCTGCTTGAGGTCACCGACCTCGTTAAGCATTATCCGGTGCGGAGCGGCATCCTGCGCCGCCGTGCCGGTATCGTGCATGCGGTCGACGGCGTCAGCTTCTCGCTTGGATCAGGCGAAACGCTCGGGCTGGTCGGCGAATCCGGCTGCGGTAAATCGACGGTGGCGCGCAGTGTGCTGCGGCTGATCGAGCCGACCGCAGGCCACATCCGCCTCAATGGGCGCGACATCACCCATCTCGGCAAGAGCGAGCTGCGCACCCACCGCCGCTCGATGCAGATCGTGTTCCAGGATCCGTTTGCCTCGCTCAATCCCCGCATGACCGCCGGCGATATCGTCGGCGAGCCGCTCAGCGTCCATGGCCTGGCGTCCGGCCGCAAGCAGCAGGCACGCGTCGCCGAATTGTTCGAGCAGGTGGGCTTAAGGCCGGATCAGATGCGCAACTATCCGCATCAATTTTCCGGCGGCCAGCGCCAGCGCATCTGTATCGCCCGTGCATTGGCGCTCGGACCAAGCCTGATCGTGTGCGACGAGCCGGTCTTGGTCGCCCATATCAGCCATCGCGTCGCGGTCATGTATCTCGGCCGCATTGTCGAGATTGCCGACAAGACCGAGCTGTTCAGAAATCCTCGCCACCCCTACACCCAGGCGCTGCTGGCGTCGGTCCCGGTCGCCGACCCCAAAGCAAAGCGGCTGACGCCGCTGGTCGATGGCGATGTCCCGAGCCCGGTCAACCCGCCGCCGGGATGCGCGTTCCACACGCGCTGCCGCTACGCGATGGATCGCTGCAGGGTGGAGAGACCGGTGCTGGTCGATGCCGGTGCGTCGCATCAGGTCGCGTGCTGGCTGAATGAGGGAACCGGGCGGGAGGCTTAAGCGTGATTCCGGGTCGATGCGAAGCATCGAACCGTGCCTCAAGTCAGCCGCGAAGCCGCGGCGCCACGTTCTGTTCGATCCCGGCCCGCTGTTCCGCGGCGACCGCACGCTTAAAGCCGTCGCGCTGCTGCAACCGCGCCCAATATTCCCTGACATTCGGCCCGAAATCCTTGGCGAGACCGATATTGTCGGCGAGCCGCAGCGCATAGCCGATCACGATGTCGGCCGCGGTGAAGCGGCCGGCGCACAGCCAGTCGGCGTTGGCGGTCGCAGCCTCGACCGCCCGCAACCGGCCGAAGAACCATTTGGCATAATCGGTGGCCACTTGCGGATTGCGCCGCTCCTCCGGCTCAAGCTGGCTGTAGCGCAGCACCAGCGTCTGCGGAAACGTCAGCGTGGCGTCGCTAAAGTACATCCAGTTCAGGAAGGCGCCGTAGGCGGGATCGTCGAGGCCGACGATCAGCGGCGTCGGGCCGTATTTGGTGCCGAGATAATGACAGATGGCGGAGGACTCGGTCATCCCGGTGTCACCGTCGATCAGATACGGAATGGTGCCGAGCGGATTGAGCGCGAGATAATCCTTGGCAAACACCCGCGGCGGGAACGGCAGCATCTTGAGCTCATACGGCAGTTCCAGTTCCTCCAGCATCCACAGCGGCCGGAACGAACGAGCGGCGTCGCAGTGGTAGAGCGTGATCATGTCGTTCGTCTCCCTCTATCGTCATGGTGAGCAGCGCGCTATGCGCGGGTCTCGAACCAACTCGCGTCGAGTGGCCGGCTGTTTCTGGCGGTCCGTCCTTATCCGTCTTGCTCAGCTTCGCCCTCGCGCGTAGCTTTGCACAAGTAGGCATCCGATGTCTTACCCGATGTACAGTCTCGAGCTCGGTGTCGCAGCGCGTGCGCAGCCGGTGGACATCGGCCCCTCGGCACGACGGCCCCCACGCGTCCTTTTCATCATGGCCTTGTTAGCGCTGGTTTCGGCAGGCCAGACGCCAAATGCACCAGCCGCGTCGCCGCTGGCTGCAGCCAATGCTGCGGCATCGGGCCGCGCGGTGCTCTACGAAGAAGATCCGTCTGATCCGCAGGGAGAAGAGTATGCCGGCTCGGTGCTGTGGCGCACCGATCGGATCACGGCCACTGGGCAGGGCGACGAAATCGCCGTACACGCCGACATCGAGATTCCGAACCGCAAGCTCAAGATAGAGATGTCGATCCGGCGCAACAGCGACAAATCGCTGGCCGCCAGTCACGTTATCGAGTTGACCTTCGTGGCGCCGCCGGATTTTGCAGGCGGCGACGTCTCCGGCGTGCCGGGCA
>VAZG01000036.1 GCA_005885285.1 Alphaproteobacteria bacterium | reverse complement strand
CCGGCATTGCGGAACGCCGGGAAGCTCGAGGCGTGCTGCTTGAGAAGATCCGTGGAGCTGCGCAGGTAGTTCTTGAACGGACCATGCACCTGGGCGCGGACGAATGCCTCGTCCTTGGCCACGAACGTGTGAAGCATCAATGTCACGCGGCCTTGGCTGGGGTGTCCCGCCTCCTCGAATGCCCGGCGATAGATCGCGAGCTTCTCGGCAAGCTTCTCGATGCTCTGCCCGAGCAGGTGGGTGAGCATGTTCGCACCCATCTGTCCGGCCTGGCGGAAGGTCTCCGGGTTCCCGGCAGCAGTCACCCAAAAAGGAAGCTCGGGCTGCACCGGCCGCGGCAGAGTCCTGACCTCGACCTCTCCCTTGGGACCGCGGAAGGTGCGGCTCTCACCTCGCCAGAGGGCGCGCACGGTCTCGATTCCGCTGCGAAAGATCTGGTGGCGTTCCTGATAGGCGTCAGGCGCCAGGGCGAAGTCGCAAGGTTGCCAGCCGGAGGCGAAGGAGACGCCGACCCGTCCGTTGGAAAGATTATCGACCAGCGCCCACTCCTCGGCGATGCGGATCGGGCTGTGCAGCGGCAACACACAACTCCCCGCGCGGATCTTCACCGTCTCGGTGATGGCGGCGATGGCGGCGCCGGCGAGCGAGGGATTCGGATAGAGACCGCCGAAGGCATGAAAGTGCCGCTCGGGCGTCCAGAGGGCCTCGAAGCCATTGCGATCCGCGAACCTGGCTCCCTGGAGCAGAAGGCTGTACTTGTCGCGCCCTTTCTCGCCTTCGTCGCTGGCGAAATAGAAGAGGCTGAAGCCGATGCCGGCGTGGGGCCTGCGGCTCTTGCGCGGCTGTGAAGCACGAGAAGGCCTCTTCTCCCCTCCGTAGAGAACGACCTTGAAGCCGCGCGCCAGCGTCCAGAAGATTTCCAGCACGGAAATGTCGAAGGAGACGCTCGTGACTGCCAGCCAGGTCCCGGGCTTCTCGCAGTCGAGACGCGCGTCCATCCCGGCGAAGAAATTCACCACGTTGCGGTGCTCGACCATGACGCCCTTGGGCTTGCCGGTCGAGCCGGATGTATAGATCACATACGCCAGGTCTTCCGGCCGCACCTTGCTCGGCGGGTTCGAGTCGGGCTCTTCCTCGAACGTACCGGGACGGTCGAGGGTGATGGCGGGAACGCAAGCTTCCGGCAAGAACGAGTGGTACGCGGACTGGGAGACGATGGCGCTCAGCCGCGCGTCTTCCACCATGTACGCCAGCCGGTCCTTCGGATAAGCCGGGTCGAGCGGAACGTACGCCGCACCGGCCTTGAGGATCGCCAGCATCCCCACGATCAGTTCGGCCGAGCGATCCATGAACACACCCACCAGTGCACCCGGCCCGACGCCCTGGCCGATCAGATGATGAGCGACCTGATTCGCCCGGGAATTCAATTCTGCGTAGCTGATCTGCTCGTCACAAAAGACGAGTCCGGTGGCGTTGGGCGTCTGCTGCGCTTGCGCCTCGAACAGGTGATGCACGCAGCGATCGCGCTCCCATTTGGCCTCGGTGCAATTCCATTCGCCGAAAAGCAGCTCCCTCTCCTCGCTGGAGAGGACCGTCAGCTCCTTGATGCGTTTGCCGCCGCGAAGCAGATCGTCGAGGAAGGCGATGAACTGCCCTTCCATCCGCGAGAGCGTGCGCGCGTCGAATTCGTCCTCGCGGTAGCAAAAAGAGAGGCAGCGGCCGTCGTCGGGAATGATCGCGGTCAGTTCGGCATCGCTGTGCGACGATGGCGACGACGCCGAAGGCACTCGTTCGACCGCGATGGCGGGCACCGACTCGTGCCAATTGCGAACGGCCGCGCCGATGCCGGGGTGCCGCAGCGCTATGTCCAGCGCGTACGTTCCGCGTTTGCGAAGCAGCGCCAGCTCTTCGAGCAGGCCCTGCCGGAATGCGCCAAAGTCGGCGCTCGCGTCGATGGAGACGCGCAGCGGGACGTGCGGAGAAAACAGTCCCGGGCCCTCGGCGCCGAGGCGTTCGAGCCCTTCATGCCGGAAGGGGACCGTGAACTCACGCTTGCCGCCGATCCGCGAGAGATAGGCGAGGAAAGCAGCGACCAGCGTGTCGCCAGGCGCCGTTTCGAAACGAGACAGGAAAGATGCCGGGGTTGCCACCTGCTTCGTCTGATGGCGCGCCCGAGGAGCCTTTACTGCACGCCCTCTGACGAAGGGGATCTCGATCGATTCGAGGTCGGCGAGGCGTCGCAGCCAGAAACCCTCATGCTTGCAGATGCCCGCAGCCAGCGCGCCCAGGGCACGACTCCGATCGGCGCCGAGCGACTGGAATGATCCGTTCAGGCCGTACGTTTCCTCGAGGTCGCGCGCGCTCAGGGGTGAGCCCAGCAAAGTGGCGAGCTCGCTGAGTACCACGTCGTTGGTTCCGGTGGACACCGTCAGCCCCTCGAGGCCCGTCGCAACGACGCTGCCTCCCGGGCGCAGCGCCATCGACCCGAGAACCTCGATGCGCCGCACGGCGAGGGGCACGCCACCCAGCCAGGTCTTCGCCGTGGTCAGGGGATTCGGATACGGCCCGAAGTCCAGGCCTCTCACCAAGGCGGCGATGTCGGCGGCGGGGCTGGACCAGTCGATGCTGCCGGCGGCCTCTGGACGTCTGTCTTTCGCGTAGTACCGGCGACGCGCGAGATCCTGCCGCCGCGGATGGATGCCGCCGTTCGTCAGCGCCTGCAACAGATCGTCGAAGCTGGCAAGGGCCGCCTGATAGCATTTCGCGTTCAAGGTGAGCGCGGTTTCCTCGGCGGCGATGGGAAACCGCACCTGCTCCAGAATATCCCCCTCATCCACCCGCTCGGACATGACGTGCCAGGTCACGCCATGCTCTCGTTCCTTGTTGAGCAGAGCCCAGGAGGTGACGTTCAACCCCGCGTAGTCGGGCAACGGTCCGTCGTGGAAGTTGATCGCGCCTCGGCGCGGCAACGTGAGAACGGCAGGAGGTATTACCGAGAGATACGCCACGCTGAAGAGGTAATCGAAAGGCGTAAGTGCGAGCTGCGCCGCCAGGTCGCGGGCCGGCGCGATGCATGAGATGCGTTGCTCCTTTGCCCAGCGCTGCACGTTCGAGTCGCTCGAAACGATGGTGCGGATGTTGTGCCCGCGTTTCTTGAAACGCTCGGCGCATTGAATCAACAGCGACTGGCCGCCGATGAACACGCTGCTCAATGGCGTAGAAGGAGTCATCGGCCACCTCCGATCGTCAGATCGATATCGGGCAGCGGAGGTCTGACGGGCGATCTGAACTGCCCGGACGACGCGTCTTCGTCGAGGGGATACGCTTTCGAGGGGTTCCCCGTGGCGAGGGATCGTACCGGCACGTCGCGATAGACGACCGCACCGGCAGCGATCCTGCTTCCGGCCCCGACCCGGACATTAGGGGTTACGGCGGCGTGCGTGCCGAGGAAGATGCCCTCCTCGAGCCGGCTGCCGCCGTTGGCGACCGAGTAAGGAGAAAACACGCAGAAGGCGGCGATACGGGCGTCGTGGCCCGCGGCCGAGTACAGATTGAGGAGGACGTGATCTTCGAGATGGGCATAAGACCCGACCATGGCAAAGGGACCGATGATGCAGCCTTCGCCGATCCGCGCCGTCGGGGCGAGATAGGCGGTGGGATGAATGACGGATATGAACTTCGCACCGCGGCGGGCCAGGCGCCCGGCCAGGGCGCGGCGCAAGCCCGGATCACCCAGCGAGATGATGAAACGGTCTTCTTCCTCTATCGCATAGGTGAGCGTGTCCCCGACGATGTCGACACCGGTCGTCTTGCGGATCGAATCGATTTTTGCCGGGTCGTCGTCGAGAAAGCCTTTGACGCGAACGGCGGGATCATTCCTGTAGGCGTCATGTACGTACTGGAGCAATTCCCGGCCGAAACCGCTTGCGCCGACGACGATCAGGTTCATGACGGTTCCCCTGGATGCGGCCGCCGCCCCCTCATGCTTTCACCAATCGACGCGGACCTGTTCCCTCCTTGGTGAGAAGCGGGGCGATCATCTTTCGCGTATCGATGACGAGCTTCCCGCACCGCCACTGCGAAACCCGCAAACCAGTCCGTATCCCGGCGCACGTGCTCCGTGAAAGCGATCGTCGGAAGACCGCCTTCGCGGGCGCTTTCGAGCTGCTCGGCGATTGTCGAGCGCCCATCAGTCCACGTCGTGTGCACCTGGAGTTCGACGTTCACCAGTTCCGGCTTGAGACTGCGAAATTGAACGAAATTCCGTCTCATCGCGGTGTTGCAGCACAAGGCGCTGCCGTTTTCTTGGCGAAAAACTGTTGCTCGCCAACCGGCACCGCCGGGCAGCGATAAGCGGGAAAAAACGATGGGGAAATCGCCTTCAGCCCTCGTTCCGAGTTCCAGACGTGCTTTCGTACTGACAGCTCACGATATGCCTCCGGCTCGACTATCCAGCGCCAGGTGGCGAACTTGTGCCGTTGTCGCGAGAACCGCGCCTTGAAGTGAAATAGTGAATCCGACTTCGCGCCGACGCCACCGCCGAGGTGAAAGGTATGTGCGCCGTTTTGATTGGCCCAATGCCGCACCGTTTCAAATATCAGCACCATCGGGGAGAACTTGAGCGCGGTGTTTCGGGTGCCGCCGAGGTGATATTGCACAATGCCGGCGCACAATGTGAAGAGGCCGCCGCTGATCACTTCACCATCTGGCGTCTTGAGGACGAACAGCTTCAGCACCGGTCCGAGGCTCTTTGCCAGTTCAGTGAAGTACGCGGCATCGAAAAAATACGACTGCTCTGCCTTGACCCGGCGCATTGTCTCGTGATAGAGGGCGACGAATTCCGGCAGGTGGCGCTGCTCTTGATCGAGCGCACAAGTGGTACCCAAGCGCGCCAGGCGGTTGATGCGGTTCTTGGTCGTACCGTCGTACTGCGCACGCTGCTCGACAGGCGGCACCGACAGATTGAGCGACACAGTCATACCGCCGAACTGATGATCGCCAAGACCGTCCAACAGCATGGTTTGCTCAGGCAGCAACGGATGCAGCCGTGAGAAAACGCTCACTACGCGCAACTCCTGTAAAGCGGCGATCAGATCGCGATGGAACCCGTCCACCACCGCACGGGGAATGTCGTTATGTGAACACAGCGGCCCGGCGTAGCCGTACACCGACGTGGCGTCCCGCCATGCCTTAGCCCACCCACCGATTCCCGGATAATCGGGCAGCGCGCGAATATGCAGTGGCAGCGCGATCGTGTGGCCAGCTTGCTCGTAAACGAAAAGTCGTGCTTCGCCTTCACCCCGCCGCTCCGCTAGTGCGTGATATTCGGGCAGAAAGTAGAAATCATGTTGCGTCGCGCGTTGGACCGCGCGGCTCCATTCCTCTCCCTGCAATGTGGTGAGAATGCGCATCATGGTTTGCGCAAGCAGTGTGCTTGGTTGACGTGCGATACAGCCCGGCCTGAGCCGATGGCGAAAGCCGTGGCTGGGCGCATCAAAATAGGTTCCAATTTACGCACGCTCTTCCCAGCGATGCGCCGGGCCAGCGCACGCGCGGTGTAGGGCGTGCCGGAAACGAATCGGCACACCGGGCCGAATGAGCGCGCGGCTGGCGCGCCGAGAAAGTGCAGTCCCGGCAGCGACGACTCGAAGCCAAGGTCGAGCAGCGGATAGCCGTCGACCCGTCGCACCGCTTTCAGGAGTTCGGGCGCGAGGAAATCGTAGCGCGAAACATCGACGCGGTAGCCGGTTGCCAGCAGGACGTGATCAACGCAGCGTTCGCTGCCGTCGTCGAGTTTCAGTTTGACCCGCTCGCCTCCGGACGACGCAGAGGTGACCGCACGGCCCGTCGTGATGCGCACTCCGCCGACACGCGGCAGCAGCCAGCCGGCGCCCGCGGGACGGATCGAGCGATAAGCGATTTTCTCCTGCAACGGAAACGGCAGACGTTTAAACAACCCCGGTGTCGCCACAATCCAGTTTAATCCCGGCGGTCCGACATCAGTCGGCGGATAAAACAACCGACGCACCGGATTCGCCTCGCTTTTGAGCCACGCGACGTTTTGATCGAGCCAATGCACGGCCGGCCGGCGGACGATCACTTCGACCTCCGCGCCGGCTTCAGCGAGGAGAGCAGCGGACTCGAGCGCGCTTTGGCCGCCGCCGACGATGACGATGCGCGCGCATCCGAGCCGACAGAGGTCGCGGTGTTCCGACGTGTGCGAAACCAGGCCGCGCGGCAGACCATCAAACTGCCGTGGATGCTGCGTGAACGGCGCGATGCCGGTAGCAACAACCACGCGTGCAGCGTGGACGCAATCGCCGTCATCAAGCGAGAGACAGAAACCTTTCGCTGTTTGCTCGACGCGCGTGACGCGCCGATCGTCGAGGTCGGGCGCGGTTTGCTGCTGAAACCAGAGCCCGTAATCAACGAAGCCGCCGAGGGGGATCGGTTTCGACAAACGGACATTTCGCGACGTTTGGTAGCCATCCAACGTCAGCCGCCGGTGCGGATCGGCGATGTGCGATGCTTCCCACGATGAACGCAGCAACATGCCGTGCGGCATCTGGTTTTGCCAAAACTCCATCGCTCTGCCGAAGATGCAGGTCTCGACTCGCATCGCGCGCAAATGCGCCGCCGCGGCGAGACCATACGGGCCAGCTCCAATGACTGCGACTTGGTACGTAAGTTGGTTTTTCAGTTTGCCTGTTTTGATTTCACGGGCGTGCAATGCATCAAGCTGCGCGGCGGGCGACGGCGCTTGCGGCGGGCCGACGAGGACATACTCGTCACATCTCGACACAGTGACGTGCGGCTGGATTTGGAAAAATTTGGGATCAGCCTGCTCACCGTTCATCCACGCGATGAGCGCCGCCGGATAATTTGCGCCCGCGATGTGCGAGAAGGGATACCCGCCGCCGATGCGCGGATTGAGATCAATGACGCGGCATCCCTGCTCGCTGACAAAAAGATCGCAATCGAGTATGCCAACGTGCCCCAAGTTCTCGCCGATGGTTTGGCCGAGCTTTTCGAGTCGTTCGTCCTTTACCGTCACGGCGCGGTCGGTCTGCCCGGCGCGCATTCTGAGCTTTCGCTTCGCGAAGGTGCAGACGTGGCGACCGTTTAGATCGTTGACGATGTCGAGACCATATTCTTCGCCCGAAAGCCGTTCCTGGATCAAAACGCAGCCTCCCGGAGCGGCGGTGCTGGCCTGAGCGAGAAACGAACGGGCAATTTGCTTTTCCGCCGTCTTAAAAGCGAAGTCGAGTTCTTGATCGTCCTCGGCAAATGCAAGCCCGATCGAGCTGACTCCCCAACGCGGCTTGACCACGAGCGGGAAAGTGATCTTGCCGCGGGAAAGAGCTTCCTGCGCAGCTTCGAGTTGAACATAAGTCCGCGGCGCCGCCAGACCGCAGCGGTCGAGAAATGTCGCGGTTTCGAGCTTGTCGTAGCAAATCGCGACGATCTCCGGCGAGGAGACAAGCGGCAGCGTTCCGATTTTCAGAAAACGCGCGCGATGCGCGGCGAGCAGCGGCAGCTCCGGTTCGACCGCCGGAATCAAGAGGCGCACGCGCTGCTCCCGGCAGATCGTCAAAAGCACGTCGAGATAGTTGTCGGCATCAGCGAGCGGCACGACGAAACCTTTGTCGGCGACCTGCAAAGCGGGAGCATCTGGGCTGGCATCACACGCAAACACCCGGCCACAGTTGTTTAGCGCCTGCTGGAAGGCGCGGATCGCGAAAGTGCGCCGACCGGCACAGGTGAAAAGCACGTTCGTCGCTCGAGCACCGTTATTCATCGATGCAGCCGTCCTTTCCCACCACTTGCGCGGCGGATGCTATTGTAAAATCTTCTTCGCGCTCGATTGGCGCGGTCGGACAGCGATAGGGCGGGAAATATCCGGCCGAGACGGGCTGCAACCCGTTCGCTGTGTTCCAGCGGGCTTCCTCCGCGCAGAGCTCTTTGTAAACGTCCGGCTGCAGAATCCAGCGCCATGTCCGAAAGAAGTGCCGCCGATGAGAAAAACCGGCTTTGTATTGGAAGATCGAATCCTGCTTCGCGCCAACACCGCCACCCAGATGGAATACGCGAGCGCCGTTCTCCTTCGCCCACATACGCTCTGTGTCCACGACAAGACGGTCGGGTGAAAATTTTAGAAATGCGTCACGCGTGCCGCCCAAGTGATCTTGCACGATCCCGGCGCAGCTCGTGCAGATTGTGGCAGCGGCGACGTCGGCATCCTTTAGCACGACAAAGAGGTGCGACACCTCACCAAGCTCTCGTGTGAGCATCTCAAAGTATGCGCGATCAAAAAAATACGAATCGTGCGCTCCAGCACGGCGCATCGTTTCCAGGTACACCTCAACGAATTCCTCCAGGTGTCGCTTCTCGCGGTCGTGGATACAGACGAATCCTGCTTCGTGGAGCTTGCGCAGACTCGTGCGGCAACTTTTGTTGTAGTGCGCTCGCTGCTCCTCATCCGGCAAGGTAAGATCGATCGAGATCGTCTGTCCGTTCTCGACGCAGTCGCCTACGCCGGCGAGCATCCCCTGTTGCGGGATGAGCGGATGGAGACGTGAAAATACAGACACAACGCGTGCGCGCGAGAGTTCCGCGCGAAGCGCCTCTTGAAACGTCTGCACAAAGCTGTCCGGAAGCGAGTCGTCCGATGCGACAGGCCCGGCATAACCGTAAACCGAAGTCGCGTCCTGCCAGCCGTCCGGCTCATTCGGATCGACAGGCCGAAGCAACAGCGGCAGTGCGATTGTGTATCCGTTTTCCGAGTAAACAAAGAACCGCGCCGTGCCTTGGCCAAGCTGTTCTGCCATTCGGTGATATTGCGGCAGGTGATGAAAATCGTGCTGGCGCGTCTTGGACAGGACGGCATTCCATTCGGCAGCGTCACGCGTGCGCAGAATTTGAATGGCTGGTTCTGGCGCGTGGGCGGGCGTGCGCTCCGCTTTCGCTCGCTCTGCTGAACCGGAAGTTCCGTTGTCACTAAAATACATCTCTCCCCAAAACCGGCGCGCACGGCCGAAGCTGGTTCTTGGCTCAGGCACAGGTTCATTCAACACGAGGTCGCGAACCGCCATTTCGACTTCGTTGTAGCCGAAATGTGCGCGCATCGAGACACCGCCGGAGAAGCGCGGATTGACCTCAAAAGTCACCGGTCCACGAGCGGTAACCCGAAGTTGCACATTGCACGGGCCAGTGGTGTGAAGCGCTGCGGCAACTGCCCGCGCTTCGGCTTCGGCCGCCGGGTGCGGCATCACGCACGCATTGTATGTATCGCCGGCAATAAGTTGATCGCGGCGATAGCAGAGGCTGCCGGCCTGCTGCCCGTTTTTCAACGTATAAACTTCAACGCTGTATTCCATAAACATGCCTCGCGCGCCTGTGCCTCGCACGGGTTTCGCAATCAGCGGGAAACCCGCCATCTCCATCAGCCGCTCGACTTGTTCTGGATTATCGGAACGAGCGTAGCGCGGGAAGCGCAACCCTGCGTTTTCGAGAAAGCGGCACGTTTCCCACTTGTCCATCGCCACGCGCAGCACTTGCGGTGGGCTGCACACGACAACCGCGCCAGTTTCGCGCAGCAGGACCTCCGCATGCTCGGACAGCACTTGCAGTTCCTTCTCCGAGCCGGGCAGCACGAGCTGCACTCCTTCGCCGCCACATATGCGGCGGAGTTTTGCTAAATAGACTGCGCGATCTGAGCAGTGGGGCACGATAAAACCGGCATCGACCCAGCGCAGACCTACAGAAAATTTGTCGCGATCTGTGCCGACAAGCCGAAAGGGCAGCGCCATCTGACGAGCAGCTTTTACGAGAGCCTGGCCGACAGTATCCCCAACTCCGGTGACCAGAATGGTCGTTGTGTCGCGCCCGATCATACGTGCACACCGTTGCGGGTCTGCGCGGCGTCAGCGTTGCCCATGAACCGCTCTGACCCGATGCGGTCCGACTGATTAATCCCTTCGCGTTTAAGGACCTTCCGTACGGTCGTGGCGATAATTTTCAGATCCAGCCACATCGAACGGTGATCGACATACCAGACATCCAGCTCGAACTTGCGCGGCCAGCTTGCCGCGTTGCGGCCATTGATCTGTGCCAGGCCGGTGATGCCCGGAAGCACGTCGTGGCGTCGCATCTGTTCCGCCGAATAGCGCGGCAAGTATTCCATGAGAAGCGGACGCGGGCCGACGATGCTCATCTCGCCACGAAGCACGTTGATCAGTTCGGGCAGTTCATCGAGGCTGGTGCTTCGAAGAAACCTGCCAAACTG
>VAZG01000035.1 GCA_005885285.1 Alphaproteobacteria bacterium | reverse complement strand
GAGGACAGGACATGGGCGTTGAAGGCATTGGCGCAAGCGTCGTGCGCAAGGAAGACCGCCGTTTCATCACGGGAAAAGGCCGTTACGTCGACGACATCAAGCTTCAGGGCATGGCGCATGCCCATTTCGTCCGCAGCCCGCATGCCCATGCCAAGGTGAAAGGCATCGACTCGTCCGCCGCAATGAAAATGCCGGGCGTGGTCGCCGTCCTCACCGGAAAACAGATCGTTGACGACAAGGTCGGCAATTTGATCTGCGGCTGGGCAATCACCTCGAAAGATGGCACGCCGATGAAGATGGGCGCCTGGCCGGCAATGGCGCCGGAGACGGTGCGCTTTGTCGGCCAGGCGGTCGCGGTCGTGATCGCCGAGACCAAGAACCAGGCCAAGGACGCAGCCGAAGCGGTTGTGGTCGATTACGAAGAACTGCCGGCCGTTGCCGATATCCGCTCGGCGATCAAGCCGGGCGCACCGCAACTGCACCCCGAGGCTCCGGGCAACGTGGTCTACGACTGGGCGCTCGGCGACGAAGCCGCGGTCAAAGGCGCGTTTGCCAAGGCCGCCAATGTCGTGACGCTCGAGCTCACCAACAATCGCCTGGTACCGAACGCGATGGAGCCGCGTGCGGCGATCGCCGAATATAACGAAGCCGAAGAGCATTTCACGCTGTACACGACCTCGCAGAATCCACATGTCGCCCGCCTCGTGCTCTCGGCGTTCTACAACATTGCGCCGGAGCACAAGCTGCGCGTGGTGGCGCCCGATGTCGGCGGCGGATTCGGCTCGAAGATCTACATCTATCCGGAGGAAATGGTGGCGCTGTGGGCGTCGAAGAAGGTGCGTCGCCCGGTGAAATGGACCGGCGATCGTTCGGAGGCGTTCCTCACCGACGCGCACGGCCGCGACCATATCTCGAAGGCCGAAATGGCGTTCGACAAGGACAACAAGATCGTCGGCCTTCGGGTCAAAACCCACGCCAATTTTGGCGCCTATATGTCGCTGTTCTCCTCGGCGGTGCCGACCTATCTCTATGTGACCCTGCTGTCGGGCCAGTATGTCATTCCCGCGATCTATGCCGAAGTGATGGGCGTCTACACCAATACCACGCCGGTCGATGCCTATCGGGGCGCGGGCCGTCCCGAGGCGAGTTACCTGCTCGAACGGATGATGGAGACCGCGGCGCGGCAGTTGAAGGTCGATCCGGCTGAATTGCGTCGCAAGAATTTCATCACGCAATTCCCGTATCAGACGCCGGTCATCATGGCCTACGACATCGGCGACTTCGGCGCCTCGCTCGATGCCGCGATGAAGGCGATCGACTATGCCGGCTTCCCCGCGCGCAAGGAGAAGGCGAAGAAGGAAGGCAAGCTGCGCGGCATCGGCGTCTCCTGCTACATCGAGGCGTGCGGCATCGCGCCGTCCAAGGCGGTCGGCAGTCTCGGCGCCGGCGTCGGCTTATGGGAATCCGCGGAAGTGCGCGTCAATCCGGTCGGTACCATCGAGATCCTCACCGGGTCGCACAGCCACGGCCAGGGCCACGAGACGACATTTGCGCAACTGATCGCCGAACGTCTGGGCGTTCCGATCAGCCAGGTGCAGATCGTCCATGGCGACACCGACAAGGTGCAGTTCGGCATGGGCACCTATGGCTCGCGCTCGATCGCTGTCGGCGGCTCCGCCATCGTCAAGGCGATGGAGAAGGTCGAGGCCAAGGCCAAGAAGATCGCGTCGCATCTCTTGGAAGCGTCCGAGGGCGACATCGTCATCGAGAACGGCGAGTTCAAAGTCACCGGCACCGACAAGTCGATCGCGCTGCCGATGGTGGCGCTCGCCGCCTACACGGCGCATAACCTGCCCGACGGCATGGAGCCCGGCCTGAAGGAGACGGCGTTCTACGATCCGACCAATTTCACTTTCCCGGCCGGCGCCTACATCTGCGAACTCGAGGTCGATCCGGGTACCGGCAAGACCTCCTTTGTCAACTTCGTCGCGGCGGACGATTTCGGACGGCTGATTAACCCGATGATTGTCGAAGGCCAGGTCCATGGCGGGCTGGCGCAAGGCATCGGACAGGCGCTGCTCGAAGCCGCGGTGTACGACAGTAGCGGCCAACCCGTGACCGCGTCGTTCATGGACTACACCATGCCGCGGGCCGACGATCTGCCTTCGTTCAAGCTCTCCCACACCCCGACGCTATGCCCGGGCAATCCGCTCGGCGTCAAAGGTTGCGGCGAGGCCGGCGCGATCGGTGCGTCGGCTGCCGTGATCAACGCCATCACGAACGCGATCGGGAACAACAAATTGGAAATGCCGGCGACGCCCGACCGCGTCTGGCATGCCATCCATCCCGCCGAAGCCTAGGAGTGTTTTCAAGAAGTGGGCTCCGGTTCGCGTGAATAAGACACGACCAGATAAAAATTCGGGAGACGAGTCATGTATGAGACCACCTATCATCGCCCCTCCTCCGTCGACGAAGCCGCGGCACTGTTCTCCAGGGGCAAGGAGGCAAAATATCTCGCAGGCGGCCACACGCTGATTCCCGTGATGAAGCAGCGCCTCGCCGCGCCGTCGGACGTGATCGACCTTGCCAGGATCAAGGAACTGGTCGGGATCGAGGCATCGAGTGACACGCTGACCATCAAGGCGGCGACGCCGCATCATGACGTCGCCACCAGCGGACCAGTGCAACAGGCGATTCGCGCGCTGGCCTATCTCGCCTCGCTGATCGGCGATCCCGCGGTGCGCCATCGCGGCACCATCGGCGGCTCTATCGCCAACAATGATCCGGCCGCGGACTATCCGGCGGCGCTGCTGGCACTCGGCGCAACCGTGAAGACCAACAAGCGCAGCATCGCAGCCAACGACTTCTTCAAGGGCCTGTTCGCGACCGCCCTGGAGGACGGCGAAATCATCACCGCCGTATCGTTTCCTGTACCGGCCAAGGCGGGCTATTCCAAATTTCCGCACCCGGCGTCGCGCTTTGCGCTCACCGGTGTGTTCGTCGCCAAAACCAAATCCGGCGACGTCCGCGTTGCCGCCACCGGCGCATCCCAAAGCGGCGTCATGCGCTTGCTGGCGATCGAGCAAGCCTTGAAGGCGAACTGGTCGGCAAGCGCGCTCGACAATCTCACGATTCCCGCGGCCGGACTGTTGAGCGATATCCATGGTTCGGCGGACTATCGCGCCAATTTGATCAAGGTGATGGCGCAACGTGCGGTCACCGCAGCGGGCTGATAGCGCCTTCACACGGAAAAACCACGTGCTCGACAAATCAGCCGCGCAATCCAAACCTCGCATTTCCGGGCCGCTGGCAGGATTTCGTATCGTCGAATTCGCCGGCATCGGCCCCGGTCCTTTCGCCTGCATGATGTTTGCGGATATGGGCGCGGAAGTGGTCACGCTCGACCGCGTCGGCGCCAGGAAGAATCTGAAGTCGATCGCCGGGCGCGGCCGCAAGGTCGTCGAGCTCGATCTAAAGGACAAGGAAGCGGTCGCGCAGGTGCTGGACCTGCTTGCTAACGCCGATGCCCTGGTCGAAGGCTTTCGCCCTGGCGTGATGGAACGATTGGGGCTCGGCCCGGACGTTGTCCTGGCGCGCAACCCGCGCCTCGTCTATGGCCGCATGACCGGCTGGGGCCAACAAGGCCCGCTCGCCCAGGCCGCCGGCCACGACATCAACTACATCTCGGTCACCGGTGCGCTGGCCGCGATCGGACCCAAGGAAAAGCCGGTGCCACCGCTCAACCTGGTCGGCGACTTCGGCGGTGGCGCGCTCTATCTCGTGGTCGGCGTGCTGGCGGCGCTGCTGGAGGCGTCCAAATCCGGCAAGGGGCAAGTCGTCGATGCCGCGATGTGCGACGGTGCGGCGTCGCTGATGTCGATGTTCTTCGACATGACCGCCGCGGGCCGCTGGGTGGAGGAGCGCGAAAGCAACTTCCTCGACGGCGGCGCACATTTCTATGGCATCTACGAATGTTCCTGCGGCAACTTCATCTCGATCGGTTCGATCGAACCGCAATTCTACGCCCTGCTGCGGCAGCATGCCGGCCTTTCCGGGGCCGAATTCGATGCGCAGATGGACCGCAAGGCGTGGCCCGCGCTCAAGCAAAAACTGGTGCACGTGTTCAAGACCAGGGCACGCGACGAGTGGTGCAAGATCATGGAAGGCACCGACATCTGCTTTGCGCCGGTCCTGACGATGGCCGAAGCGCCAAAGCATCCCCACAACGCAGCGCGCGAGATTTTCGTCGAGCGTCACGGCGTCATCCAGCCGGCGCCCGCGCCACGATTTTCGCGCACACCCTCGGCGATACGCGATGCGGCGACCGCAGACATCGACGAGGTGATGAAGGAGTGGAAGGCGGCGAAGTAATTCGCCGTCATTCCGGGATGGTCCAAAGGACCAGACCCGGAATCTCGAGATTCCGGGTTCGATGCTTCGCATCGCCCCGGAATGACGGACGAAAGCTACGCCGCGTTTTCCACCTTCAGCACGCCGCGGCGGATCTGGTCTTCCTCGATCGATTCGAACAGCGCCTTGAAATTGCCTTCGCCGAAACCGTCATCGCCCTTGCGCTCGATGAACTCGAAGAAGATCGGCCCGATGGCGTTGGCCGAGAAAATCTGCAAGAGCACCTTGGTCTGACCGCCATCGACCACGCCCTCGCCGTCGATCAGAATGCCGTTCTTCTTAAGGCGCGCGAGGTCTTCGCCGTGCTTCGGCAGCCGCGCGTCGATCTTCTCGAAATAGGTGTCGGGGGGCGCGGGCATGAACGGCAGGCCGGCGGCGCGCAAGATCTCGATGGTGCTGTAAATGTCTTTGCAGCCGCAGGCGATGTGCTGGATGCCCTCGCCGCGATAGACATTGAGATATTCCTCGATCTGGCCGGATTGGCCGGCATCTTCATTGATCGGAATCCGAATCTTGCCGTCGGGGCTGGTCAGCGCGCGCGAGAACAGGCCGGAAGCGCGGCCCTCGATATCGAAGAAGCGGATCTGGCGGAAGTTGAATAGCCTTTTGTAAAATCCGGTCCAGACATCCATGCGGCCGCGATGGACGTTGTGGGTGAGGTGATCGAGATAGAATAGCCCTGCACCAGCGGGATGCGGATTTCTCTCGCCCAGCCACTCGAACTCGGCGTCATAGGCCGAGCCTTTCGCGCCGTAGCGGTCGACGAAATACAACAGGCTCCCGCCGATGCCCTTGATGGCGGGAGCGCCGAGCGTCTTCTGCTCGGACGCGATGTTGGCGGGCTCGGCACCTAGCGCGACCGCGCGTTGATAGGCTTTGACGGCGTCGACCACGCGAAACGCCATCGACGGAGCGCACGGTCCGTGCGCAGTGACGAAGTTGAAGCCGTGCGTGTCGGGCTCTTCATTAACGAGATAGTTGATATCGCCCTGGCGATAAACCGTGATCTTCTTGGTGCGGTGGAGCGCGACCGGGACATAGCCCATCCGCTTGAACAGCGCGTGCAGCTGTTCCGGTTGGGGGTGCGCATATTCGACGAACTCGAAGCCGTCAGTGCCCATCGGGTTGTCGGCGCTGATGGTGGCGGCGGGCGCGTCGTGCGGAAACGGACCCATTTTGCGAATCTCCCTCGGATGGATTGGGCTGAGTATCCGTCATATCGGCCGCAAAGTGCATGCAAAAGGAACCGCTTCGGGATAGAATAGCGCACGATTTGTGCATGAAATCGGCAACTGTCGCATGATCCAGGTAGACGCCTTCGACCTGAAAATGCTCGCCGCCCTGCAGGACGACGGCCGGCTGACCAACCAGCAGTTGGCCGATCTCGTCGGCCTGTCGGCGTCGCAATGCTCGCGGCGGCGGATGCGGCTGGAGCAAGAGAAGGTGATATCAGGCTACCATGCGGATCTTGCGAGCGATGCGCTCGGCTTCAATCTGATCGCCTTCATTCACATCACGCTTGCGACCCACTCCCCCGACAATGCGAAGAACTTCCGCGCGCTGGTCAACCGTGTCGACGATATCCAGGAAGCCTATTCGCTGACCGGCGACGCCGATTACGTGCTGAAAGCGGTGCTGCGCGACCTCAAGAGCCTGTCCGATATCGTCAACAACGTGCTGATGCCCCACCCGAGCGTGGCACATGTGCGCTCGTCGATCGTGCTCGATCGGCTGAAGGAGAGTTCAAAACTGCCGTTGAAGGCGTTATTGGAATAACCGTGGCGCAGATCGAGGGAAATTCGGCATTCGAATCACGCATGCAAGTTGTCACGATGCGCCTTGTTTCGAGAATCGAGAGACGATCATGGCTCTACAACTTCGGCCGAACTGCGAATATTGCGACAAGGACCTGCCGCCGAATTCGATTGAGGCGCGCATCTGCAGCTACGAATGCACGTTCTGCGCGAATTGCGTCGACAACAGACTGCATAACGTCTGCCCGAACTGCGGCGGCGGTTTTGTGCCGCGGCCGATCCGCCCCGCACAGGAATGGCGGCCGGGCGCGTCGATCGAAAAGCAGCCGCCATCAGACAAGCGCGTGCATCTGAAATACAGTTTTGACGACATCGCCGCGCACTCGGCCCGGATCAAACATATTCTGCCGGAGCAACGCTGAGCTATCTCCAGATCGTCATTGCGAGCGAAGCGAAGCAATCCAGAAATCCCACATCGCGGACGCGGTCTGGATTGCTTCGTCGCTTACGCTCCTCGCAATGACGGCGGGAATCATTCCGAGGGCGCGATCGTCCCTTCGACTTCGCCGAAGCCGACGCGATAACCGTCGCCCTGGCACCAGCCGCGCATGACCAGGCAATCACCGTCTTCGAGGAACGTGCGCTTGACGCCGCCCGCTAGCTCAATCGGCTCGGTGCCGTTCCAGCTAATCTCAAGCAGGCTGCCGCGCTGGTGCTTGTCCGGGCCGGAGATGGTGCCGGAGCCCAGGAGATCGCCGACATTCATGGCGCAGCCGGATGAGGCGTGGTGCACCAGTTGCTGCACCGACGACCAGTACATGTATTTGAAATTGGTGCGGCAGATGCTCACAGCCTGGTCCATCGGCGCGGCGCGCAAGGCCACGTCGAGCTCCATGTCGTAATTGTTCGGCTGCACCTGACGCAGATACGGCAGCGGCGTCGGCTCCTGCTCGGGGCCGCGTATTCGAAATGGCTCCAGTGCCTCGCGCGTCACAATCCACGGGCTGATCGAGGTCGCAAAGGCCTTGGCCTGGAACGGCCCGAGCGGCACATATTCCCATTGCTGGATGTCGCGCGCGCTCCAGTCGTTCAGGATCACGAAGCCGAAGATCATTTGCTCGGCCCGCTGCTCGGTCAACATCTCGCCCATCGCGGACGGCTGCCCGACCACGACGCCCATTTCGAGCTCGAAATCGAGCCGCTTGCACGGGCCGAAGCTCGGCAGCTCTGCATTCGGCGGTTTCAGTTGCCCGCGCGGCCGGCGCACCTTGGTGCCGGAGACCACGACGGTCGAAGCGCGGCCGTTGTAGCCGATCGGCATGTGCAGCCAGTTCGGCTGCAGTGCATTGTCCTTGCCGCGGAACATGACGCCGACATTGGTGGCGTGTTCCTTCGACGAATAGAAATCGGTGTAGCCCGAGACCGCGATCGGCAGATGCAATTTGGCATCCGCCATCGGCACCAGCGCGCGTTGACGCAGCTTTTCGTTATCGCGCAGCTCCGGATGGTCGTGGCGCAAAAGTTCGCTGAGGCGCGCGCGCGTTCGCGACCAGACTTTTGGTCCCAGCGCCATGAACGGATTGAGCGTCGGGGCGGCGAACACCGCGGGCTCGACCACATCGATCCGGCAATCCTGCGCAAGCTGCCAAACGTCGAGCACATAATCGCCGATCGCAACCCCGATGCGCGGGGCCAGACCGTCCTTGGCCGAGAACACGCCGTAGGGAAGATTCTGGATCGGGAAGTCGGAGGTGGGATCGACCGGGATGAAGGAGCGGAGCTTTGGGTCGTTGGGGTGGGGCATGTTCTTCTTTCTTGCCCTCTCCCCTTGTGGGAGAGGGTGGCGAGATGCGAGCGTAGTGAGCATCGCGACGGGTGAGGGGTTTGTCTCCGCGGAGAGAGACCCCTCACCCGCCCACGATACTTCGTATCGTATGCACCCTCTCCCGCAAGGGGAGAGGGGAAGGCCTCACCGCCTGTTCGGGTCGAACCGCTTTTCCAGCCCCTTCCAGCAATCGGCATAGTCGCTCTGCAGGGTCGCCGATTTCGCCGCATGTGCGGTGACGCGCTGGGGAAAGCGCGTTTCGAACATGAAGGCCATGGTGCCGGTGAGCTTGACCGGCTTTAATTCAGAATTGCTGGCGTGATCGAATGCCTGGCGATCCGGGCCGTGCGGCAGCATCATGTTGTGCAGGCTTATGCCGCCCGGCGTAAAGCCTTCAGGCTTGGCGTCATAGACGCCGTAGATCAGCCCCATGAACTCCGACATGATGTTCATGTGATACCAGGGCGGACGGAAGGTGTTTTCCGCCACCGCCCAGCGCTCGGGGAAGATCACGAAATCGATATTGGCGGTGCCCGCGGTCTCCGACGGCGAGGTCAGCACGGTAAAGATCGACGGATCGGGGTGATCGAAAGAGATCGCACCGACCGGCGAAAAGGCCCGCAGATCGTACTTATACGGCGCATAATTGCCGTGCCATGCCACCACGTCGATCGGCGAATGCGGCAGCTCGGTTTTGAACAGCGAGCCGCCCCATTTCACGAATAATTCGCTCGGCGTGTCCTTGTCCTCATAGGCCGCGACCGGGGTCAGGAAATCGCGTGCATTGGCGAGGCAATTGGCGCCGATCGGCCCGCGCTCCGGCAGCGTGAAGGCGCCGCCATAATTCTCGCAAGTATAGCCGCGCGCCGGGCCAGACGGAATCTCGATGCGGAATTTCACGCCGCGCGGGATCACCACGATCTCGCCGGGCTCGGCATCGATGCGGCCAAATTCGGTGACGAAACGCAGATTGCCCTGCTGCGGCACGAACAGCATCTCGCCATCGGCGTTGTAGAAGTGCTGATCGACCATCGATTTGGTGATGAGATAGACATGCGCGGCCATGCCGCCTTGCGTGTTGGCATCACCTGCCGTGGTCATGGTCTGCACGCCCTGCAGGAAGGTCATGTCCTGTTTCGGAATCGGCGTTGGGTCCCAGCGCAGTTGCGCGATCGGCAACTCATATTCATGGCACGGCGCGGTTCGCCACAGCCCGGCGTCGACCTTGGTGAAGCGCCCGGAATGTTTCACCGAAGGGCGGATACGATAAAGCCAGGAGCGCTCGTTGGCACCGCGCGGCGCAGTAAAGGGCGAGCCGGAAAGCTGCTCGGCATAGAGCCCGTAAGCGCAGCGCTGCGGCGAGTTGCGCCCGATCGGCAATGCGCCGGGCAGTGCTTCCGTTTCAAAGCCGTTGCCGAAGCCGGACATGTAGCCCGGCGTGATATTGGCGGATCTTCCCGAGATCGCGTCAGGGGCGGTGTTGATATTCATGGTCATCCTCCTTGCAGGGCGGCCCACATTTCCCGGTCACGCTTGTCGGTCCAGATCACGGGGTCGTCGATCCCGGACGCCTCGTCGAATGCGCGCGAGACATTGAACGGCAGGCAGTGCTCGTAGATCGCAAAACTTGAAAATTTCGGGTCCATTACTTCGCGCGTCGCCGCCATCGTGTCCTTGAGGTTGCGGCCCTTGGCGACCGACGCCTCGGCGGCGCCATAAAGCGTGGTGACGAAATCACGCGTCATCGCGATCGCCTCGCGCGCTGTCGAGAGGCCCTTGAGCGCATCGCCGCGGCCCGGCGCGATCGCCTTGGGATTAAAGGCGCGGATTTCGTTCAACGTCGCCGGCCACTCGCGCAAATGCGCGTCGCCGCAATAGCAAGCGGAGTGATATTCGATGAGATCGCCGGAGAACATCACTTGCGCATCCGGCACCCAGGCCACGATATCGCCTGAGGTATGCCCCGCGCCAAGCTGCATCAGCCGCACCTCGCGCTTTCCGAGATAGATCGACATCTCGCCTTCGAAGGTCAGCGTCGGCCAGGTCAGGCCGGGGATGCTCGAGGCATCCTGGAACAGGCGCGGAAAGCGGCCATATTCGGAATCCCAGTCCTGCTGGCCGCGCTCTTCGACCAGCCGGTAGGTTTCCTGCGAGGCGATGATCGCCTGCGCCTTGTAGGCCGACGCGCCCAATACGCGCACCGCATGATAATGCGACAGCACCACATATTTGATCGGCTTGTCGGTGACGGTGCGTACCCGCTCGATCACCTTGTTGGCCATCGCCGGCGTCGCCTGGGCGTCGAACACGATGCAGCCGTCGTCGCCGACGATCACAGCGGAGTTCGGATCGCCCTCGGCGGTGAAGGCATAGAGATCGGTGCCGATCTCGGAGAAGGTCACCTTCTTCTCCGCCACGTCGGTCGTGGACGCGAAACCCTTGGCCATTAATTCATCCCTCGCGGTTACCTTGACTCTATCCCGTCATTGCGAGGAGCAACGCGACGAAGCAATCCAGCGCTGGCTCTATGGATTGCTTCGCTTCGCTCGCAATGACGCCTTGGGGCATGTTCGTACTTATTATTGTTGCTGCTGCGTTTGTTGCTGGCCGGCGTCGATCATCCGCCGCTTCGCCAGATCGATCGCCTCGCGCAGCACGTCGAGGTCGCCGATGTGATTGGCAAGGATGAGAACCAGGGCGGCGTCGAGATCGGCGCTCTGCTCGTCGTTCAAGCCACGATGCGCCTCGACGACGGCGCGGAACGCGTCGTCCGGCTTGGTAAAATTCGAACTGGTGGATAATGCCATGACGAAAAATCCTCAGTTTAGGCCGGATGCGCGCGCCAGCGCCGCATCCACTGCAGCGCGGGTCGGATGCCGGAAGCGCGCCGCGACATACCCGTCCGGTCGCAATAGATATGCGGTTCCGGGCGCGGCATCATAGCGTGCGCCGGCGAGCCCTTCGGTATCGCGAAAACCATCCTCGCCGCCGATCCGGATCACCCCTGGCCCTTTGGGCGCCTCGGTCGCTGCGCCATTGCCAAACTCCAGCAACGTGAAGCCGGTTCCCTGTCTGATGAAGGCTTCGGTCAGAAACACGCGATCGCCTAGTCGCGCCGATAACGGCGCGTCCGGCATCGACGTGCCGGGCCGCGGGCCGCCGGCCCAGGCATCGCCATCCGCCGTTGACAGTGGCGTCTCATAGACCGAAGGCACCGACAACCGTCCGGCATTGACCATGCGTTTGCCGAACTCGGTTTCCCTGGCGAGCGATAGTACGGCCTTGCGCAGCCGGGCCTCCTGATGAGAGTTGGGCGCCATGAAGTCGGTCGAGCGGGTCGATTCCCGGATGTTCTCGTCCGCAGCAGCGCTACGCTCGGCGTGATAGCTTTCAAGCAAGCTTTGCGGCGATAGTCTTCGCAGCACGCGATCGAGCTTCCACGAAAGATTCTCGGCGTCCTCTAGTCCGGAATTGGCACCACGTGCGCCGAACGGAGAGACCTGGTGCGCGGCGTCACCGGCGAAAATCACGCGGCCGTGGATGAAACGGTCCATGCGGCGACACTGGAATTTGTAGAGCGAGATCCATTCGAAATCGAACTTGTCGTGGCCGAGCATGCGCGCGAGGCGCGGACGCACATTCTCCGGCAATTTCTCGGCCGCAGGATCCGCATAGCGGTTGAGCTGCAGGTCGATGCGCCAGATATCGTCAGGCTGCTTGTGCAGCAGCGCCGACCGCCCGGCATGAAACGGCGGATCGAACCAGAACCAGCGTTCCGTCGGAAATTCCGCAGCCATCCTGACATCGGCGATCAGGAACTGATCCTCGAACATTTGGCCGACGAATTCCGCGCCCACCATCTGGCGCAAGGACGAGCGAGCGCCGTCGCAGGCGACGACAAAGTTGGCGTGCAGGCGGTAGTGGCCATCCGGCGTCGCGATCGTCAGCGCGACATCATCGTTGCGCTGCTCGAGCCCGACTACCTTGTTGCGCCAGCGCAGATCGATTGCCGGCAACTCCTCGACCCGATCGACCAGATAGGCCTCGGCGTAGAATTGCTGCAGGTTGATGAAGGCAGGGCGCCGGTGGCCCTGTTCCGGCAATAGATTGAACTGATAGAGCTGTGAATTGCCGTGAAAGATCTTGCCGACGCTCCACACGACGCCCTTGTCGACCATGCGCTGGCCGACGCCGAGCCGATCCCAGAATTCAAGCGAGCGTTTGGAAAAGCAGATCGCGCGCGACCCCTCGCCGATCCGGTCGGCATCATCGAGCAGGACGACGCCTTGGCCGCGCTGCGCCAGGTCGATCGCGAGCGACAGCCCCACGGGTCCGGCGCCTACCACCACGACCGGATATTCGGCGACATTGGCGCCCGCGTGATCCTGATCGGGATGACGGCGATAGCCGAACTGGGTTTTGGCCTGCGCCATGCGTTTAACCCTGGCTCTGGTCGGCGGATGTCACGTCTGCTACATTAGTCGCATCTGCAACTATCTTAAACGCCCTGCCGGCCCCGCCGTCAACTTAAATTGGAACGATTTTGCCAAGAGCGCCTTCACGCGAAAACATATCCCGGACGCGAACTGCGGCGGCTATCGGTTCGCGCGAAAGCGCGTCCAAAAAGAGCGCGAGACTTGATCTTTTCCGCTTTATGCCTTTCCGCCTGAACCGGCTGGCCGCCGAGGTCAGCATGGCGCTGTCGGGCGAGTATCAGGAGCGCTATGGGCTGGACATTCCGGAATGGCGGGTGCTGGCGACGCTTGGCTTCCGCAACGATGCCTGCAGCGCGCAATATATTTCCGACTGCACCCGGACGCATAAATCGACCATCAGCCGCGCGGTCATGACGCTGATGCAGCGGCAGATCGTGGAGCGCGTCGAGAATGCGCACGACCGCCGCGAATTTCGTCTGCGCCTGACAAAGGAGGGCAAGACGCTGTACCAAGAGCTGATCCCTCGCCTGTTGCACAAGGAGCGGGAGATTCTTTCTTGCCTCACCGCGCAGGAGCGCAAGGAGCTTGCTTGCCTGTTCGGCAAGATCGAGAAGAGCCTCGATCTCGTGCAGACCCGCCAGGAGGCAGACGCGAAGGAGGCGTATTAGCGGGACTTTCTCAATTCGTCATTCCCCGATGTGCAATTGCACATCGTGGATGTGCCCCTTGGCGCAGGCCCGGAATCCATACTCAGGATGGTGGTTATGGATCCGGGCTCGCGACTTCGTCGTGCCTCGGAATGACGAAAGATACGCTTTGCTACTTCGCGAACGAACGTGATGGCTGCAGATGCAGCGCGAACGCATCGACCTTGTCGCTGGCGCGCGGGTAGATCTCGCACACAATCGGATCGTGCCCGGGGATGAAGCGATCCGGATGGCCGGCAAGACGCTCGACGATTTCCCAGCCCCGCGCCATGTCGCCGACATTGTAGACGATCGGAAACGGGCTCTTCCGATGCAGATTGGCGTAATAATGCGCGGCATCGGACGCCAGCACCACGGGGCCGCGCGCGGTCTCGACCCGCACCACCTGCAGTCCGTCGGAGTGGCCGCCGACCCGATGCAGAGTCACGCCGGGTGCGACCTCGCCGTCGCCGGAATGAAACGTGACGCGTTCGCCATAGACGTGGCGCACCATCAGCGTGACGTGCTCGACCGAGAACGGATGGCGCAACAGGCCGGTGCACATGCAGCGTCCGGTCGCATAGCTCATTTCGCGCTCCTGCAGATGAAACCGCGCATTGGGAAAGCGATCGAGATTGCCGGCATGGTCGTAATGCAGATGCGTGACCACGATATCCCTGATGCCGTCGGCCGCAACACCGAAGCGCTCGAGTGCATCAACCGGATTGAGCGTCAGCTTGCGGGCGCGCAATTTCGCCTCTTCCGCATTGAAGCCGGTGTCGACCAGGATCTGGCGGCCCGCCCCGCGAATCAGCCAGACAAAATAATCGAGATCTTGCGCGCTCGTCTCGTGCGGATCGGGCATCAGAAAATTCATGTGGGGCGTGCGCGGCATCGTCGCATAGCGGACGGCATAGATTTCGTAGGCGTTTCCCATCGGTTTCTCTTCTGGTTGTTGGTCGGTCGATCGATGGGCGCACCAAGCCATTGCCATCGGTAAAGGTCAAACGCGCGCGCCGCATATCAGGCGCGTGACATGACGGCGTCTAGATGTGAGGCCTATCACATTATCGATCGCAGATGCGCCCACGGAACCGGCGGCCGAGCGCCGGCCATCGATGCCCATCGGCGGCGCGATTTATTCCCTCGTGATGGCGGGCCGCGTCGCGGTTAATTGTCGCGATAATCGCTATTGCGCAAGCGGTTGACGGTGCTCGACCGCGGTTTGATAATGCCATCCCCGTAGAGTAAGGTC